>CAYLYB010000024.1:0-24971 GCA_964387605.1 uncultured Pirellulales bacterium | reverse complement strand
CCGATATTGTCCTCGTAGTCGAAATCATACTGCTGCGAGAAGACCAAGGTGTATCGCGGGTCCAGCTCATAACTTGCGGCGAAGACAAAGGCGTTGGAGCCGTGTTCATCAAGCACGGTTACGCGGCGGAGATACCTGCTGCCGATGTAATATTTCAAATCGGGCCAGCGTGTTCTGGAAAAGCCGATATCGAACTGGTCGATGGTGCCGCTTCGAATATCGTAGAAGACATCGCTTGCCAGGGCGGTGGTATCACTAAGCTGCCAGGTATAATCGGCGGTGAGATGGTTTCTTCGTGCGCCGAACAGTTCGAATCTTTTGAGTCCTGCGGCGAGGTCGCCGTTTAGGATGCCGGGCATCGAATAAATCCTCAGGGGTGTCATCGATTTGTTCCATATGAACCGGTCGGGTCCGTAGCCGTCGGTTCTTTCGTCTGCGTCTGTGACCCAGGTGCCGGCGATATCGAGCCGCATCCAGTCGACGGTCCGTTGGTTGTCGGCGGGGCCTCGCTTTGTCTGCAGCCGCTGCGATAGAGCGAGGTGCAGGACGTCATGCTGTTTGACGGCGATATCGCTTTCGGTGAAGAATGAGGCTGACAGTTCGGGCCTGATGATATGTCTCAGGCCGTTCAAATCCCACAGCCGGGACCTGACCCCGCGATACACCTTCCAGAACTCGCTCGACATACGAATGCCCGCCTCGCCGATACCAACGATATTTTCGTTGTAAATATCCGAGCCGGAGCCATCCACCATCGTCCTGTTAAAGCCGCTGCGGTCATCGTAGCCGATTGTTCCCGCGGCGAATGGGACGACCTTTGCGCCGCCCAGCCAAACGGGCATATCGATTTCGCTGCGGTGCCAGGCGAACGTAAACGGCTCCTCGTTCATCAGCGTTGAGTGGTCCTCACCTATACGCTGGCGGTAGGCACCGCCCTGCGAATCGCTATACAGCGTCAGTTTATCTTCAAAAAGCGACTGGCCTGTGAGGTGAAATTCAGCGGTGGGGTATTCCTGCATTTCGTCGGCGAAATCATTGATTCGGCCCTTGCCTAAAAGCGCCAGGCTCCAGTTATCTTCGGTGCGTTTGAGGTGCATGTATGTCTCGCGGTCGGGGTCGACGTTGAATTCCCTGCGGTAGTAGCTTTCGAGAAAATTTTCGTCTGATTCGTAGTTTATGCCCGTGGTAACCTCCCAGTTATACGGCATATACTCACGATGCACCCAGCCGAACCTGCCACGCAGCTCTTCGGGCGGTTCAAGGTCACGCCTGCTTCGAATCCTGCCCAGTCGGTCCTCGCCGTGGTCGTCGATTATATAACCGATAATCCTGCCGAACCGGTCATCTTGCGAATAATCAATCTCCGTGCCGGCTCCCACCCCGCGTTCGCTGTAGTAATCCAGCTCGAACGTGCCGTCGGTTCCTTGCGGCTCCTGCAGCCCCAGCATCCGCGACAAATACCACCGGCTTTCGACACTGGTCCCCCATACTTTATCGTTGCCAATACGCAAGCTCCTGAAGGGGACGTCGGGTCTCTGTAGGTTGCTGCGCATATAAGGCCAGTAAAATACGGTTGTATCACCGGCCTTTAGGTGGACATCCCGCATTTGTAAATCATAGCTGCTGTCTTTGAGCTGGCCGGCGAGCTCGTCGACGGGGGTGGTATCGGTAAGCAGAATGTCGGAGGCATCGAGTGATATCTGGGGGGAGTGAAACTCGCTGGTTGTGACAACGACGTTTTCAGCGGCGAATTTAGATTCGGCCAACTGCCTGACCTTATCGGCGCGGATGTAAACCGGAATGCCCCTGCTTATATCGAAGCTGCGTATCTCGGCGTTGACCACCAATCCCCTTTTGGGAGCGAACTCATAATATACCTCGTCGGCACGTATCGTTCGCAGGCCCTCGGTCATCACCACGTCGCCGCTGGCATACACCGCCTCAATAGCACCTTTCGCAGCGATATCCTGTATGCCGCCTGATTCTTCGGCGTCGCCGAGCTTTTTGCCCGAATAAAATACGACGGCGGCATCGGCCTGCATTTCGAGGAGTCTGCCGGATTCGTCCTGCTTTTGCCACAAATAGAACCGGCCGATGATTGTGGCGACATCCGCGCCCTCAGTAGAGATACCCCACTCGATTTTGGGCTGCTGTTCTGTTGCGGGAGCAATATTTACCGGGTATCGCACTATTGCTTTCGGCTTTACGGGCTCTTTACCCTCGTCGGTTTTTCTCTTGGGGCCCAGGAGGCGTTCGAGAAAACCCATTGCCTCGGGGACCTGCTTGACCTGAGTAAACGGTTCTTTTTCGCTTTTGTCAATTTTCCGGGATTTTTGAAGCTCGGCCAACTGTTCCTGGGGTCTGAGATTCGGCCTGGGCATCAGCTCTGGTTTGGCGGGCGAGACCGAATCGAATTCGGAGGCAAAGTTTTGGCCGAACGATGCGACGGAGGCGAATGCTTTTGAGTAAAAATCGTTATCCCTAACATCGCCCAATTCTCTATTTGCAGCCGTAATGAATACTTCTCCGGATGATTCGAAACGGATGACTATCGCCTTGCCATTATCGAGCAATTGCCAGTCGAGCCCGACGACCTGCGTGCCTTTACCTTTTTTTGCCGAGACCCTGCCTGCAAGATACGCATAAAAGTTTATTCTTCTGGTATCGCTTTGCTCTCGTTTGAGCCAGACGACTCCTTTTTGGCCGGTGAAGGTATCGGCGCCAGCGGAGAGCGAGAATTTACCTTCGACGACGAGGGCATCTTCGCCTGTGGGGCCGCGGTAGCTGAGGATATTATCACCTTCGATATGGACGCTGCGGCCTGTGAAGGCATCGGCCTGAGCGGCATCAATCGCCTGAGCCGGGGCAACCGGTAAATATAGAGCGAATGCGAACGATAGTATTATGAACTTCGCCTTCATATTTTTCGTGTGAAGCAATCCTGTCCTGACAGGTATTTTTGGCAAATTATACCGGCCTACCCACTCAAAGCCAGTAAAAAAGCGGTATAGCGTTACACTACGTGAAATGTGAGATTAGCCGATTGTGGATTCCCGTTTTCACGGGAATGACCCTTCTACGCACTACGTGCTACGAAGGGCGGGCCCCAAAGACAAGAAAACCCCCAATCCCAAAAGGCGGGATTGGGGGCTAAACAATAAGGGGCGGTGATACACACCGAGGAGGGTTGCTTCGGTCCGAAAATGGCTGTATAAAAGGGTATATCACAGGAATAAAACAAGGAACCGGGCATGGCTAAACGCGAACTGAGCAAATATCAAAAGAACCTCATCTCGAACTACTACGATAACTTAGACGCCATTATGTTAGGCAAGCTGAGCGAGCTTGTGAGCGAGCTTTATATGGCCGAGAGCGAGGCGAAACGGGGCCGGCTGTGGGAGCGAGCGGAGAAGGCAATGGCAAATCTGAAAATCCCGCCAGTAATTATCGGTCATATCATGGCTAAAAAGGACGTTCAAATATTAGCCAAAAACCTCAACGAATGGCTCGCAAAGGGCAAATAAATCCATCGGAATTAACTTTTGGCCCCCCTCTTTTTTGCCGATATAGACACGGCTGAAAATATGCACCCCTGGCTTTGGAGGGAGTGGTTTCAAAAGCTATAGTTTATATAGTTTTTTATAAGGAGCCGGAAAATGGCTGTGGAATGTGAAACTATGGACCGAGAGACAAAAAATAGTCCAACAAAAGGTGTGTACCCGACAGAAAACATGGATTTTATGAGCATTCATGACATGCTCAACTATTTCGAAGAGATGGGCACAATGCGGGTATCGGACCTTCACCTGAAGGTGGGGGCACCGCCGACGTATCGAAACGACGGAGTCTTAAAGAAGCTGAAAGGCCCGAATCTCACGAAGGAGATGGCCGAGCAGCTTATCATACCATTGCTGAGCGAAACCAGTCTTGAAAAGCTGCGTGAGCTGCACAGCGTTGACTGCTCGTACCGGCTGAACGCGACGCAGTTTCGTATAAACGTGTTCAAGGAAAACGACGGCGTGTGCGCGGCCATCCGGGCGTTATCGACGGAAATACCTACGGTGGAATCAATCGGATTTCCCAACGATATCTGGAAAGACATCATCAACCGCAAGCACGGTCTTGTGCTGGTAACTGGAATAACGGGGGCAGGCAAATCGACAACAATCGCATCGCTGATAAACCGAATATCCGAGGAGCACGCGTGCCGAATCATCACCATCGAGGACCCGATTGAATATTTGTTCGAGCAGAAGAAATCGCTCATATCGCAGCGTGAAATCGGACGCGACGTTTATTCTTTCATCGACGGGCTTCGTTCGATGCTTCGTGAAGACCCCGATATAATCTTCGTGGGCGAGATGCGTGACGCGGAGACAATCGCGATGACGCTGATGGCGGCGGAGACGGGGCACCTCGTATTTTCGACGCTGCACACAAGGGACACGGCGGGGACAATCAACCGCATACTCGATTACTTCCCGTCCGGCAGACAAACCGAAGTCCGCAATCAGCTATCGATGGGTCTGGCGTATATCCTAAGCCAGAAGCTGATTCCAAGAATGGACGGAGGCGGCAGAACCGCGGCGATGGAAATTCTGAACAACAACTACGCCATCGCGAATATCATAAGAACGGGGAAAGTCGAGCAGCTATATTCTCAGCTTCAGACAAAGACCCAGAACCGTCATGACGAAAAGATGATTACGATGGAAAGACACCTGGCACGACTCGTAAAAGAAGACGTCATCGAGTTCGAAGAGGCCCAGAGATGGGCGAATAATCTGAGCACGTTTGCCGAAGCGATGAATCTCGAATAAACCCTTAACCACCCCGACGTATTACAGAACCCCCGTCAGTTGCGGGGGTTCTTCTTTGCGCACACTTAAACCAAGTAACTGAGCCAACAGTTTTAACACTTCAATGCCATACTGTTTTCGAAGACGCCGGACAACAGAGGCCCTATTTGACGAGCTTTGCGACTTGGCGGAACTGCGGGTGGTCGGCAGATTTGAGCATTTCGAACAGGGCCATTTCAACGCCGGTTAATTTTGCGCCTGCGGTGTTTAGGGCGTTTAGGCCGATTTGCTTATTTTCGGCTGACCTCGATGATACGGCGTCGGCAGGGACAAAAGCCTCATAGCCATTTGCCAGCAAATCCAAGGCGGTCTGATATACGCATACGTGGGTTTCTATGCCGGAGAGGATGACCTGTTTTCGATTCAGTACTTTTAGCTTTTGATTGAACCGGTCGCAGCCGAAGCAGCTAAAGCTCGATTTGGCTATGGGCTCGATGCCGGTTAATAATTCGGCGATTTCGGCGACCGTGGGGCCAAGCGCGGAAGGGACCTGCTCGCACCACAAGATGGGGATATTTAAAATTTTGGCTGACTGAATGAGTATGCGGATATTTTTGAAGAGTTTGTCTTTGTCGTGCATTAACTGGGCCAATTTGCCCTGAACATCCACGACAACCAAACAACAATCGTTCTGGTCAAGCATTGCTGATTATCCGCCCTGCATGCTCACAGCCGGTGGTTATTTATGCCCCTTTACCTCGATGGTCAAATCCACGCAAATTTTGTCCGATGAATCCAGTGGAGGGACCCTTTGCTCGGCTGAGGTCAGGGCAGGCCTTGGGATATTGATTAATTCGGTGTAATCAGTTTCAAGATACGCCAGGATTTTCTTTGCGGGCATTAGCTGTTCTGCATCATTGAGGACGGCGAAATCTTTCGCCAGTCGGACCCGGTCGTTGTGCGTCTGCTCGTTTGCGATATCGGTAATCTGTTCAGGTCGAACGGCAACAACAGCCACGTAGTCGCCGACATCGTCGCCGTGCACGACTAAAGTAGCAGAATCGAATTTCGACCACACCCCCGCCAAATCATTCACAAGCTCATCAAGGCCCGCCCTGGTGCAGATTATCCTGTAAACGCTTTGCCCGGGCCGGTCCTTAGCGGCGTCATATTCGAGCCAGGGGCTTTCATCGAGCATTTTATTGATAAAGGCATCAACGCCGACGAAGTCACCGGTTGCGAGCCGCAGCGAATAAAAACCAACGTCGGCAACATCGGGGGTAACATCACCAACGGGCTGTGCCATCAGCGGGGGCTGGGGCTGCGTTTTTGGTTCGGGCACGGGTTGGGCTGCGAACATCTGCGGCGCTTCTTTTTGCGGGCCCGCGATTTTATATACAACTGCTGCAAAAAGGCCCAACAATCCTATCATCACAGCAGCTGCGATGGCGTGACGTGCAAACAAATGCCTGGCCCCCTGCTGTCGGGCCTGGCCGGCAACGTGAGCTGAGCGGCTTTTGATTACCTGTTTTATCCCTGAAATAACTTCAGCAGGCGGCTGGGCGGGCGGCAACGAAGATACCAGCAATCTGCAGCGGTCCAGCTCGGCAAGTCGGCGGGCTATTGATTCGTCGGCTTCGATAAGCCGACGCACCTTGTTCTGTTCTTCGGCGGCAAGCTCGCCGTCGATATAGCCATTCAGCAATTCTTCAATTTCAGGTTTCAGTTCGAAGCTCATAAGGCCTCCAAAATCTGCCTTAATGCGGCCCTGGCTCTGCTGAGGCGGCTTTTGACCGTCCCAAGCTCGACGCCAATAACATCCGCAATCTGCGCATAATCCATTCCTTCGATATCCCTTAGCACGATGACGGTTCTGTAGTCCTCGTCAAGCCGGCTGACGGCCAATTGAATCAGGCTGCATAATTCCCTGTTTTGGGCGACCTGGGCGGGGTCGGGCGATTTTTCGTCTGTCAGCAGTGCAGCCATTGTCTGCGTGCCCTGGTCATCAGCAGCCGCATCCATCGATGAAAACCCAACTGTTGCCTTTCTTTTGCAGTAATTCAGGGTGAGGTTCACAGCTATGCGAAAGGCCCAGGTGTAAAAGCGGCTACGACTCTCAAAAGTGTCAATGTGCTCTATTATTTTGACAAACGTGTCCTGAGTTAGTTCCGCGGCATCATCGGGATTAGCGCAAATCTTTAAAATGACGTTGTATATGCGGCCTTGGTATTTGGCGACGAGTCGTTCGATAGCTGCGTCGTCTCCGGTGCGCCATTTTTCGAGTAAAATAGCGTCTTCCGCGTTTATATGGTGCTGTGCCACTTATTTTTGCCTTTTTATAAGACCTTTTTATTGCACGAGATACAACAACCACCCAACCCGCGGCCATAATCGCAGATTACACCTCCGCGGTCAATAAAACATAGCCATCATCGGTCACTAATATATCGTCTTCAATCCTCACTCCCAATCGTCCCGGCACATACACAGCCGGCTCAATGGTGATAACATCGCCGGCCTGCAACCTGCCTTTTATATTATTCGAAACGACGGGCAGCTCGTGCACTTCGAGGCCCAGGCCGTGGCCGGTGCCGTGGCCGTAAAGGGGTAATTTATGTTTTTTTATAACTTCGCGGGCGGCCATATCGACCTTTTTGATTTCAACGCCCGCCTTAATCACATCCAAAGCCGCCGCCTGGGCCTGCTCCACCGCAGCATATACCCTTTCGAAAAATCTGTTTTTAGTACCCATCGAAAAGCACCGGGTTACATCGCAGCAATAGCCCTGATACCGCACTCCGAAATCCACCAAAACCGCATCATTTTTTTTGAGCTTTTTGGCTCCGGGCTGATGATGCGGCCTTGATGAATCGGCACCGAATGCCACTATGGTCTCGAAGCAGCTTTGCCCGCCTAATTTGCGAATCTCGAAATCGACGAATCCTGCCAGCTCATTTTCGGTCATGCCCCGGCGAACAGTTGTTCGCAGCTTCGAGAATACTCTTCCCGCTATTTCACCGGCAGCACGAATGGCGTGCACTTCTTCGTTGTCTTTTGTGCGCCGAATCGATTCGACAATGTCGATGGCTGAGTTTAACCGGCAGGCGATATGTTTTTTCAGTCCTTCAAAGGCAGCGATTGACGTTGTCTGCTCTATCGCGGCGAGCTTTACCGCCCGCTGCTTTTTCAATAAATCCGCCACCGCCTGGGCCATTGAATCAGTTCGCTCGATTATCCTGCAAAACCGGCACTGGTCGGCGGCCTGCTCGGTATATCTGCTGTCGGTAACGAGCATAACCAATTTCGGCAGCACAATTGCCCAGCTATCGTGGCCCGTAAAACCGGTTAAATAAGTCGCATTTGCCGGTTTTGTCAGAATAAGACAATCGGCCTTAAGGGCCGACAAGGCTTTGCGAACGCCTTTTAGCCGTTTTTTAAACGTCTGGTTATCCATATTATCCAGCCTTTCCATATGGTAATACAATTCTTTCAGCACTGATTAACACCCCCGGCTTAAAAAATAAAGTTTTTTTCGGCGCCGATTTGGCAGGGGTTAGTTTTTTTTCTATATTTTGTTTGTTGGACGAATTCGGCTGGGGGGAATAAGCCGGTTAAATATAGAACGTTTCGCCTCGAGCGCTAAATAAAGAGGTAGCAGCAAAAAAAAGTTTATACGAACGTTTCATTTCACCTTAAACAGGACGACACACGTTGTCCTGTTTTTTTTATGCCTTGCCCGGCAGGGGCAGTGTCATTACAATGCTTCTCTTTGAATCGTCCAAGTTTTTCGAAGGTAAACTGGTTTAAATATGATATTACCCTTTCGCACAAGCATAACGCCCCGCAGAACGCCATACGCGAATTACGCCATTATAGCGGCAAACATCATTGTCTTTTCCCTCACCTACTGGCCCCACCAACAGGCACAAACGGGCATTGTCGAGGTCATTCGCCCATGGGCACAACACCTTATGCTGACGCCGGTCCACCCGCACCTGTGGCAGTTCATTACTTATGCATTCCTTCACGGCGGGCTGCTGCACATCTTCGGAAACATGTTCTTTTTGTATATATTCGGCAACAATGTAAACGACAAGCTTGGCACGGTGGGTTACATATGTTTTTATCTGGCCGGTGCCGTCTTCGCGGCAATCGGTCATTCACTGGTAAGTATCAATCCGGTGCTCGGCGCCAGCGGCGCGGTTGCGGTGGTAACGGGTGCTTATCTTGTGTTTTTCCCACAAACGCTCATCACTATCGTCTACTGGTTCTTTATCATCGGGACGATGGAAGTGCCCGCCCTTTACTTCATCGCCTTCAAGATGATTTTCCTCGATAACGTCATCGCCCGTACTACGGAACACGTGGCATACGACGCCCACTTAGCCGGTTATGCGTTTGGGATGATTGCTTCGTTTGTCTTACTGGCCACCGGTCTGGCAACGAGCTCGCATTTCGACCTTTGGGCGATGTTAAGGCAGTGGAACCGGCGGCGGAAATACCGCGACGCCATTTCCACCGGCTACGACCCATACACAGGTCGAACCGGCACAAAACGCATAAAATCAAGAGATGTAACAAAGCCCATCGCCCAGACTCAAGACCCTGAAATCACGCGCTTCCGAAGCGAAATATCCGAGCGAATCTATCAGCACGATATGCACGCCGCCGCAATGCTGTACCTGGAGCTATTAAAACTTGATAAAGAACAAATTCTCCCCCGCCAGCACCTGCTTGATATCGCCAACCAGCTTGCCAGCGAAAACCGACGCGAGCAGGCGGCAGAAATCTATGAAAAACTCATCGCTCACTACAGTACCTATGAATATATCGAGCAAGTCGAGCTTATGCTGGGTATCATTTACTCCCGCTACCTTGACAAGTCGGAGCTTGCGCTGAAGCACCTTCAGATTGCCGAGCCCAAACTAACGGACACGAACCAGCTAAAGATGTGCCGGGATGAAATCGCCAAACTACAGAAGTGACAGCGGCAGAAGCAGCTTACCCATTTCAATTTAGAATGCTTTTTTATTTTGGGGCCATGTGAGCCCAATAAGCGAGATATCCAATCCAGGCCCATATAGCGGCGGTAACACAAAGGACTATCGCAGCAAGATGCCGCATGCCCTTTTCCTGGCTTTGCCAGACAACGGCAGGAGAAAAGACACCGGCAGCGCCGCTTAGGACGAAGCCGATACCCGACAGGACCGGAGTTTTGGTAAGATTAAGGTCAATTATTCTTATTCCGAGCAATATGGCGGCAGCGCCGGCAAAAGCAGCGTAAACGGCCAGCGGCATAAGCTGCCAACCTTTATACAAAGCGAGTGCGGCACCGCAAAATAAAACACCCAATAAAACCGACATTTCGCCGTAAGCCATATTGTACGGCGCGGGCAAGGGCCAAGTAAAGGTCATCACGAATCCGCAAACGACGGCAACAAACCCGCAAACGGCGAAGGCGGGCACCCAGTTATTTTTCTCTTCGGTATCGATACCCTGCCAGATGAAGCAGCCGAGGAGGAAGAATCCAGCCGACATATTAACCAGCATCAATGTTAAATAATCCACCATCATAACTTTTGCCTCCATGTTTTATACAAACTTTGTGCAGCCATCTCTTGACTGGTGCGGTTGCGTTCTTATGCGCCTGTACCGCGTGAGTTCTTAAAGTTATAGTTCTCAACCGAAGTTGTAGTGTTTTCTGACGGGTTCTTTAACCTTCCAGGTGCATTCGAGTTCCACGGGAAATACCACGAAATCGCCCGGTCCGAAGCTGACTTGGTCTTTTCCGTCGGTGACAGTTACCTCGCCTTCCAAAATCAGGCAGGTTTCTTTTTCAGTATAGGTCCAGTCAAATTCGCTCGGCTCGCAGGTCCAAATAGGCCAGCTTTTGCACTTTTTTTCCTCCTCCTCGCTGGGCTTTCGCACCTCGATATCTTTTATCGCAGCCATATCTTTCTCCTTATATCATTCGTATGGATTTTGTCGCCTGCATTATAACCCCAAAGTTTTATTTTTCAAATGAAGCTATGAATTTCTTTGTTGCCACTGGCAAGAGCCGTCACTTTATCTTAAGATTACCCACTTTACAACAAACATACCGCATTATGAGCTATGAATAACGAGCAATTAAACAGATTAAAGGCGTGGTTCGATGACTTCGTGTCGGGCTTCTATTCCCGCAAGGGACGCCTCGCGGCGGGCGACGACGAATACATCAACGCCAATATAAAGCTAAAAGAAGACCACAGCAAACGTGTCTGCGAAGAGATGCTCTTTTTAGCCGGGGAATTATCGCTCAATGAGAACCAGTGTTTGCTTGCTGAGACAATAGCTTTACTGCACGATGTCGGCCGATTTCCGCAGTTCAAAAAATACCACACCTACCACGACCTCCGCAGCACGAATCATTGCCTGCTCGCGCTCGATGTCATCAGAGAGGAAAAGCTGCTTGCCGGATTTGCCGATGACGAAATTCAAATCATCGAGACGGCCATCAAGTACCATGGCGACAAAGAGCTGCCTGCGGAGCTTACAGGCGATACGCTGCTACTTTCAAAAATGATACGTGACGCCGACAAAATCGACATCTACTACGTCGTTACCGAGGCCTACATGCAGTACAGAGACGACCCCGACAACTTCAAACTCGAACTCGAACTTCCCGATATCGACGAATATTCTCGAGAGCTGCTCGATGCAGTGATTACCGGCGGGCTTATCGATTACAAATTATTGCGTTCCATCAACGATATTAAGCTGTGCCAGTTGAGCTGGGTCTATGACGTTAATTTCCCGGCAACGCTGGCACGAATAAAACAGCGCCGGCACATCGAGATGATTTTTGATTTTTTGCCCGATACGGAAGATTTCAAAAAAGCCCGTGAAAAAATCTTCACCTATATCGACTCAAGATTACAAAACGAAAATTAATCCCCGCCGCAACGACCAGCATCGCCCTTGACGAATCAACTCCTGTTTATTAGCATATTGCAGGGTTCAAGTGATTTGTTAAAAGGAGAAAAAGATGGAAGCTGTTCTGCAGACAAAAATAACCGATACACAGCCCAAACGGGGCAAAGTCCGGGATATTTACGACCTTGGCAATGAGCTTTTGATTATCGCAACCGACCGCATCAGCGCGTTCGACGTTATTATGGCAAACGGCATTCCGAAGAAAGGAATCGTTCTGACGCAGATATCGCTTTTCTGGTTCGACTTTTTCAAGGATGACATCGAAAATCACCTCATAAGCTCAGTGGTATCGGATTTTCCCGCCCCCTTCAATAATTTCAAGTCGCAGCTTTCGGGCAGGAGTATGCTCGTCAAAAAAGTCAAACCCTTACCGGTGGAATGCGTTGTGCGGGGGTATTTAGCGGGGTCGGGGTGGAAGGAATATAAGACATCGGGGATGGTGTGCGGGGTGAAACTACCCGCGGGTCTGAAGCAATGCAGCAAGCTGCCTGAGCCGATTTTTACACCGGCAACAAAGGAAGAATTAGGTGCGCACGATGAAAATATCGATTTCGCTAAATCGGCTGAAATTATCGGCGTCGAAGCGGCCACATACGTCCGCGACAAGAGCATCGAGATATTCAAAAAGGCAACTGAATATGCCGAATCCAAAGGAATAATCCTGGCTGATACAAAATTCGAATGGGGCACTGTTGACGATAAAGTTATCCTCATCGACGAAATGCTGACTCCGGATTCGTCGCGATTCTGGCCCGCGGATAAATACGAGGCGGGCAGGGACCAGGAATCATTCGACAAGCAGTTCGTCCGAAACTATCTCGAGAGTATCAATTTCGATAAATCCGGCCCGGGTATAATTTTGCCGGATGATATCGTCGAGAACACAAGTAAAAAATATATCGAGGGCTACGAACGCCTCACTGGGAAAAATTTCGGGTTCTGATTTTTCGTTCGCACCGTCGCGCGTTCGGCAAAAATCGAAAAAATGACTGAATGGATTCGCAATCGGCGTCAATTGTTTGTCTGTATTATTCTTTCCATAATAATATTTGCCGTCTATCGGCCCGTTCGCAAACACGAATTTATCGGCTTCGACGACCAGGCCTACGTCAGCGATAATCCAAACGTCCTTGGAGGGCTGAACTGGCAGAACATCAAATGGGCCTTCACAACCGGCCATGCCGCCAACTGGCATCCACTAACCTGGCTTTCACATCAGCTCGACTGCACGCTGTTCGGTCAAAATCCCGGCGCGCACCATATCGTCAATGTCTTCTTTCATATCGCCAATTCGCTGCTTTTATTTATAGTTTTCAATCGAATGACCAGGCGCATCTGGTCAAGCGCGTTTGTGGCCGCGTTATTTGCACTTCATCCGCTGCACGTCGAATCGGTCGCCTGGATTGCCGAGCGAAAAGACGTTCTAAGCGCCTTTTTCGGGCTATCGGCCATACTCGCCTATAGCCGATACGCCGAGCGTCCATCGATAGTATGGTATCTCGCCACGCTTGTTCTTTTCGCGCTGGGCCTGATGGCCAAGCCGATGCTTGTAACGCTGCCTTTTGTTCTTTTGCTGCTCGATTACTGGCCACTCGAACGATTCAGCAATTTGGGAACATCGATTCGAAGACTGATTCTGGAAAAGCTGCCTTTTTTCTTTCTCGCCGGGATATCCAGCATCATCACATATATCGTTCAGCAAAAAGGCGGTGCAGTGCCGCCAATATACGTATTGACGATTAAGGCCCGCCTAGCCAACGGGGTAGTGTCGTATTTAGCTTATATAGCGAAAATGTTTTGGCCGACGAGTTTAGCTCTTTTATACCCGCATCCGGTTCATATTCCGTTAATAAAAGTCGTCGTATCCGGCATAATACTGATTTCGCTGACGGGTATTTTTATTTATGCGGGGCGAATATATAAATATTTAGCAGTCGGCTGGCTGTGGTATCTGGGAACCCTTGTGCCCGTAATCGGCATCATCCAGGCGGGCACACAGTCAATGGCCGACAGGTACACATATATCCCACTAACAGGATTGTTTGTAATCATCGCCTTCGGCGCCGCTGACTTATTCAAAAAAATCCCATTCAAAAATATCGTTCTCGCCACAGCGGCTGTCGCTGTCATCTGTGCCTGCGGAATCGTTACGGCAAAACAGCTTACATATTGGCAGGACAGTTTTTCTTTATTCGACCACGCATTGGCAGTAACGGAGAATAATTATATGATGCACAATAACTATGGCAGTGTTCTAAGCAACCTGGGCAGGCACGAGGAGGCGGCCGAGCATTTCGCAGAGACGCTTAAATTCATTCCGAACTCGCACGAGGCGCACAACAACTACGCCTATTGCCTGATAGAGCTGGGCAGGCCCGACGAAGCCATCGAGCATTTGAATACCGCGCTTAAGCTGAAACGCAATTTTCCCACCGCACAGTATAATATCGCCCTTGCTTTGGCAGCCAAAGGCGATTACGACGGAGCAATCGAGCAGTTAAAGACCTATCTCGGCCCCAATGCCAATGTCGCTTCGGCATACAACCATCTGGCGACAATTCTGGTCAAAAAAGACAAGCTCGACGACGCCATCGCCCTGCTCGAGGAGGCAATCGTTCTCAAGGGCGACAGTTACGAATTACATACCAATCTGGGAATACTGCTGGAGAAAAAAGGGCTTATAAAAGAAGCTAAAGAGTGCTATAAAAAGGCGATTCAAATCAATCCTCACGATACAAAAGCCCTCGACAAGCTCGCCGGTCTTGATAAAGACCAGGCGGTAAGGTAAGCCGCACTATTGCCTGCACCTTAACTGCTATTGACTCACTAAACGCGTCTGCTACAATCAATCCCCCTCGTATTCGGGGGAGCAGTCAAATATATGGCGACTCCGGGTGAACAAAAAATGCTCGATAAAATAATCAGGCATCGCGTTTTAATATTATGCGTGCTGCTGGCGGCTGTTACTTTCGTCGTTTATCTGCCCGTCCGCAACCACGAATTCGTCCGCTACGACGACGATAAATACATCACCGAAAATCCGAACGTGCTTTCGGGATTAACGTTGGAGAATATCAAATGGGCCTTTACCGCGGGCCACGAGAGCAACTGGCACCCGCTGACCTGGCTTTCGCACCAGCTCGACTGCATGCTGTTCGGTAAAAACGCCGGCGCGCACCACCTTGTAAATGTCGTTTACCACGTCGCGAATACGCTTCTGTTGTTCATTGTTTTTGGCCGAATGACCAAGCGCATCTGGCCAAGCGCGTTTATTGCCGCGTTATTTGCGCTCCATCCGCTGCATATCGAATCTGTCGCGTGGGCTGCAGAGCGAAAAGATGTTTTGAGCACATTTTTGTGGCTGCTGACAATGCTGGCCTACGTCCGCTACGCTGAGCGGCCATCGATAGTAAGGTATCTTTCCGCGCTTGTTCTTTTTGCGCTGGGCCTGATGGCCAAGCCGATGCTCGTAACACTGCCTTTTATTCTTTTACTGCTCGATTACTGGCCGCTCGAACGATTCGGGGATTCCAAAACACCGGTTCGCAAGCTTATTTTGGAGAAACTTCCTTTCGTTTTTCTTTCCACCATTTCGAGCATAATCACTGTTGTCGCCCAGCAAAAAGGCGGGGCAATGCTATCTGTATATAATCTGCCGATGAAAGAGCGGATTATAAATGCAGCCGTATCATACCTGGGGTATATCGGGAAAATGATTTGGCCGAGGCGTCTTGCGGTGCTTTATCCTCACCCTGTCAACGGCACACCTGTATCAAGGGCAGTAATATTCGGAACTATACTAATCGTCATCACGACTTTTATTATCTATCACGGCAGGCGTCATAAATATCTGATTTTGGGCTGGTTATGGTATTTGGGGGCGCTTGTCCCGGTAATCGGTATTATTCAGGTGGGCGCGCAGGCAATGGCCGACAGATATACATATATTCCGCTGACGGGATTATTCGTAATAATCGCCTTCGGCGTCGCCGATATTTTCAGGAATGTCCCATTTAAAAACATCATTTTAGCCGTAGCGGCAGCGTCAGTCCTCTGTGCCTGCACAATAATGACATCGATACAGTTAAAATTCTGGAAGGACAGCGTCTCGCTATTCGAGCACACGCTTGATGCCGTCGAGAACAATTACGTTATACAAAATAACTACGGCAATATCCTCAACGAGCTTAACCGGCCCGGCGAAGCGGTGAAATATTACGAAGAGGCGATTAAAGCACTTCCCCGCGCGCCCGATATCCACAATAACTTAGGCAACGCATTAAGAGACACAGGCAAAATCGACGAAGCCATCAGGCAATATAAAATCGCCCTGGAAATCGACCCTGATTTTTCGATTGCGCATCTTAATCTGGCCCTGGCATTGGCTGCAAAAGGAGAATACGACGAAGCTGTGATGCACTACAAAAAACACATCGGCCCTGATGCCGATACGTCGAAGCTTTACCATGAGCTCGGGACAATTCTCGTCAGGCACGGTAATATCGAAGAGGCCATAAAACAATTTAAAAAGGGGCTATATATTAATCCCGATTCGGTTGAAATACTGTGCGACCTGGGCCTTGCGGAGGCGAAGAACGGCAGGCCGGCGGAGGCAATCGAATACTATAAAAAGGCGCTGCAAATCGACCCGAACGAGATTCTGGCCCACGGCCGGCTGGCGCTTGCATACGCGGCTTTAGGCAGAATCGACGAATCAATCGAGCAGGTGCGGTTGGTCTTAGCGGCCCAGCCCGACGATTATGAAATGCACACCAACTTGGGGAAGCTGCTGGAGGCAAAAGGACAATTCGAACAAGCCGAGGAAGCTTATAAAAGGGCACTGAAAATCAATCCCGACTATGAAAAGGCCCGCGAGCGTCTCTCTACGCTTACACAAAAACAAGGAAATCAATAATCTTAATCAGCAAGCCGGTCATACCTTAAGCAACAATCACTTGACATTAAGGCACATTATAAATATAATGCTATTCGCAGGATGTGGGGAGTATTGCCATGGGAGCGGCATAATTGAGACACCCACCCAAATAGAAACTATGTAAATACGGCTATCAGATTAAACTGTTTTATTAACATATTTTTGAAAGGAAGGTTAAGAAGATGAAGAGATTATTGTTAGTTCTGCTGGTGCTGGTTTTCACTGTTCCAGCCGGCGCGGAGGTCCTTATCTACAAGATGACGACCAAGCAAGTCTCCTTTATGGAAGACCCCAGCGGCTGGGAATTGGAGAAGGAGAACGTAAAGGGATATCTCGTTCTGGAAGGCGGCCCCGGGGACGATACAGTGGATTTATGGTCAATCGGCCTTTGGAAGGACAAAGACCCGAACGGCAAGATGCAGAAATACGCCGGCGCCGAGCACGCGGGAAAATACGAAATTATCGAAGCCGAGATTGGAAATAAGACCCTGTGGATAATAACCGGCGGAGACGAAGACCAGAAAGTGCTTTTAACAGGGCAGATGACGGAAGCAAAATTAGGCGATGAAGTGCAGCATTTCGCCAAGAAACTCACCGGCATAGTAATATCTGATACCGAAGATAACCCCGGTGAAAGGGACATCGGCAACACCAAGGTCACGCTGGCGCTGCAAACCAAGGAGTCTATCGAAGCGCTCGCAGAAGACTATGACGGCGATGAAGCGGTCGATTTTCTTCTCAATGAGCTGGAAGGCAAAGGCTACTTAATCGACTAAACAAATCGCATAAAAACGCAACGGCCGGCTCAAGGCCGGACAGCGTTTGAAAGGAAGGTTTTATAAAATGAAGAAATTATTAGTGGTTTTGCTTATATTAGTATTCGCGGCTCCATTGCCGGCACCTCCAATTCCCCCTAAAACACAGGTGCTCGTGTATAAATGGAAGGAAAGCGTTACAGGCATCGGCCTGACGCCGGGCTGGAATGGAGCGTTCAAAGATAACCTGAAAGGATATGCCGTCGTCGAAGTGGACGGGCGTGTGATGTATGTTACTATCATCGAGACCTGGACCGAGAAAATAAAAGGCCAAACATACAAGCTTATGAACGACTGGGATGACGAGTTCGAGCTTATCAGGGAACAGGTCAGCGGCAAAGATATGTGGATAATAACGGCCTGGGACGACGAATCCAGAGTTCTTATGTCGGGAATGGAAAAAGTTATCAAGATAGACGACCAAAAGAATACGGAAAAAGTAGCGACCAAGCTCACAGGCATAGTTTTATTCGACGAAATGGACGGCCCGGACGAAAGGTATCTCGGCACCGTAAAGTCCGCTCTGAGTCTGGATACCAAGACTACCGTTGAGGCGAATTCAGACGACCTTGACGCTGAAGGGACATATAACCTCGTAGTCGATAAGCTCCAAGCAAAGGGCTATGAGTGGGATTAATATTGCCAGGCGAAACTAAACCCGGCAAAAAATATTGAATCACAAAATCAGCCGGCGGCTTGAAATGAGCCGCCGGCTTTTTTTTAATGCGGATGACAAGTTCCAGCTACAATCCCCAGGCCTTTGCAAAGGCGGTGAAGCTGCGGTCGTAGGTCTTTTCGACATCATCGGGGAAACAACAGGCGGGAAGCTCTTTGCTCGATAAATGATAACTAATGCACTCGCAGCACACGCCCTTTTTGTTACAGCCCGGGTATGAACAGTTACAATTCTTCAGGTTCCTGCTTTTGTTGCACTCCATATCCATACTCCTTCTTAACAGCGGTATTACTCAACGGGCAATTCGAATATATTAACGCTGAGGACGGGAATCACTAAACTATTTGTTTTCTCGACCGTTTTTTCAGTGATTACCACATTCGGCTCTTTGCCCGGCTCATTATACGCAAGCGGGTTATCGCCCGTTATGACCCATTGCCGGCCTTCGCCAGCAAATACAGACCCTTTCAACTCTACCGGCAGCTTATATTCTTCGGCCGTCGGGTTCGCCACGCCGATAGTCAGTGATTTATTATCCTTCGTCCACGCAGCGACAATATCCAGTTGCGTGCCCTTTGTTTTTACTTCAACGGGTGTCGTGCCAAAATGCTCTCTATAAAGTTTGAGCGTCAGTCCCGTGGTTGCAAAGGCAGAGGCAGTCCTTGTCGTTTTGATGGCGCCTATCACGTTTACCGTCTGGGCGTAATTGGCCATATAATAAATATCGCTGTTCCTGAAATACTCGTGAAGTCCCATAGCCACACCGATTGCGTCCTTGAGGTGATAGCGAACGCCCAGCTCGCCGTATATATAATTGCCATACCAGTAGTTCCATTCATCCATTGCGATTCGAATGTCTTTTTGGGCAAGGCCTTCAATCTGCTTTCGATAATCCCTGTGCTCATTCGCCACGCGTCTTATTTGCAGCAATAACTGCCGGGTGTGCCTTACGAGGTCTCTCTGCTCTTTGCAGTAAATATGCTCACTTATAAGATTCATATAATCCGAGCACTCACTCAGCATCGCCCTGCTCCAATTGCCGACGTTGCCGACTGCGACGAGTTTGGCATTCGGGTCAACCGCCCAAATTGCCTGAGCAACTTTATTATGCTTTTTAACATATTCTTCCAGGGGTATATGACCAAGCTGCCAGTCGCCATACATTTCATTTCCAACCGCCCACCATTTCACGCCATAGGGTTCGGGATGCCCGTTTTCGGCACGCATTCTGCCCATCGGTGTTTGGGCAGAACCGTTGCAATACTCAACTTCTTCGGCCACTTCCTCCACCGTTCCAAGGCCGGTATTTACGGCGATAAACGCATCGGCCCCCAATAGCTCCATCAGGTCCATATATTCGCCGATACCGACATCATTATGTTCTATGCCCTTCCACGCGGGATTTTTTCGAGGCGGCCTTTTGTCCTGCTCGCCGATGCCATCGCGCCAGTTGTAGCCGCTTACAAAATTACCGCCGGGCCAGCGATATACCGGCGAATCCAGCTCTTTCAGCAGCTCAACAACGTCGCTTCGCCAGCCGTTTATATTATCCGCGGGCATCAGCGATAATGTCCCTATTCTGAATGTCCCCTTGCCGGTGCTGATAATATCGATTGATGCATTATCGCTCGATGCAGGGGCCTTGAATTCTATAGGGTATTTCTTAAACTCCGGGCCTATATCGTTGAACTCGATATCTATATCATCAGCGCCTTCGGCGGCAATTCGCACAATAACCGGTGCCGAAGCGATATCTCCGGCCAATATAATCCTGCCCACATACTGCTTGTCTTTTACAACACCAAGGCCGCTTTGCGAAATTCCCGCAGGTCGCCCGTCGCCCGGCAAATGAACCACCGGCGTATGCACACCAACGTATGGTTTTTCTTTATCCATAGTAACCGTCCCGGCCGAGCCAATTACCTCCCACGGGGAGGCCTTCAAAAACTTATACTCCCCCGCACTCCAATTTCTATCGCTTCCGGTGCCCCAGGGGTCGTATTTGTCTTTTATGGGGTAATAAAACTTTCGGTCTTCGAGCATTTCGGCCCATATACCGCCGTATATGCATCGGCCCAGGTGTTCGATGAACTGGCCGTATATGTATTTCGATATCGGCTCAGCAGTTTTGCCCGCATTGATTTCAACCACCGGGACCAGCTTTTCGCGCTGCAGCCAGACCGCCATTTGTCCCTGCCCCCTGTTCGCCCAGGCATAGTAAGGTATGAGCGTCAAATTTCTGGCGTCAGCGGCCCTGCCTTTAACAGCGGTAACTCCGCCGAGCATATCTTTGCGATACTGCGCTTCAAGCTTGGCATCATCGGCCAAGGTCATATTGAGAATATTTCCGTCGTTATCAGGCCATTCCGCGCAATACACAATTGGCCCTCGCTCAATCGCGACCCTTCCTGCATCGGCCTCGACATTTTCATTAGCCAGCACTCGCTTTGGGGGCATCGGCAGATTCAGTTCGATAACATCGCCCTGCCGCCACAGCCGGGTGATGCACGCATATCCATCTTTTATATCCGCCTCTATTGCTTTGCCGTTTAGCTTAAGCATTATCTTCTCGTCGCCATCGGTCATATACTGATACAAATCACCCGGCACGGGCCTGTTCTGCGCCCAGCCCGGTATTCTAACGGCAACAGTGAATTCCTCCGCTCTATTCGGCTCAACCGTAATTTTCACCTCGCCGGCCCACGGGTATTTCGTCTGCTGTTTAATCAGCACAGTGTTATTTTTTATCTTAGTTCTCGCCTCGCCCTGTGCGAACAGATTCACGAACAGCTTATCTTCTGTTTTCGCATACATATATCCCGGCACCGACGCCATAAAGCGGGTTATATTTCCCGGGCAGCACGCGCACCTGAACCACGGCTGACGCTTATGACTACCATCCGACGCCAACGGATTCGGATAAAAAAACGTGTTGCCCTGCAGCGATACTCCTGAAATCAGGCCGTTATAAAGAGAACGCTCCATCACATCGATATATTTCGCGTCTCCAGTCAATAAAAACATTCTGTAATTGAACATCACATTGCCTATCGCTGCGCAGGTTTCGCAATAGGCAGTAGCATTGGGCAGTTGATAATCTTCGCCGAAGGCCTCTTCACCGCCGGCTGCGCCTATACCGCCCGTGATATAAAGCTTTTTGTTAACAACGTTATCCCATATCCGTTCAACTGCCTCTTCATATCTGATATCGCCCGTCAGGGCCGCGATATCGGCCATTCCGCCATACATATATACCGCCCGCACGGCGTGGCCCACTGCCTCGCTTTGCTCCCAGGGTTTTTTGTGCGACTGATTGTATTCGCCGCCCTTCGGGCCGCGCGTATCCAAAAAGAACTTCGCCAGCTCCAGATACTTCTTATTACCAGTAACCCTATAGAGTTTAACCAGCCCCATTTCGATAACCTGGTGTCCGGGCCATTTTTCATTTTTACCCGGCCCGAATTCTTTACACAGCATATCCGCGTTTTTGAGTGCGACTTTGAGCAGCGTCCGTTTTCCCGTCGCCTGATAATGCGCAACAGCCGCTTCATAAAGATGGCCCATATTATAAAGCTCATGGCTTTTCGACAGTCTCGAATAACGCTTCGGCCCGTACCAATTCCCAAGGCGTTTCGATTTATTCGTTCTGGCCGTATACAAATAGCCATCTTTTTCCTGTGCGGCTGCGATTTTTTTAATCAGGCCATCCACGTATTTTTCCAGTTCCGCGTCCGGATGCACGTTTAGCGAATACGACGCCCCTTCGATAATCTTATAAACATCCGAATCGTCAAAGGGGTACGAGCCCCGATGCTCACCCTCTGCCAGTTTGCCTGCTATCGCGAAATTATTTACCCGCCCCGTCCGTTCGCACTGGTCAAAGGTATGCGGAATCGTTACTTTGCGGTTGGTTTCAATTTTCGGTGCCCAGAACTCATCCGTTAAAGTAACCTCCGTTATGCCGACCGGCTCGATGGGGTAATCCATTTCGAGCTTTATGGTCTTTACCGCCGAGGCCCCTGAATCACAACCGCCGACTAAAAGCGTAATTGCCGTGGCGAGAACTATCGAAATAGTGATTATGCGTGCCTTGCTCATAATGCCTCCTTCGAATCTTAATCCGCAATAAGGAATCATAATAGCTTCGAAAGTCTGTTATACAGGCAGGTCAGGAAAAATGCAATTCCACGATATCCTTATCGTGCAGCTCGTGCGTCAGATGGACGTTTTGCCCGTCGTAAACACCAGTCCCCCAGATTCTGGCGTGTTTGAGCTTTTCGGCAAGCTCGCGATGAATCGACTTCGCCAAATCATGCACGGTAGAGCCGGCAGGCAATGTAAACGGCTCATTCATATCCGCTTTCTTGCCCGGCGGCTTTGCGTAAACACGGATAATCCTCAGCCGGTCGAATAAAAATTTCGCCAGCTTCTCCACGTCTTCTTTCGACGTTGCCGAAACAGTGATAAACTCAAACCTGTCAGCAAGAGCAGCTTTCAATTTATCAACAGCAACCGGGCCGGCGACGTCACTTTTGGTGCAGATGCAAACCACCCTTTTACCCAATACGTTTCCGTGCTCATCGCAGGAAGGCGTCTGCTCATCCAGCAACAAGCTCCTGGCCTCGAGAAAATCCAGGCATACCCTCAACTGCTCCTCAACATCACCTGATAAATCCAGCACAATCGCAATCAAATCGCAGGTTCGATATGTGCCCACCTGGCCGGGCGTAACAAATTCGGCGGTTATGGGGGGCATATCAACAAGCTGAACCTGCACATCCTCGAACTGCATCATTCCCGGTACAGGTATAGCCGTGGCATACGGGAAATCCGCCACGTGCACTTTCGCGTTTGTCAGCGCCGCAACAATCGAGCTTTTTCCGCTGTTCGGCATCCCCAGCAGGACCACCTGGCCCGCCCCGGTGCGAGGAACATGAAATATATCGACCTGCGACGACTTGTGTTTATGGGCTGAGGATTCTTTGAGTTTACTGAGCTTGTGCCGAAGGTCCGCCTTGAGATGGTCTGTGCCTTTATGCTTGGGCATCACCGCAAGCATTTTCTCGAGCGCGAGGATTTTCTCCTCGGCAGTCGTCGCCTCGCGATACCACCGCTCCGCCTTGAAATAATCTGGCGTTAAATTCGCAGGCACGATTTTTTATCCCGCAACTTTTTCTACCACCAAATCCCCCACTTCGCCGGTCGAGTATCCCATCTTACCGGCCTGCAAGCTTTTTACCTTATTGGCAGTAACGAATTTAACCGCGTCTTCGACGGCGACGGCGGCCTTTTGCTCGCCTAAGGTTTCGAGCATCATCGAGCCGGCACATATCGCGGCCAGCGGATTGATGACGCCTTTGCCGGTATATTTCGGGGCGCTGCCGCCGATTGGCTCGAACATACTGACGCCTTCGGGATTGATATTGCCGCCAGCGGCGATTCCCATACCGCCCTGAATCATCGCGCCTAAGTCGGTGATGATATCGCCGAACATATTGCCCGTAACAATCACGTCGAACCATTCGGGGTTTTTCACGAACCACATACAAGTCGCGTCGACGTGGTAATACTCCCGCTTGATATCGGGATACTCGGCCTTGCCCATTTCGTGAAACGCTCGTTCCCACAGGTCATAAATGTAGGTCAAAACGTTTGTCTTTCCGGATAGCGCAAGCGTATTGTTTTCTCCTTTGCCGCGTGCCTTTTTGCCGAATTTTTTGGTGTATTCGAAGGCATACTTAAGGCACCTGTCCACCTGAAATCGGCTGTAAACCGCAGACTGCACAGCCACTTCATGGGGCGTGCCTTTCATCGTAAATCCGCCCGTGCCGGTATAGGCGTCGCCGGTGTTCTCGCGCACAACCACAAAATCAATCTGCTCAGGCCCTTTGCCTTTTATAGGCGTCGCAACACCCGGGTACAATCTCACCGGCCGAAGGTTTATATACTGGTCAAGCTCGAATCTCGCCTTAAGGAGTATACCTTTTTCCAAAATCCCCGGCGCGACATCCGGATGGCCGATAGCGCCCAGCAATATTGCGTCGAATTTGCGCAGTTCCTCCACCGCACTATCGGGCAATGTTTCGCCCGTTTTCTTATAGCGCTCGCCGCCAAAATCGAATTCGGTCATTTCGAGTGTGAATCCGAATTTTGCCGCCGCGGCTTTCAATACCTTTACTGCCTCAGCCGTAACCTCAGGGCCGGTTCCATCGCCCGGCATCACCGCAATTGTGTAACTTTTTGCCACGTCAATTCTCCTTGTTCTATATTTGGCCCAAAACTACTAATGCGTATTACCCCACGCGCGTGCGGGAGGGCCTTAAAGAATAGCAGGTTGGGGATGAAAAAAAAAGTCCAAAGCCATTGTTTTATGAGCTTTGGTTTACCGGTAGAAAAGCCCTCAATCGGCGGTTTATTCGATTTCCGTTACCTTCCTATATGCAAGCGGCTCTCTCCAGTGAACGATTTTTTCGAAGTATTGCTCTTCGTGGCCGGGATATTCGGTGCTGTGCTCAGGGGTATGGCAATCGCTACAGGTTGACATAGGGCCTGATGTTTCGATTGCGCCGAGCGACCTTATATGCTCCGAGCCGGGGCCGTGGCAGACCTCGCAGTCAACATCCCTCAATTCAGGCGTTTTTTCGGGGGTTATAAAGCCGGTTTTATACTGCATACCGACAACGTGGCAAATGACACATTCCGGGTCGTAATCGGAGCCGACCTTTTCAAGCGTTGCGAAGGCGTTGGCGTGCGGCATTGTGCTGCACATC
>CAYLYB010000023.1:13919-26088 GCA_964387605.1 uncultured Pirellulales bacterium | reverse complement strand
ATATACCTCGGCGAAGGGAAATGGGCAATCGTGGATGAGAAGGATTACGAGCAGTACGGCAATTTCGAATGGTTCGGCAAGAACAGCAGAGGTCATACCTACGCAGTGCGGTTTGTGAGCAGCGGAAAGGGGACGAGGACGATTTCGCTTCACAGGGAGATAATGGAGGCGCCGGCGGGTCTTCTGGTGGACCATAAGAACGGCAATTCTCAGGACGACCGAAGAGCAAACCTTCGGCTGGCGACACGGTTTCAGAACGGTTGTAACAGCCGAATAGACAAAACAAATGCGTCGTCGCGATTCAGAGGTGTGCGATACAGGAAAAAGGCGAGACGATGGGTGGCGAATATCAGGCAGAAAGGGAGAAAAAAATGGTTAGGGAGTTTCGATAGTGAAATCGCGGCGGCGCGGGCGTATGACGCGGCGGCAAAGGAATACCACGGAGAATTCGCCAAGCTGAACTTTCCGGAGGGCGGCGGAGTGTGAATTTTGTTTGCCGCAGGCCGAGGTTCTGCTACCACCAATGATATGTACTACCTGAGGAATATCGCATCTGCATATCGCTAAACTTACGCCATTGGGTATGCGCATCGAGAAAGAGGATGTTTCCTCCTTCCGGCTTGTTATTTTTCAGGTGGTTAGTTCGGTCATAGAGGCCACACCTTGCAGCCAAGCCGCCCGCCACGGCGTCGAATCTTGCGGTTTGAACATTATTCGTAGTGCTTAGTGTTGCATCCATAACAAGCTCGGTCTCCGAGGGCTGCTTTTCGGTTACCTGCTTGACCCAGCGTTTTTTCGGAGTGCCACGAGGGTCGGGAATTCTACCCTCTTTTGTATCCATCATCCAGAAATAACTTGTGACCCTGTATTCCTGGTCACGGTCGGTTTTTGGCTCATCAATATCGCCGGATTTGGCATCACAAGGTACAGCCGGGTCCTGTGTAAACTGCCAGCATACGGCCATATCTCCGTTCTTGGAAAGGTCCGCGGGACAGTAAAATGTAGCTCTTTCTCCGCCTGTTTTGATTATTAAATCCGTGGTGCTGTATGCGATGTCCCAAAGCCAGTATCCGCCTACATTAAGCGGCAATTGCCCGCCGTGGTCATTGGCGAAAATATTGAGGCCGACGCTTATCTGCCTTAAATTACTGGAGCAGGTAACTCTTTTGGCATAGGCCCTGGCCCTTTGCAGCGCGGGCAATAGTATGGCCATTAATAATGCAATTATAGCGATGACAACGAGCAGCTCGATGAGGGTGAATCCTACTTCGCTAAAGCCACGGATGACAGGTACTTTGCGTTTTGTCAAAATGTACTCCCGTTAAAGCCAAACAGAAAACAAAAACGACCAAAAAGCATTTGTAGTATTATAACATATTCTTGCCCGTATGTAAAGCGCAAGGCAGACAAAAAAGCAAATCGCCCAAAAACAAGACATATAAGGAACAGGGCGAAAATAAATCACGGCGAATTTGCCAGGTTGAAGCTTGTGTAAGATATGATTCGCAGCCCGAAAAACCCTTGCTTTTCAGCGGTTTAGCCATAAAATCCCCTGAAGCAGTTTGTTTAGAGGTGAGTACAGATACATAAGGAATCAAAAAGGATTTAAGAAGCATCAGTGAGGAATATAGAAAGGAGCCGGTAATGTCTGAATATTCGGCAAGTCCAGACGGTGAAAAGTTTGCTTTGCCTAAAAAAGAAGACTATGCGGGTGAGATGGAACGATTGGAGTCTTTGGTGGACTCGGCCCGCAACCAGGGCAGGGAAATCGTGGTTGTTATGGGCGTTGGGTTTGTCGGGGCGGTAATGGCGGCAATAATAGCCGATACGACGGACAAGAAAACAGGCAAACCAAGCAAATTCGTCATTGGCTGTCAACGGCCGAGCGTGCGGAGCTACTGGAAGATACCGCTGTTGAATCAAGGCTTGTCGCCCGTTAAGGCGGAGGACCCGGAAGTTGACCCGATGATTAAACGGTGTGTGCTCGAAAAGAAGACGCTCATCGCGACGTATAACAGCGACTGCCTGAAATTAGCCGATTGCGTGGTAGTTGACGTTCAGTGCGATTATACCAAGCATGACCTCGGCAATATGCGCACCGGCGAGGTGGAGATGAAGGCGTTAGAGGCGACGATGAAGACCATCGCGGAGAAGGTTTCCGCGACGTGCCTGACGCTGATAGAAACGACGGTTGCGCCCGGGACGACGGAGCACGTTGCGTGGCCGATAATGAAGAAGGTTTTCGCCAGCCGGGGGATAAAAACAGAGCCCCTGCTGGCGCACAGTTTCGAGCGTGTGATGCCCGGCAGGCAGTATGTCGCGTCGATTCGGGATTTTTGGCGTGTGTGTTCGGGCTGTAATCAGGAAGCGAGGGGGCGAGTGGAGAAGTTTTTGCATGAGGTTCTGAATACGAAGGATTTTCCGCTGACGGTTATGGACCGGCCTATCGAATCGGAAACGACGAAGATTGTGGAGAATTCGTTCAGGGCGAATATGCTCGCATTTTTGGACGAGTGGAGCGTATTTGCGGAGCGCAACGGAGTGGACCTGATTAAGGTCATCAAGGCCATCAAGATGAGGCCTACACACTGCAATATAATATTCCCCGGCCCGGGCATCGGCGGTTATTGCCTGCCTAAAGACGGGGGTCTGGGATTCTGGGCATATAAGCATATCATGGGATTCGAGGACGATATATTCAAGATGACAACGATGGCGATTGATATTAACGACACGCGTGGTTTGCGCGGGGCGACGCTGACCCGTGACGCACTGCGGAATATGGGCAGGCAGATAGCCGGGGCAAAGGTTCTGTTATGCGGGGCGAGCTATCGGCAGGACGTGGGCGATACGCGCTACAGCGGCTCTGAGATTATCGTGCGCAAGCTTACGGAGATGGGCGCCGATATACAGGTGCATGACCCCTACGTCGGGCACTGGTATGAATTAGAAAAGCAGGATGTATATCCGGCACCGGGGCATTCCAAGGCGAGATTTTTCCATAAGCAGGAGGAGCTCGTAAATATAAGGGTGCAGAAGGATTTGGCGGGTGCGCTGAAAGGGGTTTCGGCAATGATTTTGGCAGTGCCACACGAGCCATATCTGAAACTTGAGCCGGAAAAAGTAGTGGAGTGGGCAGGCAGGCCTATAGCTGTAATCGACTGCTTCGGTATTTTAGACGATGAGAAGATACGTAGATACTTCGAACTCGGCTGCGAGGTCAAAGGATTAGGGAGAGGCCATATACAGCGTATCAAAGAACAGGTTCGCAGCTCCAAATAAAAACGACAAATACGGGCATATTTAATTGTGGCATTCGAACAACGTGAAAGACGAATAAATGCACTGATATGTATCGGTATCATCGCAGCAACACTCGCAGCGTATGAGCCGATACGGTATAACGATTTCGTCAGCTACGACGATAGTGTGTACATCACCGAGAACGAAGATATAAAGGCCGGAATAACATGGCAATCACTCGCCCAGGCGTTTACGAAGCCCCACTTTTATATGTGGCATCCCCTGACGACGCTGAGCCATATGCTGGACTATGAGCTCTTCGGTCTTAATCCATTCGAGCACCATCTGGTCAGTGTTTTGCTGCATATCACGAACGCTTTATTACTGTTTTGGATTATTACGAATGTGACGGGGGGCATCTGGCCGGGTGCATTTATAGCAGCGGTTTTTGCACTTCATCCGCTACAGGTAGAGTCTGTGGCATGGGCGGCGGAACGGAAGACGGTTATAAGCGGAATGTTTTGGCTGCTGACAATGGCAGCTTATATACACTATGCAAGACGGCCGGGGGCGAGAAGATACGCATTAGTATTAATTGTATTCGGTTTTTGTATTATGACCAAGCCGGTTGTTATTACGCTTCCTCTTGCGCTGCTTTTACTGGATTACTGGCCTCTCGAACGAATAAAATGGGGACACGATACAAAAGGACACAAGCCCGAAGAAAGGGTCTTTCAGGAATTTTCCGTAGGACGGTTGTTGTCGGAGAAAATCCCATTGCTGGTAATGTCGGCGATTCTGGGGGTGATAACCTATATTGCACAAAAAAGCGGCGGTTCCGTCATCACTTTAGAGAGGATACAATTCGGTCATCGAATCGCCAATGTATTCGTCTCTTATATCAGGTATATCGGTAAACTGATATGGCCAAGTAAATTGGCTGTGTTTTACCCCCGTGAAGACCTGTCAATGGCCATGGTGATACTCTGTATTCTGCTGTTTTTGCTGATAACTATTTTCAGCATTTACTCAGGCCTGCGAAAAAAGTATTTTATTGTCGGCTGGCTATGGTTTTTGGGCACGCTTGTGCCGGTTATAGGCATAGTTCAATCGGGGATGCAGGCAATGGCCAACCGATATATGTATATTCCGATGCTTGGTCTGCTGGTCATATCAACATGTTTCGTTAAAGAACTAATTGCCGCCCGGCCTCGCTATAAGAATATCGCGGCGGCGGCAGCCGGTATTGTTTTATTATCACTAATAATTACTACACGAATGCAGGTGGGACACTGGCGTAACAGTTTAACGCTGTTCAAATACACGCTGGAAATCAGTTCGAATAATGAAATTGCGGAGAACAGTTACGGTGCGGCATTGTGCAGGGAGGGCCGTATAGCCGAGGCGATACCGTATTTTAGAAACGCGATAAGAATAGCACCGTTACATTTTGAGGCACGCAACAATCTTGCAAAGGCACTGCTTAAAGAAGGATACTATGACAAAGCAGTTGAGCGTTTTAATGAGCTTTTAAGGGCCAAAAAGGATTCGGCAAAAATATATTATAATCTTGCGATGGCACAAAACGGCCTAAAGAGATACAATGAGGCGATAGAGTCATTTACGAAGGCACTGGAGCTGGAGGGGCAGGATTCGGACGCTTATGTTTACCGCGGGATTGCTTTTCTTGCGACCAAGAGAGTTGACGAGGCCATATCGGATTTTCAAAAAGCTATTGAACTCGATGATAAGTCGGCGGTTGCATATATCAATCTGGGAATGGCATACCTGCACGAAAAAGAATATGAGCAGGCAATTCAAAGCTGGTCGAAGGCACTTGAGTTCGAACCAGCTAACGTCGAAGTATTGAACAGTCTTGCCTGGTTATTGGCGACTACAGGGGAAGTAACAACTCAGGACATCAACAATGCAATTGATTACGCCGAACGCGCATGTGAACTTACAAACAACGAGAGGCCCGACGTTCTGGATACATTGGCGGCGGCATACGCGGCTGCGGGGAGATTCGAGGAGGCCAAACAGACAGCGGAACAGGCCTTAATGCTTGCAAAAGACAAGGGGCAGGAAACTCTCACGGCTGATATCGAAAAGCACCTTAAATTATACAAAGCAGGCAAACGATATAAAGAAAAGTAGCCGGCATACATACAATCGTAAAATAAGTGACAAAAAGAAACAATCAAATCAAGGTTGTATTATTAATAAGTATCTTATTGGCAGGGATGACCATCGTCGCCTACGAACCGGTGAGGTACAATGGTTTTGTGGATTATGACGACGGCGGATATATTGTAGAAAATCCAAATGTAAAAGGCGGCATAACGGCAGATTCGGTCATTTGGGCAATCACCAAAGGCCACGCAGCAAACTGGCATCCGCTTACATGGCTGAGTCATATGCTGGACTGTGAGCTTTTCGGATTAAATCCATCGTATCATCATCTCATGAGTGTGATGTTACACACAATCAATGCCCTGCTTCTTTTCTGGATTCTCAAGGGCGCTACCGGTTCAATCTGGGCGAGCGCATTTGTAGCGTTTGTGTTCGCAGTTCATCCGGTCCAAGTGGAGTCTGTTGCCTGGGCATCAGAACGAAAGACGATACTAAGCGGGCTTTTCCAGCTGCTGACAATCGCCGCTTATATACATTATGCAAGACAACCCGGCACAAAACGATACCTTCTTGTATTACTGCTTTTCGGTCTTTGTATTATGACCAAGCCGGTTGTTGTAACCGTTCCTCTGATGCTTCTTTTATTGGATTACTGGCCCCTTGAGCGAATCAAATGGGGTCGCAATACTGAAGAATATAATGCCACAAAGCCGGGCCTTCAAAAATTCTCCGCGGGACGGTTAATAACAGAGAAAATTCCGCTTCTTGTAATGTCGGGTATTTTGAGCATGGTAACATCCGTCACACAGGAGGCAGGTGGAGCAATTGTAACATTAGAGAAACTGCCGACAGGTTATCGAATCGCCAATATGTTTATTTCTTATATCAGGTACATTGGCAAACTGGTATGGCCGAGCCGTCTGGCTATATTGTATCCTCATACATACTCGAATCTTTCAATTGCAATAACGATAATTTGTGCACTGCTATTTATCGTTATAACAATCCTTTGTATCTACATAGGCCTGCGTAAAAGGTATGTGGCTGTTGGCTGGCTGTGGTATGTGGGGACTCTTGTGCCAATGATTGGCCTTATCCAGGCGGGTTCTCAGGCGATGGCTAACCGATATATGTATATATCAATGCTGGGTCTGCTTATAATAATTGCATGGAGTTTTAAAGACCTCATCGCAAAGTGGCGTTTTTTGAAAGTGGCAGCGGCAGGATTAACGATAATCATCCTGCCGATATTAGTGTTCCTGACCCGAATGCAGGTGAGACACTGGCAGAATACCATGACATTGTTCGGATATGCCCTTGAAGTTACCGAGAACAACGAAGGGGCGGAATTTGTTTATGGATGTTCTCTACATGATTCTGGCAAGATAAAAGAAGCTATACAACACATAAGCGCCGCAGTCCGTATTAGACCCACTTTTTCAGCCGCGCGCAATAAGTTAGGTAAGATTTTAATGGAGGAAGGGAAAACAGAGGCAGCAATTGCATGTTTTAAGGAGGTTATAGCCCGTGATAAAGAATTTAAGGAAGCCTATTTCAATCTCGGGGCGGCATTGGGCAGACAGGGCAAATACGACGAAGCCATAAAATGCTTTGCCAAACTGCTGAAGTTAGACCCTGAATTTCCGGATGCTCACGCCAGAATGGGAGCAACGCTTTTGATATCGGGCAGGGCTGATGAGGCCATTGAGCACTTCGAGGAGGCATTGAAAATAAAACCCGACCAAGCGGAGGTATATGCAAATCTCGCAATAGCTTATATGCAACTGGGCAAGTATGAATCTGCGATAGTAAATCGGGATAAGGCAGTCGAGTTGGAACCCGACGACCCGGATGTTCTAAACAATCTTGCCTGGCTTCTGGCGACGGCAGGTGATATATCTTTAGAGGATGCCAATAAATCAGTCGAGTTTGCCGAGCGTGCCTGCGAGCTTACCGGAAATAAGAAGCCTGATTATCTCGACACGCTGGCAGTATCATACGCAGCAGCAGGCAGGTTCGAGGAGGCCGTTAAGACCGCGGAAAAAGCTTTCGATATCGCAACGGCCAATGGGCAGGAAGTTTTAGCATCTGAACTTCAAAACAGGATTAAACTCTATCGGGCAGGTCAAAAATATCTTCAGAAATAACCTTAAGTTGATGTGAAATACCATGGAATAAACCAAGGGCCTTATATGGCAACAGAACAATTCAAACAACAACGTATTTTGTTTTTTATAAGCATAGTCCTGGTCGCAATGACGTTTGCAGCTTATGAACCGATACGGCACAACGACTTCGTAAGATTAGACGACTATGTATATGTGGCGGAAAATCCCAACGTAACCGGGGGTATAACATTAAAGTCAGTTATCTGGGCGTTTACGAAGACACATACAGCAAACTGGCATCCGCTTACATGGCTCAGTCATATGCTGGACTGCGAAATCTACGGGTTGAATCCCTTAGGGCATCATATAACAAACGTTCTTATTCACACGGCAAATACACTGCTTCTACTTTTTTTATTGTTTAAAATGACCGGCGCATTGTGGCGAAGCGCATTCGTAGCAGCGGCATTTTCCCTCCATCCTATTCACGTTGAATCGGTTGCGTGGCTGGCCGAGCGTAAAGACGTTCTGAGCGGACTATTCTGGATACTAACAATATTGGCCTATTTGCATTATGCCAAGCGGCCAAACATTAAAAGAAATGCTATAGTTGTTTTGTGTTTCGCTATGGGGTTGATGGCCAAGCCGATGGTAGTGACATTACCATTTGTGCTGCTGCTGCTGGACTACTGGCCATTGGAGAGAATTCTATGGCGATGGAAGCGTCCTGCCACAACAACAGAACGACAGCAGCAACAAAACACGTCACTTGCTTATCCGAAAATGCCCGTAATTCACCTTATTGCGGAGAAGATACCAATGTTTGTCCTGTCTGTGATTTCGTGCGTAATCACTTTTATTGTGCAGGAACAGTCAAAGGGAGTAACGACACTGGGGCATCTTCCAATCAAAGAGCGAATTATCAACTCTCTGGGTTGTTACGCACTATACATTGAGAAAATATTTTATCCAAAGGGATTGGCGGCGCTGTATCCGGGTCCGGTGCCTTTTATGATAGTACCAGCGATATTGGCGGCGGCAGGAGTATTATTGCTGCTGATACTGGGACGCAGGCGACGATGGCTGATTGTCGGGCTTTTATGGTATCTGGGCACTTTAGTCCCGGTGATTGGATTAGTGCACGTAGGCGGACAAATTATGGCAGACCGTTATGCTTATCTGCCCTCGATAGGAATATTCATCATAGTATCCTGGGGAGCGTGGGAAATATTCTCAAAAACGCATTACTCGAAAGCGATACTCGGGACATCCGGCATCATAGTATTAGTTATCATGATATATTTAACACGTATTCAGGTCGGCTACTGGCGAGACAGCCCCACGCTTTATAGCAGGGCCCTCGCTGTAACCAAGAACAATCACATAATGCTGGTCCATTATGGCACGTATCTTTGCGCACAGGGAAAATACGAAGAAGGAGAGCAATATTTTAAAAAGGCCCTTTATATATATCCGGGTTCCATGCTTGCCAAGCGGAGCTACTGCAGGGTTTTATTGGAACAGAAAAGATATGACGAGGCGATCGCATGCTATACCGAGGCCCTTCAGCAAAGAAGTGACTGGCCCGATATAGACCATTTGTATAATGGATTAGGATACGCGTATTATCAAAAAGGGGAAATCGAGCTTGCCGAGCTGAATTTTAAAAAGGCGAAAGAAGCACAAGCCGGCAATATTCCCCCACCTCCCGACAATTCGGTCATCGAGCAGACAAAATAAGACGAGATAGAAAAATCTTCACAGATTAAGCCGGAACAGCATTGTCACAGTTTCTCACTTAGCGTGGTTGAACACATTTAATCGGCATTTTTCCAACGGCGATGGTCCATCAGTAGTATAACCCTGTCATATTTATCTTTTGGAAGCTCATCTTTTAGTATTTTTCGAATCTGGCTCATAGGCGTTCGTTGCGTGGTATGTGTAATGATGATATACTGATTGTCGAGCTTTTTAATGAGCCGGGTAAACTCTGAGATGTGCATATGCCTGCCGGCCTGTGCCCTTTCGCTGTGTTCGTCGATATAGAAGGTGCATTCGGCAATCAAAATCTTACTGTTTTTGATGTAAGAAAGCTTTGAGAAATCGACATATTGCGTATCGCCGAGATAAGTTACTATTGGTATTTCAACAGGATAATCGATTTCGACGCCTTTTTTCTTCAATTGCACGATTTGCTTACCTGACAGTTGGGTAAACTCGGCTTTGAGTTTTTTGCGTTTTTCGATAACGCTATAACCCACCGAGCCCCTGCTGTGCTTTGTGGGGAAGACCCTGGCATAGAGGTTTGGCTTTATCTGGAATTCGTCGCCTGGTTTTACGCCGACAAGATTTGCGGGGAGTTTATTTCCGTCGAGGCGTGCCCAGGCCTCAATAATATCCTTCATCGGGGGCAGCAGGTTTTCCGGGGCCAAAATTGTTCCGGGTGACTGGCCGCAAAAGTTGCGATGAGAGAGGTAATACGCGATTCCGGCGGCGTGGTCCATATGGCCATGGGTGAGAAGGACATGATTTATTGCAATGATTTGATTCGGCGCCTTGCCGACATCGAAGCAGACATCGAGTTGGGGTATTGCGACGACGGTCTCTTCGCCGGCGACTGAATAACCGATTATTTTCAACTCGTCAATCTGAATTTTTGCTAAGTTGTGGCTTGGCATCATTTCTCTCTGAATAAACAATGCATTTAGGCCAAATAGTAGAAGCCGGCACCGTTATTGTCAATTTGTTTGTGGTGATAATAGTCACGGCAACAAGCAACCGCTCGTAATAAAAATCGGCTTGCTGCGCGAAAACCGCTGCCTTATACTCGTTTCAATGCATAATAAAGCTTTAACAGACAAGGCCAAAGTCATCGCGAACCTGCCTGCCATGATGGCTGGAACAACCGTATTTATCTCAAGCGCCTGTGTTATGACACTCGAACTCGTTTCGGGACGATTGGCAGCGAAGGTATTCGTGGCATCATTATATACATGGACATCGGTAATAGGGGTAACGCTGGCAGGTTTGACCATCGGCAGTTATGTGGGCGGCAAAATAGCGGACCGTTTTCGGCCACAGCGAGCTATCGGGTGGCTTTTGATGGGCTGCTCGCTGAGCTGTATTGCAGCAATAGCTTTAAACAATGTTATAAGCGAATGGTCTTTTTTATGGCGTTTTAACCTCATAGTGAGAATTCTGGCACATATATCAATTTCATTTTTCATACCAACATTACTCATAGGCGCCATCGTGCCCGTAGCGGTTAAAACGGCTCTCGAATCAGACCAGACCAGCGGCACAACAGTAGGCGTAATGTACGCACTGGGCGCCGCGGGCAGCATATTGGGGACGTTTTTAGCAGGTTTTTGGTTAATCGCAAGCATCGGGACAATTAACACAATCTGGGTAATCGCAATAGTAATGTTAGCAGGAGCTATTATATATCTTCCAAAATCAATCATAATCTACATATACGCCATTACTGCTGTATTTCTGACAGTCGTTGGAACAATATCGGCAGACTGGGCCGGACGAATCGGGGCGGCAATTTTGCTCAGACAGGGGCGGTCAGAGGCGATTCTTTACGAAACCGAAAGCGAATACTCCTATATAGCAGTCCGGCAGGTAACGAAAGAACCCGACGAACGACAGTTCGTCATAGACAATATGAAGGACCACAGCAGAATGATAATGGGCAGGACACGAGATTTACAACTGTCGTACACAAAGATATATGCGGCAGTAACACGCAAGGCAGCCGGTGATAAAGAAAGGCTCAGTTTTTTGACCATAGGGGGCGGGGGCATTGTATTCCCGCGATACATCGAGGATGTCTGGCCTGGAAGTCGAGTAGACGTTGTTGAAATCGACCCGGCAGTAACGGAGGCGGCGATACGGGCATTCGGACTTCCAGTGGATACACCAATAAATATAATAAGTCTCGACGGTCGGAACTATGTAGATGATTTAGTCGAAAGGAAACGCCTCGGGGAAGAAATACCAAAGTATGATTTCGTTTATCTGGATGCATTCAATAGTTTATCAGTTCCTTTTCAACTGACAACCCAACAGTTTAATGAAAAGATTCCGGCCATAATGTCATCAGAAGGCATATATATGGTGAACATGATAGATATGTTAGACAGCGGAAAACTTATCGGCAGCTTCGTCAGCACTCTCAGGCAAACATTTCCTTATGTATCCGTGGTTACAAAAAGAAGTTCCCCAAGCTTACCAGTCAATTTCATAGTTATATCAAGTTTAAAGCCGGTCAACCTCGACATTGAGCTATTAAAAGACTTCTCGTTTCAAATATTGCAAAATGATGATTTAGAAGCGATTATGGCAAAAGCCGACGGTTTCATCCTCGATGATGATTATGCACCGGTTGAGAATTTTATAGCACCTACCGTGCAGTCTGCTTTCAGCGCAGAGACAGCGGACAAGTATATCGAACGAGCAGAGAGACTGATTGCAGAAGGCAAATGGGAAAAAGCCGTAAGCGAATACCGTTCGGCTGTTCAAGTATGCCCATCGTGCTCGGCGAAGGCAAATTTTATGATTGGGATGATTTTATCCGACAACGGCAAACTTAAAGAAGCCACATCCGCCTTCGATTCAGCGCTTAAAAATCTGAATGAGATAGGGCCGGAAGGCAAGAACGATATAATGCCGGCCATTCA
>CAYLYB010000023.1:0-13819 GCA_964387605.1 uncultured Pirellulales bacterium | reverse complement strand
TATAATCTTTTGATAACCATTGAGGCGGCGAAGAGCGGCGGGATAATTTTCATCGGGCGCGACGGCTGTTACAGGGATTTGGCCAGTATTCACGGGACGTATCGGCAGGTTAGTGAGACGATGCCGGCAATCGAGCTTATAGGTGAGTTCTTGGAGCAAACGCGCCCCCGCCGGGCGCTGTGGCTGCTTGACAGCCCGGTATCGAACAGCGGCAGATTAAAGAGCTTAATAGGCCGGCTGGCGCAAAGTAAGAACTGGGAGTGGGAAATCGAGCTTGTAACAAACCCCGACGCCCGTTTAATCAAAAGCGAAAATATAGTCGCAAGCAGTGACAGCGTTATTCTGGACGGCTGCAAAAGGTGGGTAAACCTTGCCGCTGAAATCATAAAATCCAGCATTTCCGACGTAAAAACAGTCGATCTGAGAGCTAAATCTTAAAAAGTCGCCTTTTTTCACCGGTCTAACAATCCCCTAACAGATAAAAAATGATTTTCTCTGCAATTTTGCTGCCGCGTTTTGGGGTGGGGCGCATTTATAATGGTGATGATAGCTGGAACTTATATACAAAACGGTTTAGAGAGGACAGTAAGCGTGAATGAGCTGAGCAGCTTAAGATTCGGGCCGGACACGATAACATCGGCGAAAAGCGACCCGGGGGCATTTACGAGACTGTATTTCAGGCATTACGACGCGATATTCAAATACTGCGTTCACCGGCTCTTTGACAGGCAAACAGCGGAAGACGTAACATCGGAGGTTTTTTTAAGCATCGTTAAAAACTTTCATACCTTCGAGGGTAATGAAAGGCAGTTCCGTAACTGGATTTACCGGATAGCGACCAACGCAGTAAATCAGCATCTGCGAAAATCATCCCGCCAAAAAGCAATTTTATTTCGTATCGAGCAGCAAACAAACGAAGCCAACGGCGACGACGGCGGGAGCAAGAGTGAATCACAGGAGGATGCGTTTATCGTGAAAAGAGCGCTATTAGCGCTTAAACCGAAGGACCAGACTATCATCACTATGCGTTTTTTCGAGAACCTGAAATTAGAGGAAATAGCCGAGATTGTCGGCACGAGCGCCGGGACGGTCCGCAGTCAGTTGTCTCGTGCGCTTGCCAAACTGCGAAAGCAATTCACTTCAGCCCGTAAAGGCGGGCGGGAGGCGGCACTATGAATAATGAGAAACAATTCGAGGACCTTTTGAGAACGGTCAAATTCGACGACGAACCAAACCATCGCCACCGCGACAAGCTCGGGCAAGAGCTTTTGGCCGCTTTTGCAGGACAACAACGGCAGCAAAGACGAACGTCTTTGGATATATGGAGAACAATAATGCAGAGTAAAATAACGAAATTAGCGGCGGTTGCAGCGGTGATAATCGTGGTCGGGGTAATGGGTATCCGGAGACAGCAGCAAAACCCCGGCAAGCCCATTTCATCGGTGGAGTTTTTGGCCAAGGCGCAGGCAGCGGAACAAACGCTGTTCGCGAAAGACCAAATTGTGCACATCGTCAGTGAAATTACGGTATTCGGCAACTCTTATAATCAAAGAGCAAACGAGCTGCTCGAAAAATTAAAAGACCCGAAGCTGTCGTCCGAGCAAGTTAATGCGATTAATCGCGATTTAATCAGCTCTTGGATGGTAAGCTGGCTTCCTATGGCATCGTTACAGGCGAACGGCGAACAGCGCCTTACGGAAATCAGGTTGTCGGGAGAATCAGACCAACCCTATACAATCTACGACCACGCCTGGTATGAGCATTCGACGGGAAGATTCGTTCGCATAATGGAAACAGAGGACAGCATAATATTCGCAAACGCATTTGACGGCGGATTCGTATACCTGACCACGGCAGGTCAGGACGGAACGCTTCAGTTAAAAAGCCAGGCCATCACGGGAGATTTCAGGGCGCCTGAGAATCCGGCGGAATTTCTGGGCATAACCGCGGGCGTTCGCCAGTGCCTCAGCGACAAATGTGTTGTCGAGCCGGTCCAGGAAGTAACGGAAGATACACTCGAGGACGGGACGTCTGTTCTTGTTTACAAGCTGGGCTTTACGGACCCGTGGGGCAAGATGAACACTTATTATCTGATGAAGGTTCGCCGGGCGGATGAGATTATCGCAGAGATAGAATACACCTATAACGGCCAAAAGCGGCTGCATATTCGCCGGATAGCGAGTGAAACGGTCGATAGTCCGGATTATTCGTGGAACCTCGCGGAACTTGACAGTGAAGAGCTTGGGGGCGAGAAGCCGTCGGATGTAAGCGTTGCTGACGTGGCGATTCCGAATATATCCGTTCGAGATATGATTGAGCGGGCGGGCTTCGAGACGTATATATTCAGCAATGACCCGGCGTGGACACAGGAGCGGATGATTGTCGATGTGGTTGACCCGATGAATCCGACGAGCAGGATGTTCATAGTTCTTTATACGGCACAAGACAGCCGGCACGTGCTTCTGATTGAATCTCAGGGCCATAACAAGTATATGTCCGCGATGTTCAGGCAGGCGGAAGCTAATGGTCAGCCAATCAAGCATACGACTTACGCAAACGGATGTAAGTTATATGAAAAAGTTGGCGGCGAAGACTTCTGGACGGATATGAGCTTCAGGCACTGTGGTTTCGAGCCGGCAAAAGACCGAATGGGTTTGATAACGGAAACACCGGCAGGAACATTCCCTCTTATCGCAATAAACGGGGCTTTGAGCGAGGAAGAGCTTGCAGGGCTGATGAATTCGCTGATACCGGCGAGGGAATACAAGGTGAAGTAGCAGTTTTAATCAAAGCAATTCAGCGCCGCCGGGTTGTGAGGCCCGGCGGCGTTTTTTTATGCGCTTCCTAAAAATATGATTTTCCATATACTAAAACGCAGGGTGTAATCGTGTAATTAGAGAACGGCAACGTTGTCAAGTGATTCGGCCGGAGCCAGATGATAGAAGATGAAATTTTGAAATGGCGGTTCAGGCAAGGCAGCAAAGAGGCATTCGGCCGCATTTACGAGAAATATCTCGATTACCTGCTGACTTTAGCGGTGGGATTTGTGAACGATTTCAATACGGCCCAGGACATTGTTCACGATGTATTTGTCCGGTTTGCGGCGTCCTGGCAGGATTTCAGCCAGCGAGGGAACCTTAAAAGCTATTTGACAACCTGTATTTTGAATCAGGCACGCGACCATATTCGCAGGGCCGGGCATCAGCGGTGCGAATTAAAAGAAGATGCTTTGACTGATTCCGAGTCTGACTGCCCCGACCTGCTGGTCATAGGTGACGAGGTATCACAACAGTTGAACAGGGCAATAGCCGAGCTGCCATACGAGCAGCGCGAGACAATAATCCTGCATTTGAAAGGCGGTTTTAGATTCAGGGAGATAGCCAAATTGCAGGGCGTGTCCATCAATACCATTCAAGGCCGATATCGATACGGATTAGACAAACTGCGGTCAATGTTAAAAGAAGAGGTATAAAAATGAGACCGGCAGAGAAGATAAAAAGTTTGTTAAAGAAAATGAATTTTACCGCCGGCTCCGAATTGCGAAGGCAAATTCTGGATGACGCATTGAAGGCACACGAGCAAATAGGAATACATCCGGCTTATAAAAAGCAGAATATATGGAGAATCCTCATGAGAAGCAGAATAACAAAATTAACCGCCGCGGCAGTAATAATAATAGCCTTTATCCTTGGACTGACCTTAATATCAGAGCAGGGAGCGACCCCAGCTTACGCCGTAGAGCAAACCATCGAAGCTATAAAAGAGATTAAGACCGTATATATGGCCGGTCAATTCTACAAACAGGGAAATTTCCAATGCTGGATGAAATTCAACGGCGACCCCGACAAACCGACACATATGTGGCTGGGATTACCTAATCAACCTCTTTGCAAGATATGCAGCCCTGAGGGGGTGTTTATCCTTAACAAACGAACAAAGGCCGTATATTTTGCCGAAAGAAATGAAATAGGCAAAGAATGGATAATAAAGTTCGGCAGCTTTTTCGAAGACGCAGTTAAACAGGCTGAAAACACAGAATCTATCAGTATTTACACTGAAACAGACCCTGATACGCAGAAGGAAGCCATAGCGGTCCATATCAAAACCGCCAAAAGAGAACAAAAGTTTCTCGTCGACCCGAAAACGAAGCTGCCTGTCAGTTTCTCGACCATCAGAGAGGATGCGCCTATGGAAATGATGAGAAAAACTCTGGCCGTCAGGAATCTCGAACACATTAGTTATAACGAACAACCGCCGGACGGAATTTTTGATGTGCCCGCTGACGCAAAGATTGTCGAGTCCGAGGTCGATTGTTTAGTGGACCCGGATTCAGGCCTCGTCGCTGCCAAGATGAATCGGGAAGAGGCATGTCTCGAAATTGTCAGACAAACAGTAAATGCCCTGATTGAGCTGGATATTCCCAAACTAAAGAGTCTCAACCTTTATTACCGCGTTTACCCCGACTGGATGTGGGATAAGCTCAGGGCGATGAAACAGAACGGCCAGTGGATTGATGAGATACCCATTACCGGAGATGCATATCAGGAAGGAGAGGTATGGTATGTTCCGTGCAGGATTGCTTATCCTAACGGCAAGACCGAGCCTACTACACCGATGATAAAGTTCTACGAGATAGAAGGTACGCTACGATGCTTTATCATCGGCTCCAAGGAAAAAGGCGTCGTTGACTAACGGTATGATTAATCTCGAAAAACAAACGCCGCCGGGTTGTCAGGCCCGGCGGCGTTTTTTTATTATATTCAAAGCACAGCGACGGCGCGTCGAAGCTCGTCGCATACGACGGCAACCTCGTCTTTCGCAAGATTATTGTAAAAAGGCAGCGCAATGGTGCGCTCGGCGACGGATTCGGTTATGGGGAAATCGCCTTTTTTATAGCCGAACTGCTCGACCATAAAGGGCTGAAGATGAACGGGGGTGAAATAATTGCTGACCTGTATGCCGGCCTCTCTCATTATTTGCAGGATTTTGTCGCGCTGAGTATGGGTATATTGCTCGGCCAGGCGAATGACGAAAACAAACCAGTTAATGTCACAGCCGGGCTGCTCGGTGGGCACGATAAACCTGTCGTCGCCGGCGAGGTTTTGACAATACCATTTTGCGACCTGTTTGCGTTTGGCCTTTATTTGGTCGATTCTCGAAAGCTGGGCAATACCGAGGGCGCAGTTGATATCACTTAAACGAAAATTGTATCCCAGGCGAACGTGGTTGAGCCACCCCCCTGCTTTCGCCCTGCCCTGGTTGCGAAGCGACACGCACATATCAGCGAGGTCATCATCATCGGTGAGAATCATTCCGCCTTCGCCGGTAGTTATCTGCTTATTTGGGTAGAATGCGAATACGCTCATTTTGCCGAATGTTCCTGCCTTTTTGCCGTTCAAGCTGGAAGCGAGGGCCTCGCAACTATCCTCAATGACGATTAGTTTGTGCATGTCGGCGATTTGGCAAATCTTATCGAAGCCGGCTGGGTTTCCGAAGACCTCGACGGGCGAGATTGCCTTTGTTTTTTCGGTGATGCAGCTTTCGATTTTTGCGGCGTCGATATTCATACTGACGGGGTCGATATCCGCAAAGACTGGTTTTGCGCCGGCCATTATTACTATGTTCGAGGTTGAAATAAAGGTGAAAGGTGTTGTGATAACTTCATCGCCCGGTCCGATTCCGAGGGCAAGCATACATAAGTATAAGCCGCTCGTTCCGCTGTTTACGGCGACGGCTCGTTTGAGGCCGATGTAATCCGTGAAGGCCTGCTCGAACTCGCCGAGCTTGGGGCCGAGCGAAAGGTTGGGGCCACTGAGGACCTCGCAGACCGCCTGAATCTCTTTTTGAGTAATGTCCGGACGGGACAAGTGTATTCGCATAAGCAACTCCTCAATACACGCTACGCAGGTTAAAGGTATATGAAGATTTTACTGTTTTAAAGCGTAAAAGCAAGGTGCATCCCCCCTTGCGGCGAAATCGGGCCGGCGGGGCCGAATTGGGCCTGACAGATGCGGTTATATTTTACAAACGGAACCACTTCGGCTTATGGGACGTATTATTAAAAGAAAGGCCTATATTCGCGGGCCAGGTTTGAAAGTGGTTCTGCCGGGTTAAACGACAGCTATTTTGAACCGATAAAACAGTGGCGTATATTGTGTTTACATCAAGGCAGGGATTTTGAAGTATGGCAAAAGGCAAAAACATATTAACTACCGGCAACGTGGCAAAAATCTGCAACGTGGCACCTCGGACAGTTTCGAAGTGGTTCGACAGCGGCCAGCTGAAGGGCTACCGGATACCGGGCAGCAAGGACAGGCGGATACCGATAAACGAGCTGATTCAGTTTATGAAGCTTCATAATATGCCCGTGCCGGCGCTGAACAACGGTTCGCTTCGTGTTGTAATCGCAGACAGCAATTCAGAGTCGTCATCGCGGCTGGCGGAGATGCTGAAGACCAAATCCGATTATGAAGTCAAGGTGGTTAAAAGCAGCTTCGAGACCGGCGCTGCGATTCAAAAATTTACTCCGCACGTTTTGCTCATTAACCTGTTAGCCAAAGAAATAAATGCGGGAGAAATCTGCAGGACTATTCGAGCGGATGGGGAGTTTCAGACCATCAGGATTATCGCCCTTGCCAATAACCTGTCGAGTTCAGAGCAAACAGCACTTATGCAAAAGGGTTTCGACGGTTATGTGTCCAGGCCAAATGACATCTCCGAGGTCGTCAGGAAAATAGAAGAAGTAACCGCAATAATCTAACTGTAGCGCTCGAGACATATTCAAACCAACTCTTACAGCTATTAATATCCTGCTTTTTGAGCCGAGGATTCCGCCTGCGCATGGAGTATTTTATAGAAGAAAGCCCGGAGGGAGGAAGGAGGCTCCCGCCGGGCGATTTGGAGCCCGTGCCTCGTCCATACGAGAGCCGGGCTGTTGAATTATGAGCTTCGGCTAAAATCCGTAAACGGGCCTGAGCTGGTTTTCGGTTGGCAGCGTTGGGTAGTATTCGCCGCGAGTTCCCACCCAGCCGACGCCCTGCCTTCTGAGCCGAACCTGGACAATCGAGCCGTTGCTGTTGGTAACGTTGACGATTGCCGAGTTGATATCATCCTGCATAGCATACATTTGGGTCTGTGTTTTCTGTTTGTCATTTTCATTTCCGAGCATATAGCCGAGGCCTCCACCTACGGCCGCACCAATCAGGGTTGATTCGGTGCTTCGTCCAGCAAGCTGGCCAACGCCTGCGCCTGCGAGCGCTCCGACCGCGGCGCCGCTCTGGGCGTCGTTTTGACAGCCGACAACGAACGCTAAACCAAATCCAAGGGCAAAAACCATTATCATTGTTATTATCCGCCTTAACATTTTACACCTCCTTCTGACCTTTTATGGTCTTTTGGTAAAATCCATTTTTTTCACTCATTGTTCTACAATGTTCTCGTTCGCATCTTCTGCATCGCCGGCCTTTATTTTCTCGGCCAGTTCTACAAGCACCGAAGCCGATGCGGAATTTTGGGCATCATCTCCAGCTTCGATTAGCAGCGGAAGCGACTTTTCGATTTCGCCAACACCGAGCCATTGATAACCGAGTAGCAGTTGAAGGTCGGCGTTAAACTGGAATTGCTGGGCCTCTTCTTCAAGTGAGTATATCTGCGTCATTAAGACATCCTCATCGGTATACAGTCCACGAGGATAGAAGACGCCCTGCTGTTCGGGAGTAACCTTTTCCAAAGCGATGCGGAGCACTTCTGCGGCCTTGGCGTATTGGGCATCGGCAAACAGGGCCTGAGAGCGGGCAAACGGCAGTATCACATCATCGGGCGCAAGGGCCATCGCAGCGGCGAATTTTTCGGCTGCATTCGCGTAATCTTCCTGCTCGAAGGCCTTTACGCCTTCGTCGAACAGTGTATCCGCAAGCGTCTGCGCCGAAGGACCTTCGTTCTGCTGGTTTTGGAGCTTTTCGCGGACATCGGCAAAGGTGGTATGGTCAACGTAGCCGGTGCCTTGTGTTACCTGGCCAGTATCACTGGACACAGAGTCATCGCCATAGTAGTTATATGTGTAGTAATTATATGTTTCGCCACCTATCTCGCGAGCGACGGGATAGTAGCCATACCAGGAGTAGAAGTGAGACGGATACCAGTAGTATCGCACATAGCTATAATCCGTGGGCCACCAGCCGCCAATACTTACAAAGACATACTTGCGCTGATAATGCGGATAAACATATCTATACGTTGTATGACCACCCCATCGATATCGAACAGGGAACCGGTATCTGGGCCAAACAATCCTGTTGCAAAGTCGATTGTGGCGGTCTCTGTAAACGTGTTCGAATCTGTTTGTGTAGATACCTCTGTCCGGTCGAGTACGGTCTTCGTAAATAATTCTATCCGTTCTTCTCGGTCTCATACGCTCGGTTCCATGATTTGTTCTTTCAAGAACAAGCGTATTTCGCCTATTGTTGTCTATAGAATTATCTGTACTGTCACCACTTCGACGAGGTCTTATCCTTTCGGTCTGGTTATTCATTTGTCTGTTTTCACGTCTTTCCTGATTTCCCTGGCTCTGCTCATTCGAAGGTTTATTACGAATTTCCTCAGGTTTTCTGATTACTCTTATGGGTTTTTTATCAGGTTTATTTTCCTGAGTCGAATTCTGAGAAGGACTCTTATCGAATTTTATAAGCGGCTTTCGCCCGAAGAAGCTTGTTAGTCTGCTCGTTTCCTGTTTAGCCGGTTTAGCCGTCGGATTTTCTGCCGGTTTGCCAACATATTTATTAGGCTTGATTGGTTTTACAATACTACTTGTCCTGCTCGAATCTACCTGCATTGCGGGCTTCGACGGAACTGGTTTGTTCATAATTATAGAGTTTCGCTGATTCGGCCTGCCCATTTGCCTCGAGGGTTTCTTATTCGCTGCGGAATTGTTTCCGGCAGGTTTTGTGATTGCACTGGGTTTCGAAGTTCTCGTGCTTTGTGATAAGCCGGCATTTTGATTTAGAATGTTGCGGGCGATTTTTGGGGTGAGTTTTTTTGTTTTAACGCTTTTGACGTTAGAAATGTTTTGAGTTCGGAGCTTAACCGTAGCCCGGTTTCTGACAGTCGTTGACATTTTTTGCGCAGAGGTCTTCGATTGCCGTTGCACATTTTTTACTTTCTGCGGTTTGGCGTCACTTTTAGCTTTGCCTGCTTTCGGCTTTGCCTGCACTATTGATGTAACGACGAGCATCACTGCCAGCAACAAGGTTATCCCAATAATCCCTGCTCTTCTTTTGTTTTCAGCCGCTTCCATGATACGTCTCCTTTCCCCGAGAGTTTCGAAGGTTGGTTTTAAGGACAAATTCCGGTCAACCTTTTTCACAAATCCCGGCTGGAACATTGCCATTTCACTGAAACGTTTTGTTTCCTCTTGGCCCGTTATTCACTTTTAAGTATTGTTTGTTCCTATCTTCTATACTATATGACGCAGCAGAAGTGTCAAGTATTTTTTGCAATTTTGTAAATAATTATTGACATACGGCCGAAATACCTGTAAATATTGATATATCAGGGAGTTGTGAAATGCAAAAAAACTGCAAAACCTGTAATTTTATCAGTTTAGCTTGCTGGTTTTTGCTCAGACGGCTATAATTTCGTGGTTTTCGGCTTATACTATGAGCTTATAGCGAAGGAAATAAATGGCGCAAAAAATCAAAAATCCGCTGGCGCAGGCGCTTGGGCTGGTCCTTCAGGATATGCGGGATGAAATGGGCGGTATTTCGTCATCAGAGACCGCGGCCCTATTGGGATTGGCTGCCTCGCATTATCGAATGATTGAGGCAGGTTCAGCAATTTTGCAGCCGGCCCGCGCGATACGCATCGTGCAGGCGTTCGATAAGATTGAATTCATTCCACTTTGTCAGATACTTGTTTCCATTCAGGTTTTGGATTCGGTCAGGCAATCCGTAGCGGATATGCGTATTACGGCGAAGCTGCTCGGCGAGGCGAATCCCGCGCTGGCGGGATTATTAAAAAAATTAGACGCTCTCTGGAGGACGATTGAAAAAAGCGATTCCGGCAAGGTCGCAAAGGCAATCGTATCATCCGGTCTCAAGGAAGAACTAACCAGGTTTATTACGACGGAGCCGGTAACCTTTACTGGGTCGGAAATTGATAACTTTATGAGTCCGACCTATGAGCAGCCGCTCTCCGGAAGGTTATACAGCAAGATAGGCAACATACTTCAGGGTGTGGCCCCCTTCTATCTCGATGCCGTATTACAACTGACGGACAATCTCAGGAACGTTACGCCGCGCGTTACCGCCGAAGAGCTGGCGAAGTGGGAAAAACTGCACAAGAACAGGTTTTCGCACTTAATCGGCATCATTCGAAATCCAGAGGTAGTTCTCGACGTGAGCACTTTCGACTACAGTTATCTCTGGGAAGCGAGTTTTCGAAAAATACTCATAATTCACAAAGACAAACCCGCTTCAAAATCCGAGCCGATTCAAACCCGGCTCGCGAACCTGCTGCGAAAAAAATTCGAGGCGGAGCATATAAGATACGAGCAGGAACTAAAGACATTCGACGAAATGATTGAAACAAAATTAAGCATACATTACGCCGGCAGCAAGGCACACGATATAGACAAGATACTTCTATACAGGGACGTGCCGATGAATAATATGTGGGCCTATATTATGGTCAACGGCTATGTAGTGCCCTTTATCGACAACGCAACGGTCGATACGGGCGGCGAAGACATATACGGAACGAGTCTGGCCTACGACGAGACGTCCGAGAAGCTGGATTTGATAAGGAAATTGTGCAGTGACATCGGATTATCCCTATAAGAAGGCGGATTTGCCGGAAGTAAGGATTGAGAAAATCCTGCCGAAGGTATCTGAGCAGCAACTATACGCACATAAAAAATGCTACCTCGGCATAAGTCTTGAAAACCCGATATTCGCAGGTCCGCCTCTGCAGGCGATGCTCGATTGGGCGACGGAACGATTCGAGCAATGCCTGGTCATAGTGGGCGACGATTTATGCAGGTATAACGAAAGGATTCTAAACGGCTTTGACTGGCCCGAAGCCGTTAACGCAGCACATAAGCTCGGTGATTCGTTCGTAATCAATACAAAAAACATATTCGAATCCTTTTCGCCACACAAAATCCGGCTGACCCGCTGGGACCAGCATTTGCACAGCCCCGAATATATGCAGGCCAGGCCGATTCTCGATAAACTCTTCGAATCCAATTCCGAATTCAGGGCATCGGTTGAAAGGGACGCTTTTTCATTCGTGGAAAGGCAGAAGAAAAGACACAACAATTTCGCGGTAAGTATCGAAGAAGCGATAGGACTCTCCTGCGAATATCTTTTGGAGGAAACAGCCGTATTCAGCGCCTTGTCGGAACAGGGATGGCGAGTGGAATTGTATCCCGGCCCGGAACTGCACGTGCTTGTCGATGTCGCGGCGGGTAAATACCCGGACGTTCCGAACGGTCTTAAACAACGAATTAACGTGGAACTAAAGGTCGGCTGAGTCGGCCTGATTTGCCTATGAGCTATATTGCCATATCGTCGCTTTTGCTTGCCTTAGCCGTCTATATAAGCATAGGAATAATCGTCGGGTTGAAGACCAGGGGTATAGCCGATTTGTTTCCTCTGGCACACAGCAGGCGGGCACGCGTTAAAAACGAGGCGGAATTCTCATCCAGCACGGTGGCAACCACAATCTCACTCGCCACGGTGGTTATTCTTCTTTTTCAATTGGGACAGTTTTATGGTTTGTGGCTGTTCTGGACGGTGATAACAACGGCCGGGGGGCTTTTGGTGGTGCGGCTGTTTGCGGGCAGAATCTGGGAACGTATGTATAAATACGACCACCGGCCCACGCTGCACGAATTTTTGGGCGTGGAGTTCAATTCGGACGTGCTGTCGTATGTCGGGGCGGTATGCACAAGCTTAGGTTTTCTGGGGGCGTTTGCCGTTGAATTGATGGTGGGTTCGAAATTTTTAGCCGGGCTGGTTCCAGGGATCCCGGCCTGGGTCGTTGTTGTTGTTTTGTCATTAGTTTCCTTTTCTTATACGGCCGTCGGCGGTTTTCGAGCCGTAATAGTAACCGACCGGATTCAAATGGTCTCGATTTGGCTTTTGCTTATTGCGATGCCTTTATTTTACATATATCACATCGCGACACACGGCGGCTGGGCGCTCAATTTCGAGAAAATACCGCCGGAAGTTCTGAACCTGTCATACAGGCCGGGACTTTTGGCGTTTCTTTTCGGCATCTTCGTGCTTAACGTGCCCACATTCATTTCGGATATGAGTATATGGCAGCGAATAGCGGGTGCGCAGCGGCACAGGACGGTAACAGGCGGATTATGGAGGGGTGTTTTCGTCGCGGCATCGACGTGGGGTTTGTTTGTCATACTTGCGTGCTTTGTCTTTATGATTCTCGAACCGTCGGAGCAGATAAATCCGCTGGTATCACTGCTCGATGTAATCGCATCTACAAAGGGCTTCATCGCATCGAGTGTTTTGTTCGTAACGATACTCGGATTATACGGGGCAATGCTGTCAACCGCATCCACCCAGCTAATAGCAGTATCCCACACGCTTTACGCGGATATTTTTTCGAGGTTCGGCAAAAAAACCCTGAAAGAAAAACTGGATTCGAAAAAAGAGCTTAACATATCGAGGTTGATGCTCATCCTTGCAGCCATAGTGTCAACCATACTTGTTCAGGCGCTTTCAAACGCGGGGTTTTCGATTACGGACCTGGTATTTGCGATATACGGGGCGCAGGTGGGGCTGTGCCCGCTGGTAATATCGGCTTTGCTGATGGAGCGCGAGCAGCTTAGAAAACTTTCGATATGGGCGGCGCTGGCAATAACCGCGGGCTTCGTGACCGGCTGGGGCACCGCGATACACGGAAGGTTCACCGGCAATACGGATTTGGTATTCTTATCGCCCGTGTTTAGTCTGATTGCATCATCGATGCTGCTTTTTTCGGGTATCGCATATCATTGGCAAAAAAGTTATTGGCGAAAAAACGTGAACCTGATACTCATCCGCAGCGTGATAAAAGCCAGAAGAAGCAAATTATACAGATTTTTGCCCGCCGAGGTCCCAATGCGGCTCGACTGCCTCAAGGAGAAATGCGCCAGGTGCTGCAAGGCGCTCGGCACGCCGGTTGCGACGGAAGAAGAGGCGAAGAGAATCGGCTACGAATCCATAATCAAAGACAAGGACGCGATGTTTATAAGGTCGCAAAGCTGTGTATGCACCCTGCTCAGGGATGGTCTTTGCTCGATTTATCCGGAAAGGCCGAAAGGTTGCCGGGAATATCCCTGGTATAATATAGGCGGGGCGCTCTATTACGACAGCGGGTGTCCGGGTATCAAGCGAGATAAAGACGAAAGGCCTGACGTCAACAGCATCCAGCCCTTCGATAACTTTTTCCCGCGGACGCCGAGAGTAATTGTCCGGCTTATCAAGAAAATCTGCATCCGTCGGGACAAAGGCGTTTCGGCGGGAAAAACCCATTGACAGGATATTCGCGAAACTGCTACATTCAAAGCAATTACAGGGTATAGCGCTCGTAGCTCAGTAGGATAGAGCGCCGGTTTCCTAAACCGGAGGTCGTGGGTTCGAATCCCGCCGGGCGTAGTTACAATTGTGTTTTCAAATCCATTATACAAGTTTATCTTTCCCACCCGGCCTGACCGAATACTCCGTCGCACATCAATGTGTCTAACCACATTAAGAAAGAATAAGGTGAGAATAAAAATGGCCTGCGCACGAGTATTGATGCACAGGCCATTCTATTGTCA
>CAYLYB010000022.1:2127-26328 GCA_964387605.1 uncultured Pirellulales bacterium | reverse complement strand
TAACGGTGCGGCCGAGAGAAGGCAATCCCCTGCCCAGGGTCGTAGAGACGGACGCTGGTATGCTTAACGCAATCGGGCTGGCAAATATCGGATTGCAGGAATTCATTACTGAAAAGCTGCCCATACTGAAAAACCTCTTCTGCACCGTTTTCGTCAATCTCGCCGGTGAAACAATTGAAGACTATGTCACGGTCGCGCAACAGCTTTCGAAACAGGACGGCATAGCCGGTTTCGAGCTTAATATAAGCTGCCCGAACGTAAAAAAGGGAGGTATTACTTTCGGCACGGAGCCGACTCTGGTTAAGGAAATAACCGCAGCAGTAAAATCGGCCTGCGGCGGCAAAGTCTTGATGGTCAAGCTTACCCCGAACGTCACGGATATCACAACGACGGCAAAGGCGGCTGTCGAAGCTGGTGCAGATGCGCTCAGTATGGTAAATACGTTCACCGCGATGGTGATAGATACAGAGACTCATAAACCCGTGCTGGCGAACAGAACGGGCGGACTGTCAGGGCCCGCGATAAAACCGATAGCGGTATATATGGTCAACAGGGTGTATAGCAAAGTAACCAAAGGGACAAACGTGCCGATTCTGGGAATGGGAGGGATACGAACGGCATCGGATGCGGTCGAGTTTATACTCGCCGGAGCAACAGCAGTTGCTGCCGGGACGGCGAATTTTATCGAGCCGGCCTGCGCGATTGAAATCGCACACGGAATAGAAGAATATTGCCGGCGGCACAATATCAGCAGAATCAGCGAATTGGTGGGAGCTGTGAAAAGTTAAAGAGGCGAATATGAACGCAAAAATAAAAATTGTCGCCGCAGCGTTATCTGCCTGCCTGGCATTGTTATGTGTCACCTCGACTGCCGCGGAAAAAATTATGCTTTCAGGCCCGGATTTGTCGGCCTGGCAGACAACCCGCGACTGGTCTGTAGTCGGTGACGCCTTTTTAAACCCTCGAAATGAAAACCTCCTCTCCGTAACAAAAGGCGAAGGAGTAATTACAAATAATCGACAGATAAACAGCTCCCCTCTCGTTAGCCGCAAACACTTCGCCGACATGCGGGCACACATCGAGTTTATCATACCGAAAAAAACAACTTCCGGCGTGCTGTTTCAGGGCAGATACGAGCTGAATATCTGTGACAGCTACGGAGAACCGAACGCCGCCACGCCCGGCATAGAGTGCGGCGGAATATACCCCCGATGGGATGAAAGCCGCCTCGCAAAGGCATACGACGGCCGAAGCCCTCTGGTTAACACATCACATCCCGCGGGCCAGTGGCAAAGCTTCGATGTAATCTTTCGTGCGCCGCGGTTTGATAATGAAGGAAGGAAAATCGAAAACGCCTCTTTTGTAAAAGTATATCAAAATGGAATATTGATTCATCAAAACCACCACGTTAGCGGACCGGGCCGAAACGGTATCAGTCAAAATGAAACCACCGCCGGACCCCTCGTGCTGCTCGGAGACCGCGGGGCCGTGGCTTTTCGAAATATATGGATAATACCGCTGGAGCTGGACGCAATGGGATTGACAAATCCCTTTTTTGCGATGGATACCGGCACAATCGACGAAATGCATACCTCCGCCGAATCGCAGGTGCTGATGCTTAAAGAGCTGGGCTATGACGGTATCGGATATTGGGAAAGAAAACCCTCAGCTGGAACCGCGGGCCTGAAAGAAATGCTCACCGAGCTTGATAAAAACGGCCTGAAAACATTTACCATATATTTCGCCGTCAAGCTCGAAGAGCCGAAAGAAAATTATCTGCCCTTAATCAGCGACAGCATAAAACTCCTCGCGAACCGCAACGCGGTAATCTGGCTCGCCATAGCCAGCGACAAATACCGCGCCTCCTCACACTCCGGCGATAATGAGGCCGTCGCGATAATCAATGAAATAGCCGACCTCGCCCACGAAAATGCCGTGAATATCTCGCTGTATCCGCACTCGGATTTCTGGCTTGAAAAAGTCGAAGACGCCGTCCGTCTGGCCCAAAAAAGCAACAGGAGAAACGTCGGCATCACTTTCAATCTGTATCACTGGCTAAAAACCGACAGACCCGCAAATATGGAAGAGGTTCTCACCAAAGCAATGCCGTATTTATCCGTCGTTACTATAAACGGGACAACGGAAGCCGGTTCAATAGAAACCCTGGACAGCGGGACATTTGACGTTTACAGGTTTCTGAAGCTGGTGAAACAAAAGGGCTTCGAGGGACCAGTAGGACTGCAGGGATATGGCATAGGGGCAGATGTACGAGAGAACCTGAGGCGGTCGATGGAGGCGTGGAGGGAATTTTCACAACGCCTGGCGATTGAAGAAACAGAGAATCTTTAGAAATGACAGGGACAGACGCCGAAACACGTCCTTTACTAAATTTCAAACCTAAATATATAGAAGCAAGCAAGAATCAGGCAGAAATAGTAATCCCCACAGTACAGATTTGGCCGAATCGGAGGGGTATTTGTTACTTGCCAAACAGAGTTCAATATGTTAATTTTACAGTAGCGGGAAGCATCTACCCGATATATTCGGTTAGAGGGAAGGTATGCTGAATTTGACCTTAACAGTGCTGCTGTCGGCCGGACAGTTTTCCGCACCGGCGGCGATTAGCTCCGCAAGTCTATTTTTGGCTGCGGAAATAGTGGAGGGACTTGCCTTTAATCCCATCAAGCTGCTGGCGCTTATCGGATGGGTCTATCTGGGCATTTACTTCGTGCAGCGAGTGGAATTCAGCCCGGTTGTGCCAAAACATCAAAAACCGATAGTGAATATTTTTACACTTGTCCTGGGGCCGATACCGTTATTTCTGTTTGTGTTAGTGGATATATTAAAGACACCAAGTGAGGAGCGTAAGGGGCTTTTAGAGACAATAAAAGAGCAATTTCGTTCGATAAGCCCATCGATACTTACTTCAAATAATCGTGAAGGAGCGATAAAGCTGCTGGATTCTTCGGGAACAGACCTGAAGGAGATATACGGCCACGGAAAAAAGATTGGGCGACAGGACAGCCACATCCTCAATCTAACCGAACAGATAATCCTGGATGCACTGGAGGACAGGGCAAGCGATATCCTCATCGACCCGAAAAGCGAAGGGATTTATACAATACGATTCAGAGTGGATGGAATATTGCGTGAAATCGACCAGCTGGAGGCAAGCACATGCCAGGCGGTTGTCAATAGTATCAAGGCGGTATCGAGTATGGATATTTCGGAGAGACGCCGGCCACAGGATGGAGCCTTCGTCGCGAAAATGGCGGAGGGAACGGTGTCATTCAGGGTGGCAAGCGCCGGCGTGCTAAACGGGGAAAAGCTGTCGATTAGGGTGCTGAAACAGGACGCAAGCAGATACACTCTTGAGAGCATAGGATTAACCGAAAAGCAAAAAATTATAATCGAAAACGCCATCAAAAAACCGTCAGGTATGATATTGCTGTGCGGGCCAACAGGCAGCGGCAAAACGACAACAATGTATGCGATGCTGAACAAGATAGACTTTTATACACGCAACGTAATAACGGTCGAAGACCCGATTGAGTACGTGCTGCCCAACACCAGCCAGATTGAAGTAAACCCCAGGGCGGGAATAACCTTCGCCAAGTCGTTGCGCAGCATTCTTCGCCAGGACCCGGACGTGATTTGCGTCGGTGAGATTCGCGACGATGAAACAGCGGTTATGGCGCTTCAGGCCTCGCAAACGGGGCATCTCGTACTGGCAACCATTCATAGCAACAGCACGGCATCATCGCTGATACGACTCCTCGATTTAGGAGTAACCCCTTTAATGCTCGCAACCGGGCTCAACCTGATTATTTCACAGAGATTGATGCGCCGGCTTTGCAAGTATTGCAGAACCCCTGCGAAGCTCAGCAGAAACCAGATAAGGGATTTCGAGAAAAGGAAAATAAACTACGCAAATATTTATGAGGCCGTCGGGTGTGACAACTGTTATGGAACAGGATATTTCGGCAGAATAGGGGTTTACGACACACTTAATATGGATGAGTCTATAAAAGCCAATATGACCAGCAACACGCTGCCAATCGAACAATTAAGGAAAGAAGGGGACCAGCGAGGCAGGTCGAACCTGATGAAGCAGGGACTGCTGAAAGTCGTCACCGGAGTGAGCAGTCTGGAAGAATTGAATAGAGTGGTGGGATAGCTGTATGTTTTTGTGGTTAGGTATATTAATCGCCGTTCTTTTCGCATACTCGGCCATCAAACTGGGCTTTTACCAGACATGGACGATGCTGTTCAATATTTTAATCGCGGTCTATCTCGCCATACACCTCAGGCCGATGATTCAAGATTTTCTGCCCATTGATGGCCAGTACTGCAGTACGCTTGCTTTATTGATAATCGCATTGGGCGTTTTTGCAGTTTTACACGGCTTTTCTTATATACTGCTTCTCGGCCAGTTCGAGGTTACGTTCCCAAGGCAAGTGAATCTTATCGGGGCGGGAATTCTCGGATTTCTGGCCGGCTTTCTCGTATGGAGCTTCGCTTCGCTTGTGGTCTGCACGACGCCCTTCTGCAACCATCAATTTATCAAGGATATAGGTTTCAGCAGCAAAAAATACGAAGAAGGAAAACTGCAGGGGTATCTACTATCGTGGTGCAGCTTCGTAGATAAGTTTGTGGTTTCAGGAGATAGCGAAGCGGGAACAGAAAAGGCCGTCAAGGAACTACTGACTAAGCCCACCAGACGAAGCAAATCGAAATTAACAACCGGAACAGCAGACGCAAATAATCCGCCCGACCCGAATTGTGCTCACGATATGGGAACTCAAAAAGAACCTGTACGTGAGCATCATACGATTATCCCTCCCTAATCTTGAACGTGAGATTGCAGGTCACGCTTTTATAGCGATGTTCAACTCTTCTGAACCTGCGGCCGAGGCGGGTGCAGATCTCAAAGTTCTAATCAGCTTTTGGCCTGGTCGAGGATAAGAGTTTTGACCTTTTGACTGGGCAGATTCAGTGCACCATAGGCAGCAGCCGCAGCGGCCCGCAAGCCGGGGTCGATATCCTGCGAACTCACAAGCGAGTAAATCGCATTGATAGTCGAATCGTCGAGAAGACTTGCATTGCCCTTGGCCGAAACCGCCAGAGAGTTGAAGGCAACCATGCGAATTTCCTGCGTGTTGGTATCAGCCAGAGCCATAGCGGCAATCGCCTGCTGTGCGGCAGGTGAGCTTAAGCGAGCAAGAATCTGACCCGATAGCATCTGGATTTCGGCTCTCTTGTCTTTGGTTGCGTTTATCAAAGTGGCCTGCGCCGCGGAAAGGTCAAGGACCGGATTGCGAGTCTGAGCGAGCTTGAGCATTACCTTTGCCGCTCGTCGCGCGTATGAATCCGCCAGCTCTCCATTCCACATAGGCATATCATCTTCCGTCTGCTCGGAACTTTGGCTCATCGCCTCGGCAAGATTCGCAACAACGAGTTTGCTTTCCGGGAAAAGCTGTTTTGGCCCTGCTGCGCCGATGGCTATTGCGGCGCTGTATCGAACCGCCCTTGTGTCAAAGGAAAGGGCCTGGGCAAGCGGCTGAGCAGTGCCTACCCTGTAGAATAACGAGCTTTCGCCGGCCGTCGTCGAAAGTGCCTCCACAACACCTATCGCAACATGAGCATCCTTATCCCTTATGGCACGTGCAAGGGCCTGATGCAGATATTCGGCTCCTGCGGTGGTCGCATAGGTCATCGCGTCTGCATGGCCCCGGCCGAAGTATGCCGGCATATCCGGATTCGCAGATTCGGCCTTGAAAAAGGCCCCAACCCAAAGACCGATTGCCTGGCCGAAATCCGCATCGGCCTTCAATGCCCATTCACAGCATCGCATCGCCATAAGCTCATTAAAATAATTCTTGTCGACTTCTTCACGCATAAGATGCGAATCCTCAGAATCCCAGAACCATATATTTGCAAAATCCGCATCTTCCGCCGGTGCAAGCGAATCGGCGTGATAGTAATAATCCTCGCCCAGCCGGTAAAATAAATGTGACGCAGGAACCTTCATTGCACCGGCATCAATTTGCTTGATACTATCCATAGCCAAAATATTAAGGTCCGGCGACGTCTCTTTTTCGGCAACGAACTTCAGATAAGGCAGGGACTGCGGGTAACCGATTTTACCAAGGGCTTTGATTATCTCCGCTTTGACCGCCACGTTATCAGTCTGAAGCGAAGCAACAAGAGGCCTTATGGCGTGCCTGCTCATCTGGCCAAGCGCCTCGGCGATATTGGGCCATTCATCCCTGCGCGTTTCATCCGCGAGTGCATCGAGCATATACATAATTGCGTATTCGCCTGCGTCGTTAAGGCGTTTGACGGCGTTCAGCCGGCCCCTGCTGGTTGTGCTCAGACGAGCAACTTCTTCGACTATAACCTTGGGGTCGGCCCGGCGAATGAATCGGCCTCGCTCGATAATATCGATGAGTTTACCGCACAGCTCGGCAAGCCTGGCGTCTTTACCGCTCTCCTTGGCCTTTATCAATAATGAATAACCCTGCAGGTTTGCCTGGGCCAGGTTGAACAAATCAACCGGCTCTGGCTCACTTTCAAGAATTGCCTGCGCGTAGCCAGTCGCAAGGTCGAATCGGCCTATTCTGATGTAGTGAAGCAAATCATTATAGTTATCATCGAGGGTCTGAGAAAAAGCGGCAGCTGTAAGCACAAATCCGAAAGCCAAAACCGCCAAAAGAACATTCCTGTTAATCATTGAAAGGTCTCCAAAATATGTTTAGATTCATCACCCTGAATATGCCGCCACTACTCTAACTACCGCAAAAACACATACTTACAACTCACTCGCCTTCACCGATACGATTTCGGACTGCAAAAGCGTAAGTATATGTAGTAATCGTCTTTAGAACAGTCATACTAAACAAAATTGCCTGATTTGTCAACAAAAAACGCCTCATTGCCCCGGCCCGGCCAATATTATCAGTCCATTATTCAAGACAGGTGGATTTCTCACGTTTAATCACGCTTTTCAAAACGGGCAAAAATACGGTCGCAAAATGTTGTGGCTTACATAATGAAGGAACAGGCATGCTAAACTTTGCTTCAACCTGGGACTTCAAAAAACCGCCTTCAATAAACTCCGCCATAACCGCGCAGCAACTGTGCGAAAAGAATTATGTTCCTCTCAAGAACTGTCAAATTCCGTCACTAAACAATCGCTGGGCAAAAGTTAGATTATTTTTTATTGTAAAGACGCGGGTGAGTTATATAATCAACGCTTTAAAGTCGAAAACTTGTTTTTTATTAACCACCTAAGAGAGATGCATAAGACTAAATTTTATCTTGTAGTCTCTCAGAAACGCACATTCGGATATTAGGAGAGTGATATGATGAACCTTGTACCTACGAAGGTGTTCTTAACAAAGGGAGTCGGCCGACACGAATACAGACTAAGGTCATTCGAGGATGCTCTTAGAGCGGCGGGGGTGGCGCAACAAAACCTGGTGCAGGTTTCATCAATACTGCCGCCAAGGTGCAAGGTCATCAGCAGAGAGTCGGGATTGAAGCGATTGACACCAGGTGAAATCTGCTACTGTGTTATGGCGAGGTCCGAAACCAACGAACACGGTCGGCTTATCGCCTCATCGATAGGCATCGCAGTGCCAAAAGATAAGAATAACTGGGGGTATATCAGCGAGGTTCACGGCTACGGGATGAATGAAAAACAGGCCTCCGATTTTGCCGAAGACCTCGCAGCAGAGATGCTGGGCACAACACTCGGACTGGAGGTCGACCCAAGCAAGGCCTGGTCGGAAAAAGAGCAGCTCTACAAATCCACCGGTCTTATAATCAGAACATCGAATATAACGCAGACTGCACGCGGTATGAAAGACCACTGGACAACAACGGTTGCGATTGCGATGTTCTTATTCGACTAATCCGCTGCTCTCGGAATCAAAGCTATGGCAAATATCTTCGGCGACATACCGGAAAAATATGGCAGCGCCGAAACCGCAAAAGTCGCCATCATCCCTGTCCCATACGACGAAACAAGCACCTGGTGCAAAGGAGCGGACAAAGGCCCCGCAGCCATTATCGAGGCATCCTGCAATATGGAGCTGTACGACATCGAAAGCGACAGCGAACCGTATAAAATCGGCATATTCACGGATGAGCCGGTAAAAGAAAAATCCTCGCCGGAGAAAATGGTCGAGGCGGTGAAAAAAAGAGTCGCCGGGCACCTCGCTAAAAACCGCCTGCCTGTAGTTATCGGCGGGGAGCATTCGGTCAGTATCGGCGCAATACAGGCACAGGCTGAAAAATATAAAAAACTCACCGTGCTCCAGCTTGACGCGCACAGCGACCTCAGAAACGAGTATCACGGCTCAAAATATAATCACGCCTGCGTAATGGCAAGGGCCAAGGAGCTTTGCCCCATTGTGCAGGTGGGTATACGAAGTATGGATGTCGCCGAGAAACCGTCTCTGGACAGGATAAGGACTTTTTTCGCCGAAGATATCAGCGGCAAAAGCGACTGGATTGATACAGTCATTTCAATCCTCGAGGCCAACGTCTATATAACCATAGATTTGGATGTTCTTGACCCTTCGATAATGCCCTCGACCGGCACGCCTGAGCCGGGCGGACTGGGCTGGTATGAGGTCCTCGAATTACTCCGGCGCGTCTGCCACGACAGCAACGTCACCGGCTTTGACATCGTCGAGATGTGCCCGAATGAAAATAACAAGGCCCCCGACTTCCTCGCCGCGAAACTTATCTACAAGCTCATAAGCTACATATTCAGCAAAAAATAATCCCCTGCCTCAACCGCCTATTCCGAACCTATTTGGTAAATCAGCATAATCTCTCCGGCCGACAAAGCCCTGTTGTAGATGCGGACATCATCGATGATACCGCCGAAAAATAAATACGTCCCCGGATTTGTAGCCCCTATGAAAATCGGAGAGTTGATATTTGAGGGTATTCCATAACCATCGTTACTTGACCAATCCGGTTGCCCATCCAGATAAATACGTATCTTTCCCGCGTCATCAGTTACAGCAACGTGGTACCATCTGCCGGTATTCAGCTTAGTCGGGCTCATACAGTTATAATAATCAAATGCACCGTCTGAATCATGGAATACTATCTGATTACCAGTCGAGCCGCCATATCCGTAACCAAATATCTCGAGTCCCCATGAAATCTCACTGTCCTCCTGTTTACAGATGATTCTGCTCTGTGTATTACCAATATCCGTCTCGAGCCATATCCAGGCACTTATTGTTATCTCATTCGTTGTTATTTGCTGGCTCTGGTCATCCGGCACCTTAACATAATCATTCACTCCATCAAATTCGAGGGCGCCGTCAATAATGCCGCTCGTCCAGACAGGTCCGTTTATCAGGTTACCGTCGTTGTCGCCGGCTGAGTCGTAAGCTATCGTCCCGCTGTCCTCTCCGAATTCCCACCACGCAGCAAGACCATAATCAATATTCGGTTCGGCACAAGTTGTGAAATGCCAAGGTTGCCCCCTGGCGACTCCAAAGTTGCTTCTCTCATCAATACGCCAGTAGTAAGTTGTTTGATATTGCAAGCCATTGGCATCATAGTTGTTCACGTCCCAGCTTGCTGCTGTCTGATTACCCATAAAGACATTCGCGTCGTTAATATTAGCGTCGTTTACTTCATAATAATCTGTTCCGAAATACACGTCGTGCGAATCGGCAAAATCTCCGGGGGACCAGCTTAGAATAACATCAGTACTAACATCATTGGCACCATGGGCAGGGTCAGGATTGAATGCTTGATGGATATAAAGTTCGCCAAGATAAAGCAGCATTATCTCATAAGCCGACAAAGCCCTGTTATATATTAGGATATCGTCCATATCTCCGAAAAAGTACTCATAGTCTTTAGAAACCCCTATTCTTAGAGGATCATCATTAACCAAACCAAATGCCTGAATTTGAGGTGATGTTCCCGCGGGCTCACCGTTTATATAGAACCTGACACTATCCCCTTCTATTAAAGTAACGGCTACGTGCTGCCACACGTCTATTGTCACGCCGGACGTTGAATTATGGGTTGCTGTGTCACCATATTCAGTGTATATATACGAGAAACTTAATATATCTCCTATTATCCTAAGTTCATAATTACCCGCCATAAACGCCGGTTGTTCTTCCCCTGGTTGCTTACCTAAAATATAAGAATAACCATCGTCTTTGTACTTAATCCATGCAGCAATTGTCATCTGGTCATCCATATCCAGAGAGTTGTCATTATCAGGAACGATGACATAGTCCTCGGAAGTATCATCAAAACTCAGAGCACCTCCAACCGGTCCGGTTGTCCATGTAGCCTCGTAAACTGTTCCATCATTATCACCGGCTGAATCATGGGCAATTGTGCCGCTGCCTTCGTCAAATTTCCACCAACCAACAAGGCCCAAAGAAAAGTCCGGTTTATCACTGACAGTAAAATACCAGATGTCGCCCCTTGTGAAACCGGTGGAAGAGACCTCATCGATACGCCAGTAGTAGGTCTTTCCATACAAAAGACCGTTCGCGTCATAGTTATTCGTATCCCAGGAAGTTGCAGTTTGATTTCCCATGAAGATATCTATGTCATTAATATCTGCGTTATTAACGTCATTGAAATCTGTGCCGAAATAAACATCGTGAGTCTCAGCGTTGTGGCCCGCTAACCATTCCAGGACTGCATACTTGCTTACATCTTCTTCCTGATTGAATGGATTCGGATTGAAGGCCTTCGTAACTAAAGAACCCTCCAGCCAGACCTGAGCCAACATATAAAGGTCGTAAATATCAACCCAGCCATCCCCTGTGATATCGCCGCTGTTAGGGTTATTAGGGTCCGGTGACTGCTGCCAGTCGAGAGAGAAAATAGCATAGTCGAAAAAATCAACAAACTTATCCGAATTTAAGTCAGCATCTATGAAAACAGCGGGATAGTGATATCCGATATCCACCATTCCATAATCTATGATTTGGTCTGTTCGCGTAGTCTTGGTGTGCATCCCAAGATTGCTCGATGTATCGCTCCCAGCATCGACACACGGGCTGTCTATTGATTGGCCCGCAGCAATCTGGCTAAGGTAATAGTCGCCGTCAGGGCCCGTTGCAAAACAAGGGTCGGCGTTTATATTGCCCGTCCCGGGATATACCCCGCTTGTCTGCCTAACCAGACTATAACTCACCGTATAAGATGCCGTGCCGCCGAGCATCGGGGATTCGGGAACATCCGCCTGGCCGAGGATACTATCACGTATCTGCGCCGAACTCGAACAACATATACCCGTGCCAACGCCCGCCCAGCAGGAAGCTATCGTGCTGTTATTTAAGATCGCTTGAGTGCAGTAAATAGCGCCTCCGTTGCCTTTTATGTTATATCAATCATCAGCATCACCCGCCTCATTACCCGCGAAAAGGCAGTTAAAACAATTAACAGAAAAACCCGGTTTGACATATAGGGCTCCGCCGCTGCCTCCTTGCGAACCTTCATCAAAGTCACATACACCAGCATCTCCGCATGTATTGTCTATAAAAGTGGAATCATTTATAGTTAAAGACCTGGAAAAAATAGCTCCCCCTGAGCCCCCATCACCACCGACACCTCTGGCGGAACCACCTTTACCCGTATAATTTCCAATAAAACTGGAATCATTGATATCAATTGAACCCTCACACCAGATTGCTCCACCGCTACCCCCGTTGCCACCTTCCCAGCCTACGATCGTCATACCGGCAATAGCCGTTCTATTGTTGCTGAATTCGCATTGGATAATAGTAATGGGGCCTCCATTACAAAAGATACCTCCTCCATGACCTGCGCGGGCAGAATTATATGTACCCACGCCAGAGCCCCCGGATCTGTTGCTTGTCAACTGGCTGCTATCGATATTTATTTGAATTGAACCCGAACAATAGATACCGCCTCCATCACCGCCCCGGCCAGGTTCAAATTCTTCAGCAGTACCACCGGCCCCTGCTCTATTATCCGATATTTCGCTGGCATTGATGTTCAGTTGAATAGAGCCCGAACAAAAAATTCCACCCCCATCACCTCCACGACCGGGATCTTCATACGCATCACTGCCGTTTCCAGAACTGTTACTTGATATAGTGCTGTTATCAATATCAAGCTGAATAGAGCCAGAACAGTATATTCCACCTCCGTCGCCTCCACGGCCGGTACTATCATATCCGTCCAATCCGCTTCCGCCCCTGTTACCGGATATCTTGCTGTTATCGATATCTAGTGTGATAGAGCCCACACAATAGATGCCGCCTCCATCACCACCGTCGTCAGCGGCATCTACGCCGTCTCTTGCTTTATTATTGATAATCGAACAAGCGGATATCGTCAGTGTATCAGTCCCGGCTGTTGTGCAGTATATCCCTCCGCCCACATCCGCCAGCCCATTTTCTATCACCAGCCCTTCGAACGTAACACTCGACTCCGAAATCCTGATAACCGAATTGACGTCCGAGCCGTTTATATTAACGTCGCTGACAGGGTAATTCACACTGGCTAATGTTATATCCTTATTGTTAATCTCGACGTTTTCATAGTAGACTCCCGGCTGTATCTTTACAATATCTCCGTTGTTGCAGTTATCGACTGCCTCCTGAATTGTGGAATACGGACTCGGAACGTGCCTCTCAACGGCAAAAACAGGGCAGACCACAACTATTAAAATACCCGCTGAAATCAGAAATCTCCTCGCGCACATCTTCATTCCTCCTACAGATATACACTGTCGCCCCCCAGTAATATATCTATTCTACAATGCATATTACAAGTAAGTCAAGCCAAAAAAAAGGATAACAGGGGTGAATAAAGCGCCAATTTCGGCTGTAATAGTAAAAAGACTATTTTTTGCGGTTTTTGTTAACCTGCAGCCAGTCAAGAATCCACTGCCTCGCCTGTTCGGGTGTCTGCAATTGTCCCTCTAATTGCGCGATATACATCTCGTGGGCCAATTGCCCTAACATTCTGCCGGGCGCAGCTCCGAGCGACATAAGCTCGTGGCCGTTCAACAATGGCTTCGGCCTTAACTCAATATCCCCCAGCTTATTGATTCTTCTTCGCAATCGAGCCAGAGGTTTGATTGATTGCTGATTCGCTTTTTGAATTGCCTTTTGCAATTCGAATAAATCCCAAAAATACGGCTCGAAAAGCAGTAGCTTCAATTCCGAAAGCAATAATTCTTTGAGCAGCTTACCCCGGTTTGTAAGCAGGAAGCTGATGTGTTTGTTCTGGTTTCTGCTTAGCTTGAGAACCTTGCATTTTTCAATCGCGAACTCCGTATCGAAACCGCTGAATAATCCCGCCAGACCAAGCGGAAAATCCACTGTCCCGCTAAAACAGGAAAGCACTCGCAGCCCCGACTTCGCCTCGCCGCCCGAAAAGCCCGGAAAAATCACCTCCGCTAATCCAAGCTCAATCAATTCCTTTGCTCCTTTTGCCCTGTTGGCACTTACAACAATACCCTCGAGCTCGATTGCGATACGCTCGCCGCTTATCTTCGTTATTTTTGGAGCGTATTTTCGAATGGCATTCTTCGTCCGGGCTTCGATTGGAAAACCAAGCTGCGTGGAAAAACGAACGGCACGAAGCATACGCAGATAATCCTCGCTGAAACGCTCAGCCGGCCTGCCCACGGTGCGGATGATTCTCTTTCTCAAATCCGCCCTGCCCCCGTAATAATCGATGACTTTCTTTGCAACTGGGTCGTAGAACATCGCGTTGATTGTAAAATCCCTTCGGGCGGCGTCTTTTTCCGCGGTCGCGAAGTGAACCTTCGAAGGATGCCTCCCGTCGGCGTAATCGGATTCGGTCCTGAAGGTCGCAACTTCGACATGGCTTTTACCAAGCAAAACAATAACAACCCCGAACTTTGCGCCGACCTTGAGCGTTCGGCGAAATAGTTTTGCAACCTCGGCAGGCCTGGCTTCAGTGGCGACGTCGTAATCACTCGCCCGCCTCCCTAAAAGCATATCGCGAACACATCCCCCCGCAAGCAACGCCTCGAAGCCGGCCCCGCGTAATCGCCTTACTATTTTGATTGCCGCCTGTTTATTAGCCATCTTTCTTACATCGCATTATCGTTACAGCCATCGTCCCCCACTCTCTTGTCTCTATTGTCTCAATTCCGCCGTAATTTTGCGAGAGTTTTGTCCCCCTGCTGGTGCGAACAATTACAAAACCGCCGGGTTTTATACACCCCTCGAGACGCGTCAGCAGCGTTGATAACGGCGAATCGCCTTGTGTGCGCGCCGAATCAACGTAAGGCGGGTCAACAAAAGCAACGTCATATTCGCAATGACTGCCGTCAGGGCTAAGACCAAATTTGAACGCGTCGGCTTGAAGAACCTTCGATTGTTCGATATAACCCGCCTTTTCGATATTCCTTTTAAGCATTTCAGCCACCTTGACATTTTGCTCCACGAAGGTTACATAAGCCGCTCCCCTGCTAAGCGCCTCTAAGCCAAGCGAGCCGACGCCCGCGAAAAGGTCCGCAACTGTTTTGCCCGCAGGCAAATCGTATTTCTGCAAAACGTTAAAAAGCGACTCCTTCACACGGTCCGTAATCGGACGCGACACCATCCCTTCAGGGCTGGCCAATTTCATACCTCGATTTGTCCCGGCGATGATTCTCATGTCGTCCAGTAATCGACAACGAGAACCTTTTCAAGGCAGCTCCACAGCAAATTGCCGAATCCTTTAAAGTCGGGATGAGTCAGGTATGCGTCGCGGTCGGCTTCATTCCGGAATGTAAGCAAAAAACAATGCGTGAAGCCCTCGTTCCGGTCATCAGGGCTGACGTTGGCGCCCCCCTCGAAACACTTTATTTCACTGATTTTGCCCGGCAAAGATTCAAAAGCGTCTTCAACTTCCTTGATTTTCTCTGGCCTTGTCCCTTCCTTGAATTTGAATAAAATAACGTGGCGAAGGACCCGCGATGCCCCCTTACAGCAGGCCTTCGACAACGGGCAGCACTGCCGGCTCGGGCACGAACACCCCGCACAAATAATTATCAAAACCGCACATAAAACTGCTCTTTTAATCATTTTTCAGCGTCATCCTTTCCAAAAACAAATCATTATGCCGATTCCGCATTACCGGACACCGATTTTATCAGCGGCGGCTCTTCCGGTCTATGCCAAAATTCTTACAAACCGTTGGGATGACGGCTGTTCGGTCAAATACAAAAACTGATTATCGCGGGCTGCCCGTTTTCAAGCCGTCGGCGGAAAAGAACCGTCCGGCCGACCGCTTCGTATTAATATATAAGTACTGGCTTCGTGAAGGAGGCTATTGTGAGCAAAACTTTTATAAACTGGATTCTGATAATCGGATTCACTCTGTTCGCTCTGACCATTATCAGAGCATCGGGCAAAAGGACATCCTGCAGCAGCAGTGCCGGATGCCCTTTTGTTGCTTTATTCAAAGATAAGGAAAACAACCAAATGCAAACAAACCAGATAAAATGTGATTCGGAGTTGAAAAACAAACTAACACCTCTGCAATACAGGGTCACCCAGCGAAAAAACACCGAGCTGCCCTTTACCGGCAAATATTACAAGTTCAATGAACAGGGCAAATATCACTGTATATGCTGCGGCAGCGAGCTGTTCGGCTCGAACACAAAATTCGATTCGAGAACCGGCTGGCCCAGCTTCTGGGCGCCCGTCGCTGATGACAGTATCCGCAAACAGGTCGATAAAAGCTTCTCGATGATAAGAACGGAAGTAATGTGCAACAATTGCGGCGCCCATTTAGGCCACGTCTTTAATGATGGCCCAAGGCCCACGGGCCTGCGCTATTGCATTAATTCCGCCTCCCTTGATTTCGTCCCCAAAGACTCCAATGATACCGCCGGCTCGCTCGACGAAAACAATCCTGAATTAAACTAATAACTGCCCAACGGGCCTGGCGCATAAACGGAATTTGTCGGCGGAAAGATTGACGGTCTTCCACCTCGGGCTGCGCTGTTTCATAAATCTTATATAGTCGCCCAGCAGTACGGCTGTAAAAAAATAACACCCCCCGTCATATTCGAATACCCCCCTGCCGTCGAAATCCACGTCGATATTCTGAATCCTGTAAGCGAAAATAAATGCCGCCTCATACTCCGGCCCTAACGTCTTTTGCCACGCCGCCAATCCATCCACGTCTTCAGTCGTCACCCAGCATTCGAATCCCTTCAGCCCCTCCAGCGTCGTCCCCCTGAACCGCCGCCCCTTTACCTCCGCTATGATTTTTTTACCTCCGCTCGGACAAAGCAGAAAATCAAAACTCTTCATACTCGAATTTTCATACACCGGCTTGTGCTGCTCGCCCGCGGGCACGTATTCGATACCGCTCTCTATCAGCCACCTCTCGAACGCCCGCTCGTAATGGTTGGGTGCCGAATCTCTCACTTCTCACCCCTGTTTGAGCTTTCTTAGAAATTCCTCTTTCTTCTCGGTTCGCTGCTCGCCCGTTGACATATCTTTTATAACTATATCCCCCGCCTTGAACTCATCCCCGATGATAATGCAGTATCTGGCGTTCTGCTCCGAGGCAATTTTAAGCTGCTTCGATAAACCCGACGATTTATACGTAAAGACCGACTTAAACCCCCGCGTTCGCAATTGTGCCGATAACTTCACCGCCTCGGCCAAAAGTTCGTCGTCAACGCTGATTACGTAATAATCGACGCTCGCTGATTTAATATTCTTTTCGAGCAGCCCTTTTTCCCGCAGCAGTATTTCGAGCACGCAATCGCCCATACCCATACCCGTCGCGGTAATTTTAGGCCCGCCGAAATCGTGCAGCAGGTTATCGAACCGCCCCCCGCCACCAATTGCCCGCAATTCGCCCGTAATGTCATGCACCTCGAATACGATGCCCGTGTAATAAGCCAATCCCCTCACGATACTCGGGTCGAATGCACAATAATCGTCGATTCCCATCTCATCCACCCAGCGAAAACACATCGCAAGCTCATCGAAGGCCGTTGTAAGCTCGTCATTGCTTTTAGACTTAAAGTGCTTCTCGACATCGATAACCGTTTCCAATTCCATAAAAGCAATAATTCGCTCGGTCATATCGCCGCCGACCTGCTCGGCCAATGTCGCCGAAAATGCCTCAGCGGGAATCTTCGCCTTCTTGTCGAGCAGTGTATAAAGCGTATTCAGCTTTTCTTCCGCGACGCCGATTTCTTTAAGAACAGCGGTCAAAAGTTTTCTGCTCGATATTTTGACCTTGATATCGTCGGACGTTAGCCCCGCTTCGCGAAGATAATCAACCGTCGTAAAAATCACCTCCGCGTCTGCTAATACGCTGTCTTCGCCGATGATATCGATATTCCACTGAAAAAATTCCCGCAGCCGGCCCTTCTGAGGCCGCTCTGCCCGGCAAAGCCGCGGAACAGAAAACCACTTGATGGGTTTGGCCAAAGAGTTGATTCTCTGATTCACCATCCTCGCCAAAGTCGGCGTGATTTCAGGCCTGATGGCCAGCTCACGCCCCCCGCGGTCCGTGAGCGAAAAAAGCTGCTCCACGATTTCATCACCGCTTTTTATCTGGTACATCTGAAGGTGCTCGAATATCGGCCCGTCGTATTCCTCGAATCCGTTGCGCACCGACGCCCGCTTCCACCCGTCGATTAACCAGTTGCGAACAGCCATATCCTCGGGATAAAAATCGCGTGTTCCTTTGACCGGAGGTATCTTCATTGGCCCCTGTCGCTCCCTTATAGAAATAGAATAACCTAAACGCTACACTTTTCGCTCGAAATACTATAAGCTACACGGCAAAAGGCGTCAAGAAACACAACTGGCCGGATAAATGAGAAAAGAAACAATCGAAATAATATACCAGGATGACGGCATACTCGTCATAAACAAACCCACCGGCGTATCGGTAACGAAAGACCGCTCCGGCAGGCCCCAATTGCTCGATTTGCTCAAACCCCAGTTAGGTGATGAAACTACCGCTAAGCTTCGCCTCGTTCACCGCCTCGACAAAGACACCTCCGGCGTAATGATTTTAGCCAAAAATCGAGCCACGCAGAGACAATTCGCCGATTACTTCTTTGACAGGAAAGTCCAAAAAACATATCTCGCCATCGTCAAAGGCGCAATCATTGAAGAGCAGGGAACAATTAACGCTCCCCTGGCGCAAAGCAGAAAAAACCATGAGCTTATGGTTATAGACAGAAAAGGCGGCAAAGAAAGCATAACCGAATGGCGGCTGCTCGCAAATTTCGGACTCGTCTCACTATTGGCCGTAAAACCACTCACCGGAAGGACCCATCAGATTCGAGTGCATCTCGAAAGCATCGCTTTACCCATTGCCATCGACCCTTTATATGGGAGCAAGAGGCCCTTGATGTTGTCGGAATTTAAGAAAAATTATCGGCTTGGAAAATTCGATGAGGAAAAACCCCTAATCGACCGCCTCACCCTCCACGCCTATCAAATTGTCATTCCTGACTCCTATGTCATTGCGAGCGACCTGTCCTCCGCAGCGTCAGCGAAGGAGGAAGCGAAGCAATCTCACTGTTTCGTCGCAAAGCTCGACAAAAAATTCGCCGCCACGATTAAAATGCTCACAAAACACAACGATATGGGAATGGCTTCATTCTCAAATGAAGCCGATTTTCGAAAAATAATCGCCGGCCAACCGATTTGAAATTAGGGACAGTTACCTATTTTTTTCGTTTTCGTATTCTCTCGAAGGCCATTTATAAAAATAGGTAACTGTCCCCTTTCGAAAAACTTTTAATCCTGTATAGCATCTCGCAGACCTGCCAGAATCGCCGCGAACGCAATCGCCGCCGTCTCCGTTCGCAGCACCGTATCAGTAATATAGATGCCCCTTGCTCCCGCCTTATTCAAAAGCCGCTCCTCTTCTTCCGTCAACCCGCCCTCAGGCCCGACAAACACCGCAGCGTCCGCTTCGCCGAACGGCTCCCCCGCCATAGCCGTCGCCTCCTTGTGCATACTTCCCGCGAGCATCCGGCACTGCGGATACTGGGCCTTTAGCATTTCAATAACATCCGTTAGCGATGCAGGCGAATCGATTACAGGCAAAAATAATCTTTTGCACTGTTTCGCAGCCGATATTGAAATATTCTTCCAGCGGTCTGCTGCCTTCGGATTACCCGCCTGTTTCACCGTCCGCTCGAAAATCACCGGGCAAATCCGGTCAACACCCAACTCGGTGCATTTTTCGATGAGCCAGTCGAACCGCTGACCCTTCGCGATACTTACAGCTATGATTATCCGGCCCGCCGAACGGGCGGGCTGACAATCAAGAGTTTCAATCCGTAAAGTCGCTTTACGTTTACTTAGCTCAATAATCACCGCCGCCGCCACCGAACCCACCCCGTCGAATAGCTCCACCTTATCACCCGCCTTCAAACGCAGAACCGAATTGAGATGACGGGCCTCGACCCCGCCAAGCTCAACGGTCGGCTCGCTTATCACCTCGCAGTAAAATCGATGTATGACCATATTCGAAACTAAATAAGAACAAAACAGCATTATTGACGAACACAAACGCAGATTATAGACTACGCTCTTTAATACGAAAACGCAACAACCAGCAGGAATATGATTATGCAGGAAAAAATCGTAAAAGTCGGACTCGTCGGCTTCGGGACCGTCGGAACCGGCGTCGCGAAAATCATACTCGAAAACGCGGACAAAATCGCCGCAAAGACCGGCCTGCGCCTCGAGCTGGCACGCGTCGTCGATATCGATACCGAAAGCCCGCGCCCGGTAAAGCTGCCCGCCGGCGTCCTCACCGCCGACCTGAATATACTGCTAAACGATAAAACCATCGATATAGCCGTCGAGCTGGTCGGCGGAACCGGCGTCGCAAAAGAAATCCAGTTGAAACTGCTCGCCGCGGGAAAAAACGTCGTTACCGCAAATAAGGCACTGCTCGCCGAACACGCAGCCGTTCTTTACGATGCCGCCCACAAGGCCCAAAAATGTATCGCATTCGAGGCAAGCTGCGCAGGCGGAATACCCGTCATCTCAGCCATAAGGACCGGCCTTGCCGCAAACAATATCAGCGCAATATACGGAATAGTAAACGGGACCTGCAACTATATACTCTCGAATATGACCGGCAAAGGCGAGGACTTCGCACCCGCCCTGGCACAGGCACAGCAAAAGGGCTACGCCGAAGCAGACCCATCCCTCGATATCTCCGGCGGCGACAGCGCCCACAAACTGGCCATTCTCGCCTCAATCGCCTTCGGCTACGAAATCGCCCTCGATGATATTTACGTCGAAGGCATCGAGCACATCTCCAAAGACGACGTGCGATACGGCGGCGAGATGGGATACGTCCTTAAGCTGCTTGCAATCGCAGTCAAAGACCAAAAAGGCGCCGTCTCACTCAGGGTGCACCCCTCCTTCATCGGCAAAGACAATCGCCTCGCACAGGTTGACGGCTCTTTCAACGCCGTCAGCATATTCGGCGACGCAGTAGGACAGGTCGTCTTTTACGGCAGAGGAGCCGGAATGCTCCCAACCGCCAGCGCAGTCGTCGCTGATATCATCGAAGTCGCTATGGGCAATTCCGCTCGCACCTTCAGACACCTCAAACTCAAACCCCGAAACGAAATCGCCGCACTCATCGATAAAATCGATAACCTCGTCAGCCGCTTCTACATCCGCCTGATGGTCAAGGACCAGCCCGGCGTCTTCGCACAAATCGGTAAAATCCTCGCCGACAACGCCATCAGCATCTCAGGCGTCCTACAGCACGAAGGCCGCGGCCCCGACAATACCGTCCCCGTTGTTATCACCACTCATCCCGTAAGGCAGGACAAAATCAACGCCACCCTCGCCGGCCTCGCCCGACTCGATACCGTTTGCGCAAAACCCGTTTGCATCCGAATCGTCAATATCACGGAGGATGCCGAATAATGACCAAGTATGTAATTATTATCCCCGACGGCGCCGCCGATGAGCCGCTTGAACTCTTCGGCAACAAAACCCCCCTCGCCGCCGCCCACAAACCCAATATGGACCGCATCAGCCAACAGGGTCGACTCGGTATGGTGCATACCGTCCCCGAAGGTATGGAACCCGGAAGCGACGTCGCCCAGTTGTCGCTATTGGGCTACGACCCGCAAAAATACTACACCGGCCGCGCCCCCATAGAAGCCGTCGCAAGAAACGTCCAGCTCGCACCAGACGACTGGGTCTTCCGCTGCAACCTCGTCACTATCGCCGATGGCAAAATGGCCGACCACAGCGCAGGACACATCTCAACAAAAGAAGGCACAAAGCTCATAGAAGAGCTTAACGAGCACGTCTCGACCGACAAAATCCGCTTTTACCCCGGCGTAAGCTACAGGCATTTGCTCGTGCTCAAGGGATTCGATATGGACGTCAGGACTTATCCCCCACACGACCATATCGGAAAACCCGTTGAAAAGATTCTCCCTCGCGGCAAAGGCGCCGATTTCCTCACAGACCTTATGGCTCGCTCACAGCAGTTCTTCCATAACCACGAAATAAACAAAGTAAGAACCGACCTCGGCGAAAACCAGGTCAGCTCGATTTGGCTCTGGGGACAGGGAAAAAGAGCCCGACTCGAAAGCTTCCACAAAAAATTCGGAATCAAAGGCGCAGCCATAACCGCCGTTGACCTCGTTCGGGGCCTGGCAAAACTTGTCGGCTTCGACCTTATAGATGTCCCCGGCGCTACCGGCTTTATCGATACCAACTACAAAGGCAAGGGCCAGGCCGCTATCGAAGCACTCGAAGAATACGACCTCGTTCTCGTTCACGTGGAAGCACCCGATGAGGCCTCGCACGGCGGAAACGCCGAACTAAAGAAAAAGGCCATTGAGCAGATAGATGAGCATATAGTCGGCCCAATTTACGACGCAATACAGAAATACCCCTCGTGGCGGATTATGGTCCTGCCGGACCACCCCACCCCCATCGGCACCTGCGCCCACTCCGGCGAACCCGTCCCCTTCGCTATGGCCGGAACCGGCGTCGAGGGAATCCTGAAGGAAACTTTCTGCGAAGCTACCGCCGCTAAATCAGGCCTCAAAATCGACAAGGGCTATGAACTTATGGAATACTTCCTGAAAAGCTAATCCCCCCCACCCTGTCATTCCGAGCTTTACCCGCCTCTGGCGGGGCAGCCGAAGAATCTTTTAAAACTCATCGCCGTTAGGCCTCATCATCATTTAGCCCCCAGGTTTACCCCCCGTCCCTATTGGCGGGCTTGCCGCGCCGAATCTGCTTGACAGGTTGCAATCGCCAATTTGACTCGAACACAAGCAACCTCGTTATTCTGTTTGCAAACAGGCTGATTTGGCGATAGCATTATATTGTTATCAAAGTTGAAGGATTTGCTGTTTAATGTAACAACAAGGAATATAAAAAGGGAAGAACAATGAAAGTTGAAGCTTTTTTGTTATGTGATGCTGCAACAGACCAGCATGGTAAGCTGAATGTTTTAGGCGCTTTCGACCATATTTGGGCCAGGCAATTGCCAACCAAACATCCTGCCTGCTCTATTGTAGCAAGAATCCGGTTTGATAAAATCGAAGATGGCGAACATTCCATAAGAATTCACATAATCGATCAGGATGGGAAGAATATTGGCCCTAAACCTGAGGGTAAATTATCGGTTCGAACCGGCCATGGCATCGACTCCTCAGCTGCTAATCTCATTCTTAATCTTCTTGGATTAGAATTTGAGCGATACGGAAAATACAGGATTGATTTAGCTATCGATGGCAATGTGCAGGCATCATTGCCCTTGTGGGCGAGCGAACCTCCCGCCCATGCTCAATCTCCGGGATAATGCGGGGGCGCCGAATCCAGGTTTTGTCATTCCGCACTTGCCTGCCCCCGCATGCTTTTAGCAGGGGTTGCGGAATCCACTTTTGTCATCTTGTCCATCAAGTCCATTCCGTCCACATTTGCGGTTTCCCTGCCTCCGGCGGATATCTCTCAAATCTCAAATTGTTTTTTTACGTCATTGTAGGCGGAGCCCTCCTTATAAACTTAGCCCCCTAATTCATTAGGGGGTTCACCTGCTATCCCCTAAACCCTACACCCTATACCCTAAATCCGCATTTGACTTCCCTTCCCCTTTCTGCTATAATCTCTCCTGCTGGGGGACGAGAGGAGTTTATATGAATATAACGCCCGATACACCCAAAACGCACATAATCGTTTGTTTTATAATCTCTGCTTTAATTTCGAATACATCTCTCGCCAGATACTCAGGCGGCTCAGGCGACCCCAACGACCCATATCAGATAGCCACCGCCCAGGACCTAAACGACATCGGCAACCACCCCGAAGACTTCAACAAATGCTTCATTATGACCGCCGATATCGACCTCGACCAATACACGCCATTCAACACAATCGGCCCTAATCATATCACTCCGTTTAAGGGTGTGTTCGACGGTAATAACCACACAATCTCGAATTTTACCGCCGGCCAGGCAATGTTCGGATGGGTCGGTTTACCTCACGACGGTGTTCAAAATGAAGTCATTAAAAATATCACATTCTACAGACCCATCCTAAATGGAGACAACGATATAGGCCTTCTCGTATGGCGGTTCTATGGCCTTGCCGTCTCGAATTGCCACGTCATCGATGGTAATGTCACCGGAGCAAATAATGTTGCCGGTTTAATCGCCACCTGTATAAGCGACACGCCGGATTCAAACCATATTATGATTGAAGATTGTTCTTTCACTGGTTTTATCTCCTCAGACAATGGTTCATGCGGCTTGGTTGGCAATACATACATAGCAAACGTGCTATTTAAGGACTGCTGGGTAATGGGTCAGATAACCTCCTCCGGACCGGCCGCCGGACTTGCCGATGGCTTTAACAGCGCTGTCGATTGTTGGGCCGTTTGTGATGTCTGCAGCATAGACGAAAGTGCCGCTGGGTTGGCCGGAGGCCTTCGTGGAGGCGATATGTCCGGTTGTTTCACCGCGGGGACGGTATCAGCTCCGCTAAATGTTGCAGGCCTGGTCTTATCGAACCGCGGTAATATCACAAATTGCGATTCCTCTTCTATCGTCACAGGCTCTGGTTCTTCGCAAATGGTCGCAGGCTTAGTAGCCTCGAATGGCATTGAAGACCAGTCGCCCACTCAGCTTCCCTCCACTATAAATAATTGCCATTTCACCGGCTC
>CAYLYB010000022.1:0-2027 GCA_964387605.1 uncultured Pirellulales bacterium | reverse complement strand
TCCGCAAGCTCTATTATCACCGGCCACGGCTCATATCATCTTGGCGGGCTTGTCGGTTACGCATATATGGCTCCCATTTACAACTGCTCCGCGCAAGGACAAATCACCGCTGGAAATGATTCGTATTACATTGGCGGCCTCGTTGGATTTGCTGAATACTTTACAGATATAAATAGTTGTTCTTCATCAAACCATATTACTGTAGGTAACAATGTATATTCCGTTGGCGGTATTTTAGGCGCGAGTAATGAAAACAATTACCAAAAGTATGTCGTAATCGACTGTTGCTCTGTCGGAAGTATCACTACTGGCAATAACGCGAATGCCGTCGGCGGAATAGTGGGCGCTGCATATTTATCCGGCTCCAAAGAAGGCACTTTCGCTAACTGCCATTCTGCCGTCTCTGTTTGCGCACAGGATAATTCGAGCGCCCTCGGAGGTCTTATTGGATACGCAGATGTGGATAGAATCGAAGCTTGCTCCGCAGCCGGTTCCGTTACTGCCGGCTCCGATTCCAATCAGCTCGGCGGCCTCATCGGTTTTGCAAAATCAGGTTCTGCCAAAAACTGCTCCGCCTCTGGCGATGTTTCTGCCGGAGATAATTCGAACCGCATCGGCGGTCTTATCGGCGCAGATGATAAACAAGGTGTTGGCGGATGCTTAAGTCAGGGCGCCGTTACTGCGGGCCACGATGCCAGCCGCATCGGCGGACTCATAGGCGAGAGCATAGGTTATAATCCGATTTCACCTGTAAGCGAATCAGAATACTACATCTCTTACCCAGGGACTAATGTATACGATTCTCATTCGACAGGTCAGGTTATTGCGGGAAATGATTCGAACCTGATTGGAGGGCTTGTCGGCTACAGCTACCTGACCGGTGTCTTAGAATCCTCTGCCGCTGGCGCCGTCTCTGCCTCGGACCGCTCATTCTGGCTCGGCGGCCTGGTCGGCAGATACGTAGGCGGAAGCATTGAAAAATGCTTCGCCAGGGGCCCTGTCTCTGTTGGGAATCAATCACAGTATATCGGTGGCCTGGTCGGTTCGAATGTCTATAATTATTATGAGGATGCTGAATCTGCTATTAAAAACTCGTATTCCACTTCTAATGTAACTGCCGGGTACGAATCGATATACATAGGTGGTCTTGCCGGTTTAAATGCCGGTGCATATAGAGTCCCTCAGTTTAGTAGAAGTGGCTTCGAATCTGTCGAAAATTGCTACTCGGCAGGTTCGGTTGTTGCCTCAGCCGGCTCATCGTATATCGGGGCGCTCATCGGTTCAAACGGCAATAATGACATCATCACTGATTCGTATTTTCTCGATGTTGCCGGGCCGAACAACGGATTGGGAACTCCTATGACGGATGAGCAAATGAAACAAAGAACAAGTTTTGTTAACTGGGACTTCTGGAATATCTGGACCATTTGGGAAAACCATTACTACCCGAGACTCGTATGGCAAAATCCCATAACAGGCAGCTTCACCACAGATGCCGACTGGCTCTTTCAGAGTCTCCCAGGCCAGAGTAATTCCACTATCACCGCCGAAATAACTGATATAATCGACCCCTGCTCGAACTCCTCATACTCATATTTCTGGTCAATCGAATTACCCACAGATGTAAATGTCGAGCCAATCGCTGTTGCCGGAGGCGATATAAACGATAACTACTTCACCTTTGCCGCGCCTTCCTGTTATAAATCAACGGGCCTGTCCGATTCAGGTCAGACCTTCAAAATAATCCTCGAAGTTGTCGGCGACGATTTCGGCAATTCCGGCTTAGCCGAAAAAGAATTCGCAATCGCATTACTCGGCGACGCCAATAATGACGGCGTCGTTAATGTCGCCGACCGCTCAATCGTTAATGCCTTCTGGCGCACCGGCTCCGCCGGCCCATACACACTTAAGGATTGCGATATGAATTGCGATGGCGTCGTCAACGTCGCCGACCGCGCCATTACTAACGCCATCTGGCGTGGCCTCCTCGGCTCAACCTCCGTCTCCCACCCCTGCCCCCTCCGCTA
>CAYLYB010000021.1:1741-27236 GCA_964387605.1 uncultured Pirellulales bacterium | reverse complement strand
GGGAAACTGTATTACCCAGTAATAATAATATGAGCTGTTTGCCAGCGGGTCATAGAATCCGGCTTCATTAACCTCGGCCGTTATACTTGAGTTTGTCTGGTTCGGCAGGCTCTGATACATCCAAACCGTGCTCAAATCTATCTGCACGGATATATCCGTATCTACCGGCTCCCACGTAAATCTCGGGTAATTCTGACCGTCTTCGTTTATCCATATATCGTTTGCCCCGTTGATTGTTTCATCGACAAAGTCCCAGCCGGCATCGGTGAATGTGCTTCTCGTCTCCATCTGTAAAGTGGGCAGTCCAATCACATTGGTATCGACTCCATTGCCGATACCGTTCAAATCGGGATTAAGCTCACTATCCCAGAAACAGGCAGTGTAAAATTCTCTGCCGGGAGTGTTTCCCATTTTTCCTACGAATGCTCCGACGCCGTCGCTGCCTGCCGGGCCATTCACTTCGGTAGCAGAATAGCAGTAGCCCAGCTCGGTAGCGCCCATATTTCTGCCTACAAGGCCTCCTATATAATCTTCCGTTCCTGAAGCGCTGCCCTGCGAATAGCAGTTAGTAAGTGTGCTGTATATGAGATTTGAACCGACAAGACCGCCGACGCAATCGTCGCCGGATACGATGCATTTTGCTGAGCTGTTTTCAATCTCCGACCAGAAAACGTTCTCCCCGACTAATCCGCCCGCGCCTGAGAATATGACAGACATAAAGGTATTCTCTGAAACATTGCCTGTTGCCGAACAGCCCGATATTTTGCCATATTGGGAATTAATGCCAACAAGGCCTCCTACCGAACTCATTCCAAGAACATTGGCGTTGACCGCGTGGCAATTAATTATACTGCCGGATTCGTTTAAGCCCGTGAGAGAACCTACTCCCCAGCCCCAGGTGGAGACGATATTCGGTTCGTCCAAAATCAGGCTTTGTATCCAGGCGCTGTCTCCATAAATATTCCCTATGAAGCCGAATCGGGACGTATCGAATTCTGACTCTATGGAAATATTGCTGATTGTATGGTCCATTCCGTCGAACGTCCCGGTGAAGGTATAGGGTTTGTTGGCAATCATATAATATTTCATCCAGCCCATATCGATGTCGCTGATAACTCTGAAGTGTTTGTCCATCAGTCTGGGATTGTGTCCGATACTGTTAAGCTGCTGCGGTGTTTCTATTAAGTAAGGGTCTGCTTGTGTACCTGAGCCGCCCGCAAAGGTTGGTAAATCCGGAGCCACCGGCAGCTCGTGCCACAGGACTGGATAGCCGCCGCCTGCCGGCATTGCCCAGTCGTCGCTGCCGCCGTTTGTCGTCTCGCCGACGAAATCCCAGCCGGCGTCTGTGAACGTGGTCTCGTTTTGCATGTCAGCCGTTGGCAGGGGCGCCCCTGCAGCACTATTCGGCTCTGTGCTTGATTCAAAATCCCAGAAGCAATTTGTTATATTGGTACTAATAGGAAATTGATTAACATTATAACCGCTGAATCCCCCTGTATTGCTGTCTCCAACGACTGTGCCGGTGCTGTAGCAATTCCTTACTATCATATCCGAGCTGTCACCGACAAATCCGCCGACATAATTGCTTCCACTAACGGCCCCCTGAGAGTAAGAATCGGCTATCGTGCAAAGCCCTGCGAAGGTTGACCCGGAGCCGATGAGTCCGCCGACTCCGTCTCCTCCCGATACGTTTGCCGAAGAGCTGCAATCCGCTATTGACCCCTGCGCTGTCCCCACAAGACCACCGACGTATCGCTCGCCTTCGACAGTGCCGCCGATAACCGAGCAGCATGAAATATTTGAGTTGGAGGCATAACCCGCCAGTGGACCGACATATTTAATATCATCGTAGCCGGGGTCAGTGATATTAGGCGAGATAATCCTGAGGTTTCTGACCGCACCTTCATAGACATATCCGAAAAGACCTACATAACTCCTATTATATGTTGAGTATGAAAAATCGCTAATGCTGTGATAATCACCGTCAAAGACCCCTTGGAATGGTGCGCGGTCACCAGCGAGCGGTGGTGAGGTGCCGATTATGCTATAAGCGGAGCCGGTATAAGCCGCCAGCGAAATGTCGTTCATCAGTTTGTAATGCCTGTCCCAGCGGGCCATCAGTCGCCCGATATTGTTCATCTGCTCGCCGCTGCAAATCAAGTAGGGGTCATCTGAGGTGCCTGTCCCTCCGCAAAAAGGCTCGTCATACTCTATTTCAAGGTAAGGACGTATGCTCAGTGTTGGATGCTCCCTGCTCGCGAAGTGCGCGTAATACTCGCTTGCGCTACTTGTAACGTAAATCATTTGCACGCTGTATATGCCATCGGTTATATATGACTGGTCCACCCTTGTGCTCACATCCCAGAAATTATCTCCCGGCACAACGGGTGTAACAACCTTCAGTCCGCCCTCACCACTTGAGGGGGCGTTGTCGCCGGTAATTTCAGTTTCCTGCCAGCTATCGTCGCTTACAAGTTGAGGGCGAATTCCGGGTGCGGTTGTGCTTATTTCATAGGCGTAAAGATGCAGACGGGCCGAAAAAATGGCTCGATTGGGCGGAATGGACGAGAGGTCGAACTTCAGATAAATCGTATGGTCTGCGTTGTCTTTCTCACCTATTGTCAGCTTTGTTTCCGTCCCGTAATTATCGTTCAGAAAATCATAACTCACATACGCATCCGCCACCGGCGCCAGCCGCATCGTCGTGGCTTCGACGTTAATCGTGTAGTCCTCCGTTTCACCGTAGGTTGACGAACCGCACGGCGACGGCGTTTCGTTATACACAATCCGAACGCGCATCCGTGTATTGCCGCCCATCGCGTAAGCGGGCGGAGTGATTGTTGCCGTATAAGGCCCGCCGCCGGGGCTGCCAGTCACGCTGATTGTCTCGCCGGCGTCTGCAAAATCCATATCCTGGTTCCAGTCAATCCAGATGCCGCACTGGTCGTTAGCATAAGGAATGCCGTTGGTTATCGTTATCGGGTAACTGCTTCCCACCTGCATCGTTGTAGATAAAGCCGTATAATCGGCGTATCCGCCGCTGCAATCGGTTCCCGTATTGTTAATGCTGCCTACCTGCACCCAGCTGATATATTCATCACACCCGCCCGATGCATCACAGTAAGCGGGGGTGGTGGTTCCTTCGATAACGAATCTTTCATATCCGAGCAATCTATTATACCAGCCGGAGTTGTCCCAGTATATGTATGATGCATCCGGTGCAGCCGTCTGGCCTGAGTAAGGCATCCCTGCTCTTGCATCGGCCGGTGAGCCGAACTCGCCGACACCGAAGACCAGGGCGTAATATCCCGGAGACAGAAGAACGGATAACGGAGTGCGAAAATCAGTACTTGTATAGTAGGGGGTGAATGAAGTGGATGCCACTACCTCGGAACTCGTTAAGGGAAAACCATTTGGCAAATCAGTTTCGCTGTTTAACGAAACAATTGCTCCAAATATATCTTCGTTTGGAGAAATTCTGAACAAGTGTCCCCCAATGGCGCTTACAAATACCTGATGGTCCAGATAAAAGCGGCAACCCATAAATTGGTCAATATATATTAAGGAGCCGCTTAGCTGACCCGTCGGCCCCATTGTTGCCGATTCATAAATGGTGTCGGCTCTTAATGGGCCGCATATAGCCACCATTAGAATTAATCCCGTAATGATTTTGGATGTGCAAATTTTCTTCATTTTCCTCACCTCGTCCTAAATGTTGTGAAAAGCCTCGCTCCGCAGGTATCTGTGGGCCGTCTCTTGCGAAATTATTTAAAACAGCCCACGAAATTTGAATTTGCTGTTTTTGCGCAAGGCCCGATTCTGCCGTCTTGTTTAGTATAGCATAGTTTTTGTTGATTTTTAGCAAAAAAATCTACCATCGAAACTTGATATAACTTATTGTGGCACATAGAGATATGTTTGTAATGCGTCTTGATTTTGTAAAACCAGGTTGTTGTTTGCCGGCAGACTGATTTATTAGGATTTGCCGTGCCTGTTGGGGTCGGTCGTGAGTGAGGATTATGCCGATTTGCTGTTTGTTTGTGAGTTGTTGCCGCGGTACTCTGGAACAATCTCTTTTATTTTTGCCACAATAGTGTCGTGCTCACTCGCTTGTGCAAGCTCAACAAGCTGGGTTATATGCCGGCGAAGTTTTTCCCTGTCCATCGGTATATTTTTCCATATACCGATTTTTGAGTGTCTTGTTTCCTGCATATCTTCGCCTTTTATCGAGAGCTCCTCGAAGAGCTTCTCGCCCGGCCTTGGTCCTGTAAAGACCATCTCGATATCTTCATCAGGTCGAAAGCCGCTTAGCGTAATAAGCTCCCTTGCTAAATCTACGATTTTCACCGGCTCGCCCATATCAAGCACGAATATCTCGCCGCCCTTGCCCATCGACGCTGCCTGCAGGACAAGCTGGCTTGCCTCCGGTATGGTCATAAAGTAGCGTTTCATTTCCGGATGCGTAACCGTTACAGGGCCACCATTGGCAATTTGTTTTCTGAATATGGGGACAACCGAACCTTCCGAACCGAGCACGTTGCCGAACCGCACCGTGACAAAATGTGTTTTGCTTGTTCTGTTTAAGTCCTGAACATATATTTCAGCGACGCGCTTGCATGAACCCATTATGCTGGTCGGATTGACCGCTTTGTCGGTGCTTATCATTACGAAATTGCCCGTGCCGAATTTATCCGCAGCGTCCGCCACTGTCCTGGTACCTACTACATTGTTCTTGATTGCCTCGCCCGGATTCAGTTCCATCAAGGGAACGTGTTTGTGTGCCGCGGCGTGAATTACGACTTCAGGTCTGTATTTATCAAATATGCCTTCCACCCGAATCCTATCAGTTATATCGCATATGATGGCTTCGAGTTGAATGTTCGGAAATCTTTCCCGAAGCTCTCGCTCGATGTAGAAGAGCGGATTTTCCGCCTGTTCCACCAGAAGTAACAGCTTTGGGCTGAAGAGACAAATCTGCCTGCACATCTCCGAACCGATTGACCCTCCAGCGCCCGTAACCATTATAATTTTGTCCTTGATGAATGTCTCTATCAAATCGATATCGAGCTGCACCGCCTGTCTGCCGAGCAGGTCGTTGATATCAACATCGCGTATCTGCGAAACCCGGAACCTTCCCGAGGCGATATCGGTCATCGAAGGTACGGTCCTGAAGCGGACCTTTGTTCCCTGGCAGACCTGTATCACGCGTCTTCGCTGCGGCACAGTGGCGGAAGGCATTGAAATTGCAACCTCTTCGATGTTTTTATCCTTGCAGATTTGCGCAAGCTGCTCCACCGTCCCCAGTACGGGAATACCGTGTATGCGGATACCTTGTTTGGCTCGGTCGTCGTCGATGAAACCTATCACTTCATACTCTGCCACCGGCATTCGATGAATCTCTCGAAGAAGCGCTTCACCGGTGTTTCCCGCGCCTACAATCAAAAAGCGTTTTAACCTGCCTGCCTCAACTGTCCGGAATTCCTCGTAGTAAAGCCGTATCGCCATGCGAAGGCCGGCAAGCAGGAAGATTGTTCCGAATAAATCCGCCATGAATACGCCCTGACCGATCTCCGATATGGCCGGCAGGGCTCTTCGTATATGGTCAATTTGAAGCCCCGAATACCACAAAACAACGATAACCATTGTGCTGACAAGCGAGGCGCGCATAATTCCAGTTAAATCGGATATCCCAACATACCTCCACCAGCCCCGATACTGGCCGAACAACCTGAAAATCACCAGCTTGACAGCCACGAAAAACACCAGAAGAACCGGATAATACTTTGTGAGCCACTCTGCCCTGAACTGCATGTTTGTGGTTACAAGAAATGAAAGAAGCAGCGACCCGGCGAACACAACTATATGCGCGAATATGATTAAAGGTCTGCGAAACTTCAACAACAGATTCGGCTTGCTTTTAGAGGCCGTTGGTTGTCTGGTTTTGTATCTTGTCTGGATGTCTGGAACTGGTTCAGTCATAACCTAATATCGTCCACCCCGCCCCCCGGCATTATTTACAAACGGTGATTCTATTGACATGGCCTCCGGGTGTCAAGAAATTACACGGGGTTGATTGCGGGCACTCAATTAGAATATTACCCCCCTCAAACCGACCTGTGTAAAACTAAAGGCCTCTTTTTGCCACTTTGGTACTCGACAGGATTCACCTGTAACAGGCCTGTTTACGAAAAAATGTCGGTATGGGTTCGTTTTTATTTCCGGATTCTTCTTACGATTCAGACTTTTATTCTGTGGCTTCGGCCGGTTCAGGTTTGATTTCCTCAGGTTCGGTATATATCTCTTCCAGAGGTGTGTTGTCCACCTTGTTTCGCATAAGTCCATATATCACCGTGTTGGCCGTGAAGTAAAAACTGATTATGAACGAAACGACCAGGCCGACGATTAAAAGAACGTATAGATAAATGATAAAAGCCGAAGCGGATTCCGACCAGCTTCCAGTTGCGTTCGAGTGTGCCAGTAATTGTGAGAAGCTCGGCTCGGGCCAAATCGCTGCTATCTTGTCGGGCAAACCGCGAGCACTGTCAATGCCGACGCTTAATCGAAGCCCGCGGTAAGTTGACCACAACAGAAGAAAGGCAAAGAACCGGACGAAAACATAGCAGATTGCTCCGTATACGACCGCTGTCAATGTGTAGAAACCCATGTGCCATGGTCTTACAAAGACATAATTAAAAGACCGGCTTACAGCGTCAAGACTGTCTGTGCCGTCGTATGCGACCGCGGGGAACATCAGATTAAATCCCGCAATTGTGCCTACCATTACAATTGCTATGGCTGCTCCTCCCAGAAGCGCAAGAGGCAAGCAAATACTCACTATCAGTTCGCCAAGACCGCCGGGTATATTGCCTGTCAGGCCGAGAAGAAATATACAGATGCCGGCAACTAATACTATTATCACCGGAATCAAAGGAATAGTGAAAAAGCTTATAAATCTTCTGAAGCTGAATCGCAATGCCTCCATTATCCCCGGCTTTTCGTCTCTGGCAAACTCAAGTGCTGCTATCCGGCATATCGCACCGCCACCGATGCAGACGATGCAAAGCTTCATTAGCGCAAATATCACACAATAAACGGGATGAAACTTAAAAAGCCATTCAACAGCCGTCATATATTCCGAAACGTTACGCATTACGCCGGTCATGTTGAAATTGAACAGCCCCCGCAGGGCGCCGTGAAACCTCTCGCGTCCGAAGTCCCATAACGTCGAAAATACACCTATTCGTTCTCCGCTGTCCGAGTATCTGTCGATGTATATGCCCACACGTTCCGGCGCGGACATATATATATGCAGTTCCGTTTCTGTTCCGTTTGTCCCCGGCGTTGAGACTACGGACTTTGAAACGAGGTCCATTAACCAGCCCCCGAGAGCTATCGTCGCAATCATCCCCAGCGAGATTATCAGTTTGCTCGGCTGAATGGCCATCCAGAAGGTTCTGAAAATCTTTGGAAACAGCAGACTGTTGAGTATTTGACCGGCCGGAATTTCGCTGCCCATTTTGATTCCTTTCAAAATCGTTTTTACTACTGCTCGAACTAATGCTTTCCTCTTAGGTATAATTATCGGCCGTTATTTTGTGATTGTCCAGTGTTTTCACAGGTTAGTCATCGGCTCCGTTTGCCGGTTCTTCACCGATTTCACCGGCATCTTCGGTCTGCAGTTTGCCGATGATTTTGTAATCGCCGTCAAGCCATCGGCCCAAATCTATCAGCTTGCATCGTCGACAGCAGAAGGGATAATAATCACTCTCCGTGCTGCGCCTCTGCACAGCCATATCTATTATCTTTTTGCAGACAGGACATCTTCTCTTCATAGCAACTCATAGTCTAACATCCGCATCGCCAGATATAAAGAGCCCTTGTATTTTGTCCGTTCCGGGGGCTTTGCTGTCGCACTTGACACTTCTTACAAAGGCCCGTATATTTGCTCTAAAAGCATTGCCTTTGCGGAGTGTAAATCATGGCCAAGCAGAAAAGCGGTTCGACAGGCTCACCGTCGAGGGGCTGGGAAAAGCGGCTGAGCGGCTCGCCGGATAATCTAATGGTCGATTTCGTCGAGTCCCTGAGTATCGATAAACGGCTGTATAAATACGATATCGCCGGCTCGATTGCTCATGCGCAGATGCTCGCGCAGCGCAAATTGATTACGAAATCCGAGCTTGCGAAAATCAAGCGGGGGCTTTTGCGAATCGAACGGGATATCACCGCCGGCAAATTCAAATTCGATAAGACATACGAAGATATTCATATGGCCATCGAGACTGCCCTGATTAAGAAGGTCGGCCCGGCCGCCAAAAAGCTTCACACAGGCCGAAGCCGAAACGACCAGGTCGCAACCGACCTGCGGCTCTGGTTGCGGGACCAGATTGATATTTTAGAGGTCAAGGTCGAAAAGCTTCAGAAGGCGCTTGTCGCCGTGGCGGCCAAACACACAACCGATGTTATGCCCGCTTACACGCACCTGCAGCGAGCCCAGCCGGTTGTCATCGCCGCGTGGCTGCTCAGTTTCGTGGAGCAGCTTGAGCGGGATTTTGTTCGATTGGATACCTGTCACCGTGACGTTGACATTTGTCCGCTGGGTTCCGGCGCCGTTGCCGGCTCGACGCTGCCTTTGGATAGAGAGAGCACTGCAAAGAAGCTGGGCTTTTCGGATATCACCTACAACAGCATCGACGCCGTTGCCGACAGGGACTTTTGTGTGGAGTTTATATTCGTTTGCGCACTTATATCGGCGCACCTGTCTCGATTGAGCGAGGACTGGATTATCTTTTCATCGAACGAATTCGGCTTCATCCGAATCGCAGACAGCTTCTGCACCTCTTCGAGTATGATGCCTCAGAAGCGTAATGCCGATGCAGTCGAGCTTATCCGCGGCAAAGCGGGGCGGGTCTATGGCGCCCTATTGGGTATGCTCACCGTCTTAAAGGCCCAGCCATCCGGCTACAACCGCGACCTGCAGGAAGACAAAGTCCATATCTTCACCGCCGCCGATACGGTCAGCCAGTGCCTCGATATGGCCGCCGCCGTCGTCTCACATACGAAGTTTGATACTAAACGAATCGCCTCAGGCCTTGACGCAGGCTTTCTCGATGCGACGGCTCTGGCCGAGTACCTGGTCCGAAAGGGCGTCGCCTTTCGAGAGGCCCATGGTATTGTCGGCCGGCTCGTCGCCCACTGCGAAAAGCATGGCAAAAAACTCGCCGACCTCAAAATCAGCGAGCTTAAAAAATATTGCCCCGCAATCAAGCCCGACGTATATAAATCACTCGGTGCCGCAAATGTCGTAACCGGATACGTAACCGAAGGGGCGGCCGGACCTGCTCAGGCCGAAAAACAAATTGCCTTCTGGAAAAAAATACTGGCGAAGCGATGAGCACCGGCGAAGACCAGATAACCGAATGGTTCGCCCGGCAGCGAAGCCTGCCTGAAAATGACTTCCCTGTCGGCATCGGTGACGATATGGCACAGGTCAAGCTTGACGATGGCGCATCGATTCTCATTACCACAGATATGCTGCTTGATGGAGTTCACTTCGACCTCAAAACTGCCACCCTCGAACAGGTCGGCTATAAGGCGATGGCGGTAAGCTTGAGCGATTGCGCCGCGATGGCCACTATTCCCGTAGCAGCAGTTGTGGCCGTCGCACTTCCCGCCGAGTTTAACGAGCAGCATCTAAAAGAGCTTCATTCGGGTATTGCTTTGGCTGCCGACAAATTCGCCTGCCCGCTTATCGGCGGCGATATCACCAAATGGGCCGATGCCGGAAGGTTTGCCATAAATGTAGCGATGCTCAGCAGGCCCGCGGCGCACCCGCCCGTTTGCCGCTGCGGCGCCAAGGCAGGCGATGATATCTGTGTAACCGGCTCGCTCGGCGGGGCGGTTCTCGCGAAGCATTTGAGTTTCGTGCCGCGAGTCAAAGAATCGCTCAAAATCACCGCATTAGTTAAGGTCAATGCGATGATGGATATCAGCGATGGTTTGAGCACCGACCTTAATCGTATATGCACCCAAAGCAAAACAGGAGCACTCATCGAGGCCGATTTGATACCGATATCGGATGACGCCAAAAAAGCCGACGACCCATTATCATCGGCCCTTAATGACGGTGAGGATTTCGAGCTGCTTTTCACCCTCGCTCACGACCGCTGCGTTCAATTATTCGCCCGCTGGAACGACCCGCTACCGATTACTAAAATCGGCACGATTACCGACACAGGCAAAATGCAGATAAAGATGCCCGATGGCCGAATAAAAGACCTCGAACCAGAAGGGTACAATCACTTAAAGTGACTTTCGCTATGGATTTCAATATCACAACCGAATCGCCACAGCAGACAATCGAGCTTGGTCGTCGCTTCGGCTCGCAATTGAAGGGCGGCGAGGTCATCGCGTTAATCGGACCTCTCGGCAGCGGCAAGACCCATCTCATCAAGGGAATCGTTCAGGCCCTCGGCGCAGAAGACGCCGCAAACAATGTCACCAGCCCGACCTTCGTCCTCGTCAATGAATACTCAGGCCGGCTCGATGTCTTTCACGTCGATGCATACCGCCTCAAAACCGTCGCCGAATTCGAGCAAATCGGCTTCGATGACTATTGTTACCCTCGCTCTGTCGTCCTCATCGAATGGGCCGATAAAGTCATTCCCGCCCTTAAAGGAGTAAAATACATCACCGTTAAACTGGCACATTTCGGCCCTGAAAAAAGGTCCGTTAATATTGACAATCTCCCCGATTACGTCGCTTTTTAATTTTATTTTTTCCCCGGTATAGACCGTAAAACCTCCTTTAAAAGCCCTCATACGCACTTATAAAAGAAAATCAAATCCGCGTCCGATATCCGGATTCCGTGAATTTGCCCCCGCTGGAAAAAGTCCTTATACTTTAATCGGAGCAAGGCGAGATTATTTATGGCTGTGTGCTAACGGTTCTGTTTTAGATACCGACTGCGATAAACTTTCCGGGCAAACTATAATTTGCCCACGTTAAATTGGAGGGAAGCTGTTATCGATACAGCTCACGGGGTAAATTAATGAAAGCGAGAATCGGTTTTGCGATTATCCAGGTCTCTCTTGTGGGCGCTATCTGCAGTGTAGGCGCAGGTATCGTTGCCCCTGATTTCAGTGCCAGAGGCGTCGGGATTGAAGAATCACGATTCATGGCGGACCTTCAGACGGTTCGTTGTCAGCTCGAACTCTACAAGATTCATCATGACGACCAGTTACCGTCTGTTGCCAGTTCCGAATCTTTTGAAAAGGCACTGATTACAAAAGGCAGCGACAACCGCGGCCCATATTTGCAGATGTTGCCACCGAACCCCTTTAACGGTAACAAAACCGTCAGGTTCGAGCAGGGACACAGTACCGCCGGTTCCGGTGAGGCAGGTTGGGTCCTCAATACCGCCACTGGCTTATTTCAGGCCGACGATTCAGCTCATCACGCGGCATTGTAATATCGCACTTCTTATTGTGCACCATCGCACGTTTTGTGACCTGAACCGAAATGGCATACAGGGGAGGGGCCATTAAAAAATGACCTGATGCGGGGTGCTTCCCTCGCCAGGTCATTCTTTTTTTATGTCAATCCTCATTTACTTCCTCGCTCATAACAAAACCTCCTTGTTAAATAAGCGTCTGATAAGCTCATTGTCTGACCATTTTTATCGGGTCTTGTTTATTTCCCGCCTACTCTCTTCAAAAATCATCTTTTGCTTTTTGTGGATTTAGTAATGTCCGCCTGTCTCAATCATTGTGCTTTTATAGTGCTGCCAATGCCGCTGCCATAAGATTTACCTTTTTCGCCGCCGACGGAGTCTTCGCTTATTGCTGAAATTGCCCTTTTTAACCGTTTTCACGGCCACATATACTGGTTAAGCATTCACCCGTAAGAGTCGAAAAAAACCTGGTAATCATCGTCTGATGATAAAACTGTATTAATCCGGTGGCCGGCGGAATAGTCCGGGGGCTGGTTTCGTGCATGGGGGCACAGAAAGGACCGAGCGAATGTCACCAAAAAAAGTACTGGTTGTTGATGACGAAGTCCATATTGTTCATGTGGTTGCTATCAAGCTGCGCAACAATGGCTACGAACCAATAACCGCTGGAAACGGCGCCGAAGCTTACGAGCTTGCCTGCACTGAAAGCCCCGACATCATTATCGCCGATTACCAGATGCCCGTGATGAGCGGAGTTGAGCTTCTGGAGCATCTTAGAGAAAACCAGAACACGAAGGATATTCCGTTTATTTTGCTCACTGCCAGAAATTTCGCCATCGACATCGAACGGCAGCAGCAGCTTCAGATTTCACAGTGCATAACAAAACCATTCAGTCCGAAGGAACTGCTCAGGACCATAGAAGACATCCTTTATCAAAGACAGTTGGCTCATAATGCCTGATAAACCGACGTAGAGATTCAACCGCTGTTTCGCAGTCGGTTCGGGTCGCTAATTAGCCCGGCCCTGCATATATACGGAGAAGGTAATGCCTGAAAGATTACAGCAGGATTTAAACGCTTCCGAAATGCGCGAGCTGAAGGAGTTCGGCGGTCGTATAAAAGAACTTGGCGTCAATTTCTCTGTCTGTGATTCCACAGGCCGGGTAATCTTGCTTTGCCAGGCCGGATTCGACAGTGCCCCGAAGCACTTGGCCGAAGCTGCCCGACGTTGCCTTCGGCAAAAACAGAAAAACGCCTCAAAAAACGACTCCGCCCGCTCGACCAGTACACGGTATCTCACATCTGCATTGGTGGAGCCGGATGCCGTTAAACATCGCATCGGTTTCGCCGCAATAATAGACATTGGCAGTAAATCCGGCGACCATAACCGCCGAAATTCCGTAATTCTTTCGCAAATGCTCCAGTTATTTGCGGATAAATTCGTCATCCAGCGAACCAGCGCCGAGCAGATGGATATGATAAGCTCCGAACTGGCGCAGACCTATGAGGAACTGGTTCTGCTCTATAAAATCAGTACAAATATGGAAATCGTCGAGCCGGACGCCAACTTCCTCCAGATGGCCTGCGACAGCTTAACCGAAATCGTCAGCGTCGAGGGAATCGCCATACTGCAGGAAAAAACCGTTAATGAGCAGACCCGTTTCGTCCTCGTCGCCGGTGCGGGAGTCATTGATATTGACCAGCGAATGACGTCTCTTCTGTATAATCGCATGCTCGAAGATATGAGCGGCGGAAAAGAAGCATTACTCGACAGCGAAGTTGACGCGCCGTTCAGGTACGAGTGGCCGAAAAACATGAGAAACATCATTGTTGTTCCGCTCTGTGCAAAGGAAAAAGTCCGCTTTTCGGAAAGAATCACCCAGTCCGCCGGCGCCGCTTCGGCTTCATCACCCGCTCCAAGGCAGGTACCCATAGGACGGATTATCGGTATGCTCGTCGCCGTTAACCGGCTCGATAAGCCCGATTTTGACAGCACCGATGTAAAACTATTCAATTCCGTCGCAAGTGCCTGTGCCGTCTTTATTGAAAATAACCACCTCTTCAAGGAGCTCAAGGAGCTCTTCATCGGCTCCCTAAAGGCCCTCACCAGAAGTATCGACGCCAAAGACCGCTACACGCGTGGTCATTCTGAAAGGGTCGCGTTCATTTCAAAATGGATTGCCGAACATATGGCCAAGGATGAAGGGATCAGCCAGGAGCAAATACATAAGATATATCTTGCGGGCCTGTTGCACGATATAGGAAAAGTCGGAATAGACGAATCTGTGCTTTGCAAGACCACAAAACTCACTGAAAGTGAGAAAAAACGGCTCAGAACCCATCCTTCAATTGGCGCCAATATCCTCAGCGGAATCAAGCAGATGAGGGATATTATCCCCGGCGTCCTGTATCACCACGAGCAGGTTGACGGCAAAGGATACCCAAATGGCTTGAAAGGCGACCAATTGCCTCTTATGGGTAAAATCGTCGGACTGGCCGATTGTTTCGATGCCATGACCTCCGACAGGGTCTACCGCGAGCCGCTCAGCGTTGATGATGCCATTGAAGAGGTCGAATCACGCCTTGGAACTCAGTTTGACGAAAAGGTAGCCAGGGCCTTTATTAATAGTGACGTTTACCACCTCTGGGACCTTATGCAGGATGGTGCTATGAAGGCTTATGGCGCCAATGATTTCTCTCATTATGGCGTTGTCGCGGTAGGCACGCTGATAAAATAACTCCCCATCTTATCGTTCCAAATCTCCCGTTTTACGGCTTTGAAACGCCTCTTATCGACCTCCGTTGCGTCATCTATTTCCGTTTCTTATCACACTTTTTAACCACTAATGCTTGCAGAACGTCAAAAAAATGTTAGAATGCCGCATCCACAACCCGTGGCTTTGTTAGGAACAATGGTTAAAACGACGCCGGATTCGGCGCTCAGTGAAAGGACTTTTTAAGGTATGTTGGCAAAAACGAAGAAAGAAAAAATCGTACATGATTACGAGACCCACCAGGGCGATACCGGTTCGCCCGAAGTGCAGATTGCATTGCTGACCGAGAAAATTAACGAGCTTACAGGGCATCTGCAGAATCACAAAAAGGACCATTCATCCCGACGCGGACTTTTGAAAATGGTCGGAACAAGGGCCTCGCTGCTGAAATACGTCAGCAAAAAAGACCCCAAACGGTACCGCGACATCATATCACGTCTCGGCTTGCGCAAATAGTGAGAATGGACGCCGCAAACCCTGACCGCGATTGCGTTCAATGGTGTGGCTGTAAATAGAGAGGTAGCTTATGTCAGATATTGTTAGAGTTGAAAAAGAAATCGCGGGTCGTACCTTGTCCCTCGAAACAGGCAAAATCGGCAGGCAGGCCGACGGCGCAGTTGTTGTCCAGTATGGCGAAACAGTAGTCCTCGTTGCCGTTGTTACGGCTGCCCCTCGGCCGGATATCGATTTCTTCCCGCTGAGTGTCGATTATCGTGAAAAGCAAAGCGCTGCCGGCAAGTTCCCCGGCGGCTTCATCAAACGTGAAGGCAGACCCAGCACAAAAGAAACGCTCACCGCCCGAATGATAGACAGGCCCATTCGGCCGCTTTTTCCCGAAGGCTATAACGATGAAGTGCAGATTATTGCCAGCGTATTAAGCGCAGACCGTGAAAACGACCCCGATGTCCCGGCGATGATTGGCGCAAGCGCTGCCCTTACAATCAGCAAGATTCCGTTTATGGGTCCGACCGGCGCCTGCCGTGTTGGTCGCCTTGACGGCAAGCTCATAATCAACCCCACTCATAAGCAGCTCGAAGAAGGTGATTTGAATGTCCTCGTAGGCGGCAGGAAAGACTCAATCAATATGATTGAGGTCGGCGCAAAAGAGCTGTCCGAGGATGTAATCGCAGAGGCCATCAAGGCCGGCCACGAAACCGTTCATCTCGTTTGTGAGCTTATCGAACAGCTTCAGCAAAAAGCCGGCGTCGAAAAAATAACGCCTGAGATTGCTGAAATTGATACCGGGCTTTATTCGCAAATACGCTCTGAGATTATCGATACTCTCCGCGAGGTTGAACTGAGTCAGACTAAACGCCAGCGCAGAATCGCTGTCGGCGAATTGCGGGACCGGCTCATAGAGCAGTATTGCGGCTCGGATGCACAGGCCCCGTCGGGTTCTGTTGAAGATTCCGAAGAAGAACCGCAGGAAGATTTGCCGGCACCTGAAACTCAGCCCGCCGTAGAAAAGGCGATGATTAAAAGAATTTTCAGTAAAATTGAAGGCGAGATTATCCGTGAACTTGTTCTTCAGGGCAAACGGCTCGATGGCAGGGGATATGACGATGTGCGTCCAATAAGCTGCGAAGTCGGATTTCTGCCCAGGGTGCACGGTTCAGCCCTGTTCACCCGCGGCGAAACACAGGCCCTGGTCAGCGTTACCCTCGGCACAATCAGAGACGCCCAGATTATCGACGGCCTGCTCGACGAATACACCCAGAGCTTTACATTACACTATAATTTCCCGCCTTTTTCCGTCGGCGAAGTGCGCCCAATGCGCGGCCCCGGAAGGCGCGAAATTGGTCACGGTGTACTCGCAGAACGTGCCCTCGAACAGGTCAGGCCGCCAGTGGACGAATTCGCCTATACCGTCAGGATTATCTCCGATATTACCGAATCGAATGGTTCAAGCTCGATGGCCTCGGTCTGTGGCGGCTCGCTCGCTATGATGGATGCAGGCGTCCCGATTAAAAAAGCGGTTGCCGGAATATCAATCGGAATGGTTACCGCCGATGACGGAAAATATGTCCTGCTTACCGATATCGTCGGCGACGAAGACCATCACGGCGATATGGATTTCAAGGTCGCAGGCACCGTTGATGGCATCACCGCCGTCCAGCTGGATATCAAGGCCGAAGGCCTTGCCCATAGTATTATGGTCGAGGCGATGGAAAAAGCACGACTGGCCCGGCTGAAAATCCTCGATGATATGTCAAAAGCAATCTCTCAGCCCAGGGCTGAACTTAGCGTTTACGCGCCCAAGCTCGTCAGCATTCAGGTCGACCCCGAATTTATCGGCAAAATCATCGGCCCAGGCGGTAAAAATATAAAGGCGCTGCAGGAGCAGACCGATACCACTATCGAAATCGAGGAAGACGGCACTGTCTTTATAAGCTGCCTTGGCGGCGACGGCCACCTCGAGGCCAAAAAGATTATTGAAGCGATGACCCAGCCGCCGGATGTAGGTCGAATTTATCCGCAGGCCAAGGTCGTTTCCATAAAGGATTTCGGCGCCTTCGTCGAGTTTATTCCCGGAGTAGAGGGCCTTTGCCATATCAGTGAGCTGAGCGACGGCTACGTCAAAAGCGTTGATAATGTCTGCAAGATGGGCGACCTGATTCCCGTGAAGCTTTTGGCGGTCGAGCAGGGCAAATTCCGCTTATCCAGAAAAGCTGCTCTCGCTGAAATGGGCAAGTCCGACAAAAAAGACCAAACGCCTGAGAAAAAATAAATCCTGGCTTGTGTGTTTAGTCCCTAATCCTTTTGTGGATTAGGGTAATACTTGTGAAGATTGCGTTAAATAATAATAGACATTTTTGACCGGGGATTGCCTTACCTTTTTATCCTTTATTTTCATACCTTTGGGTCTTCATAGTGGGATAGCCAAGTTTTTCATTGCTAAAAGCCCTGTTCTGTGGTTAAATCCAAGGCCCGAAACCTTAAAAAAGCGATGCGTAAACAGAAATGTCGGATATTAAAACCTTGAATAATTCGTCGAAAAAACCTGTTCGGCCAGTCGAATCGGTCGAGCCGGCCTCTGACCCTGCCGCCTGTAACGAGACAGAAGGGCTTAGTCGGCTGCTCGGCGTTATGGCACACGAGATTAAGAATCCTCTTTCCACAATCAAGGTAAATCTCCGTCTCATCGATGAGCAGCTTCAGGATATCCCCGCCGGCAGCGATGAGCTGAGTCAATCCCTTTCGAGGACCCGGAGAAAAATCGCCGTAATAGAAAAGGAAACCTCCCGCCTCCAGCAGATTCTCGATAGCTTCCTTCGTTACGCCAACCGCACCGAGCCGCAATTTGCTACTGTCGATTTGAACTCTCTTGTCGGCGATTTAATCGATTTTTATTCGCCCCAGGCCCTCGCTCATTCGATAAATTTACGATACCAGCTTCACGGCGGGCCGATTTTGTGCCGGGTTGATTCGGCTATGCTCAAACAGGCTGTTCTAAATCTTTTCCTCAACGCCCAGCAGGCAATTGGGGTTAATGGGGACTTAATGGTCCGTACCGCGTGCGATGGCAAATCCGCAAAAATCCACATAAGCGATACCGGCAAAGGAATTCCCGCCGACCGCATTGCACATATTTTTGAACCTTATCAATCCACTCGTCCCAATGGCACGGGTCTGGGCCTCGCTACGACAAAAAAAATCGTCGAAGCTCACAACGGCTCTATTACCGTCCACAGCGAACCCGGCAAAGGAACCTCCTTCACGATTACTATTCCCCTTGCTGATTCCAGAACGGAGGTTTCGAAATGAGTAAAGACGCCGTTGTCCTTGTCGTTGACGATGAGCGGGAGCACGCCGACGGTATGGCCGAAGCGCTACAGAAATGCTGCGCCAAAGCCATCGCCGTTTACACAGGACCAGACGCCCTCGAAATTATTCAAAATCAAAATATCGACGTCATCGTTACCGACCTCAAGCTCGGCGGGAAAATCGACGGTATCGATATTTTGAACGAGGCAAAAAGGCTCGGCCAAACCGAAGTTATCTTGATAACCGCCTATGCCACCATCGATACCTGCAAAGAGGCTATCAGGCAGGGGGCCTATGATTACCTCGTAAAGCCCATCAATATCGATCAGCTTCGTTCCTTCGTTGAGCAGGCCAGTCAAAAGATTGCTCGAATGAAGAGAACCAATGCTCAGGGGCGTGTTGCTACTGATGAAGATTTCAAATTCGATGGCATCCGAGGAAACAGTCCAAAGATGGTTGGCATCTTCGAAGTTCTTCGCCGCGTTGCCCCGACAAATATCTCTGTCCTCATACAGGGCGAATCAGGAACAGGCAAAGAGCTCCTCGCAAGGGCTATCCACGATAACTCCAACCGCTGGAACAAACGCTTTGTGCCAGTAAATTGCGCAGGTTTTACTGAGACACTTCTCGAAAGTGAGTTGTTCGGCCACGTAAAAGGCGCCTTCACCGGCGCAGCAATCGACCGTAAGGGCCTTTTTGAAATCGCCGATAAAGGCACGCTCTTCCTCGACGAAATAGGCGATATGCCCCTCAATATGCAGGCAAAGTTGCTGCGGGTTATTGAAGATGGCGTCGTTGTCCCCGTGGGGGGCAATAAGCCCGTCGTCGTCGATGTCCGAATCATCAGTGCCACAAATCACGACCTCCCCAAACTCGTCGATGAAAAAAATTTCCGCGAAGACCTCTTTTTCAGAGTAAAAGGTGTCAGCATTTCAATCCCGCCTCTACGGGAACGGCGCGAAGATATTCCGCTGCTTGTTGATTTCTTTCTCAAGGAAGCTGCTGGTGAAACCGGATTGAAAGTTGCTGGTATTATCGAGGCAGTAATGAATATTTTTGCTGGTTACGAATGGCCCGGCAATATCCGCCAGCTTCGCAATACCATCAGAACGATGGTCGTTATGTCCGAGAGTGAAAAGCTCGACATTTGCGATATCCCGCCCGAAATTCATCAACTCCGCCGACTCCCCGGCCAGACAAGGGCCACATCGGATTTAAGCGGCCTGCCCCTAAATGAAATCGAAAAGCAGGCCATCATCGACACGCTCGCAAAAACCGCCAACAACCGCGAAAAGGCCGCAAAACTCCTCGGAATCGGCGAACGGACCCTCTACCGCAAAATAAAGGAATACAACCTCTGACGGCAGGGGGCGGGGATTGAATATCACCGGCTAATTTTTCTTAATTCGATGTCTGGATTAGATGCTCGTCCATAAACCAGAAGCGTCCCGGCGTACGATTGAAATACAAAAGCTGCTCGTATCCTCTGGCTCTGTAAATACGGTTCGGCTCCCCTAATGCGACTATCAGCTCCGTCTTGCTCGAACCTTTCGGATATGTCCCTTTTCTTATTGACTCTATTCTGCCGGTGTCCAGCTTTTCAACCTTTGCCTCAAATGCAGGTGTAATTTGAACCGTATCGAATCGAGGCCGTTGCATGGGGGTCGCCTTCGCTGCTGCCTCCTGTTCAACAGGCCTGGCCTGTTCTTTTCTTACAACCGGCTCAGCCGCGGCTATGCTCCTCTCACCGGCTGTTTGAAGCTCTGACTTGAGTTTCGCGTTCTCACCCACGAGCTCGATATTGCGATTCATTAATATCTCTATCTCGCCCCTCAATCCTGTAATGCGGGCACCGGCGCTCTCGATTTCTTCTTTGAGCGTAGTATTCTCTATCATCATTCGGCCTCGTCCGCTCGAAGCACTGTTCATCCCCACATAAAGCCACCCCGCTAAAATCCCAATCGGTATAAACAGCATCACCAGTACCAGTGCTGCCAATTGCCATTTCCTCTTTGAAAATTCCGTCCGCTCCGCTGATGCCTCCGTATTAATCAGCAGTTGTTGCAGCATCGGTTCCGGCGTCTCGCTCGGCTTGGCTGTCTCTTTCGGCGTGAATTTTTTCTCCTCATCTACCGGTGCTATATCTATCAGCAGTGTCGGCCTCGGTTTAAAAGCTGTGCTGCGAGGTTTCACCTGCTCTTTCACCTCTTTTATCGTGCTGCCGTTTGTCTTTGGCATCTCTTCCATCGTCGCCGCCTTCTCGGACTTAACCTTTTCGGTATAGGTTTGCATATCTATACGTCCTTTCAATATTATCGGTGCTAATGCTTTATTCGGCCTTTAACCTCCCTTTTCTTTATTTTGACTCTCTAAACCCGCCTTCATTCCACCTCTTACCCATAAAAAAGCCCATTTTTCATAAAATCCAGCTGAAAACAGAATTACCGCATTTATTCAAAAACAGCCGATATTGGATTACTATTGGCCTTTTATTAAGCTGGTATATCCCCTGCTCCGATATAACAGCAAGATTTGGAGGTATCTTTTATGAAGAACAAGTTTGCTAAATATATGATGGTTTCGATTCTTTTTACCCCTCCGGCAGTTCTTGCCGGCTGGTTCTCTGGCGTCGCCGGCCAGGGTGATTACCTGCTCGCAAAGGTATTGTTCCCATACACAATGCTTTCAACTCATCTCACAAATGAGGTCCTTACGAATCTTTTCGTCTTCTTGGCGATTCTTCAGTTCCCTGCGTATGGTTTTTTCCTCGGCCTTGCCTCACTAAAACGAAAGCAGTTCTATACTTTTATCCTGCTTCTTGCCTCGCACGTTACTGCTGCCTGCCTGTGTTTCTTGTGGCCGATGCCAAATTTCATGTAAAAATCACCAACCGCAGGTTTTCCTTATAAAAATTAGCCCCGCATTTTAATACGGGGCTTTGTCATTGCGAGTGCAGCCGAGGTTTACCCGCCATAGTGTACTGTGCGAAGACGGAAATCTATTTAATCATCATCCCCTCGGATACATCAATTTTGAATTTTGCACTTTAATTTATACTCACTGGCGAGGTACTCTCGCAATGAATTGCGCCCCCATCCTTTCTAAAAATACCTTTCTTTTATTTTCGTCCCGATAACTACAACCAAAATCACGACTGCCAATCCAATAACTATCCAGCCCATAGTGCTTATTGCAAGCATATCAGGCCTCCTTTTTTTGCCTAATTATGATTATTTTAGTTTATACGTCTCTGGCATACTTATGATAACACGGTTCAAAGAAATCTTCGAACCTTAAAGAAAATATTGTATCGATAAAGGACAAAAGAGAACAGCTATTTCCCGGTTAAAATTTCTCTGTGAACTATGTGTGCTCAGCGGTAAGATATGTCCTTATGAAGGTAATAGTAGCAGAAAAGTGCGGTTTTTGTGCGGGCGTGAGGAACGCGATTAGTATCGCGGAGAAGGTGCTGACGGAGAAGGACCGGGTATATAGCTTAGGGCCGATTATCCATAATCCCGACGTTGTGGAGCGATTGGCGAAAAAGGGCCTGGTTACCGTCAATAGTATCGAGGAGATTCCCGATGGGTCGGCTGTGCTGATTCGTTCACACGGTGCGGCTTCGGAGCAAATCAGCCGACTCAAGGAGAAAAACGCCGAAATCGTCGATGCGACGTGCGTATTAGTTAAAAGGATGCAGCAAATCGCGGCGCAGATGGAGCAGGAGGGGTATAAGGTAGTGATATTAGGGGATAAGAACCATCCGGAGGTGCAGGCGGTTGTGGGGTGCACTCAGGGGGCGGTGGTGGTGGGGGATGAGGCGGACATAAAAACCATCGGTGATAACAGTAGATTGGGGATTGTTTGCCAGACGACGCAAAGCCCGGAATTTTTCAACCTTATGCTAAGCACGATAGCAAAGGCGGGATTCAGCGAGATACGGGCCCTTAATACTCTTTGCAGGGAGGCGATAAAAAGGCAGCAGGCGGCGGTTGAATTGTGCCAAAAGGTCGATATAATGTTCGTTTTGGGGGGTCTGGAAAGCGCAAATACGAGAAAACTTGCAGAACTTTGCAAAAAATGGAATAATGAAACGTTTCATTTGCAGAACTGGGACGAATTTGATAAAAAGGTAGTTTTCGGTGGTAGTGCCGCAGGCGTTACGGCGGGTGCGTCGACGCCGCAATGGATTATTGACGACTTTGTAAGGAACCTTGAAGCCATCGAAGTTTGAAGAAAACAGCCCGATTTTGACTTAGTTATTACTGCATTTGCTGCGTGGGCAAATGCATTTTTTTACAATGTTAACCTTTTATAAACGAGTCGTGCCGGGTAGCACGACGGCCAGCGGGCGTAAGTGTGGGGCGAACGCGGGTTTGAAACCAAGACTCCACAGGGGAAAAGTAAATTTATGGTAGACAGAAATATTATCAACAAACTGGGTATGTCGGCTGAGCAGGTTGACCAGCAGGTCAACGAGATGTTCAGCGAGGAAGACAATGAGTTATTTCAGCAGGCTTTGCAGTCCAAGGTCGATTCGCATCTTCCCGGGACAATACTCAAGGGCAAAATAGTAACGCAGATTGGAAACGACGTAATCGTGGAAGTCGGGCTCAAAAGCGAGGGCATTGTCGAGGCTGCGGAATTCGATGACGCGTCCGAGATAGAGCCGGGCAAAACGATTGAGGTGTTTCTCGAGGATACCGATTCCGAGAGCGGCCTGATTCTGCTCAGCAAGCACAAGGCCGACCGCATCAGGGGCTGGGAGAATATCATCAACACCAAGAAGGAGGGCGATATTGTCAAGGGCAAGGTCATCAGGCGCATCAAGGGCGGCCTGCTCGTCGATATCGGGGTGCCGGTTTTCCTTCCCGCATCGCAGGTAGATATTCGCCGGCCGGGAGACATCAGCAGATTTATCGGCAAGGAAGTAAAGTGCGTAATCCTGAAGATAGATATCGAGGGCCGCAATATAGTAATATCGAGGCGCAAACTAATCGAAGACGAGCGGCAGGTGAACAAGGAGAAAATCCTCAATGAAATCGAGGTCGGTCAGAGGCGCAAAGGTATCGTCAAGAATATTGCGGACTTCGGAGTGTTCGTGGACCTTGGTGGAGTTGACGGGCTGCTGCATATATCGGATTTGAGCTGGGGACGCGTGAGCCATCCATCAGAATCTGTCAGACTCGATGAGGAAATCGAGTGCGTGGTGATAGCGGTGGATAAGGAAAATGAAAAGATATCCCTTGGTTTGAAGCAGAAGACGGCAAGCCCATGGGAGATAGTGGAAGATAAATACACCATCGGCACGAGGGTGAAGGGTAAAGTCGTCAATATTATGAATTACGGTGTGTTTGTGCGGCTTGAGGACGGCATCGAAGGTCTTGTTCATATAAGCGAAATGAGCTGGACAAAACGGCTAAATCACCCCAGCGAGATGCTGAATCTGGGTGATGAAATAGAGGTAATGGTTCTCAACGTCAATAAGGACAAGCAGGAGATATCGCTTGGTCTGAAGCAGACGGAGACGAATCCGTGGTCCGTAGCTTCACAAAAATATCCGCCGGGGACAATCGTTACGGCAACAGTGCGCGGGGTTACGAATTACGGGGCGTTTGTCGAGGTAGAAGAGGGCATCGACGGGATGATTCATATCTCGGACCTTAGCTGGACGAGAAAGTTCAGCCATCCGAACGAGGCAGTGCAAAAGGGAGAGCAGATAAAGTGCCTTGTTCTCGATATCGACCCTGATAAGCAGCGAGTTTCTCTTGGGGTGAAGCAATTGAGCGAAGACCCCTGGATTCGGGCGATACCGGAGAAATATATTCCCGGGCATATCGTTAAAGGCAAGGTTACAAAGCTGACTAATTTCGGGGCGTTCGTGGAACTGGAATCGGACCTCGAAGGGCTGCTTCATATTTCAGAGCTTTCCGACCAGAAGATTAAGAAGCCACAGGACGTTGTTAAGGTTGATGAGGAGCTCGAGGTGAAGATATTAAAGGTGGACAGCGAAGCGAGAAAAATCGGCTTGAGCTTACGCAGGGCCCAATGGGCGGCGGAGGAATCCGGGTCCGCCCCTGAAGCAACGGAAGCGGAAATAAAAGAAGAGACATCAGAGCCGGCCAGTGATGAAGCATCGACAAAAGACCAAGAGGCAATTGCGGACGAGGCGAAATCTGAGGAGCAACCGGTCGAAGAGGCAACAGTTGTCGAGGCGGAACAAAAGGAGAAGGTTCAGGATATTGGTTCGGTTGAGGCGGAAGAACCAAAGAGTGAGGATGCTGATTCAGTTGCACAAGAGTAGCTTGTAAGGATTAGGTTATTCGTCAAGGTCCGGGCAGTAAAGGCCCGGGCCTTGTTTTTTTTATGAGGTTAGGAGGCAGGAGTTGCGAGGGGGATTTTGATACCGATAACATAGCGGATTGTAATATAGCAGGGGGCGGTTATTTCAGCAATTGGGGGTATATCAGCCATATCCATCAATCGCAGGGTAAGCAGCTAAACCAGGGGGCAGAGTCGGTCGATAGTTAACGTGCAATTAAGGCGGGAATATATCGCGGCTGAATCGGGAACGGAGGGTCTTCAATATGGCAGGAGGAAGCAATGGCATTCGATGTAACTATTAAGGATTATCTTCTGGAAATAGATGAGTCTCCACTGCTTACGGCGGAAGAGGAATGTTATTTGGCGAGACTTATTATAGAAGAAAATGACCAGATGGCAAGGGAGCGGCTTGTACGTAGCAATCTTCGTCTGGTAGTCAATATCGCAAAGAAATACGCGGGGAGAGGGGCATTGAGCCTGGGCGACCTGATTGAAGAAGGGAATCTCGGATTGATAAAGGCGGTTGATTATTTCGACCCGGAGCGCGGTACTCGCTTCAGCACTTATGCGGCGTGGTGGATAAAGCAGGGTATCAAGAGCGCGCAACTGGGGGACGTTCGGCCAGTTCATGTGCCGGGGTATATGATAAGTCTTATTAACCAGTGGCGGCATACGTCGGCGGAACTGGAGAACAAGCTCGGGAGAAAGCCGGACGCCGAGGAAATGGCGGACGTGATGGATATGCCTTTGAAGAAGGCGCGGATAATCGATGAGACGGTGAAGGTTCTCGGTTCGGTGAAGGACAATCAGCAGGCGGATAACGGTGACGAGAACCAAATGTTCGAGGTCAATGTCCGCAACCAGAATAACGACAGGCCTGAGGATGAGCTTGTCGAGGATGAGGAGATGGCCAAGGCGGTGAGATTGCTCGGGGATATCGAGCCGCGAGAGGCAGTGATACTTCAACTTCATTACGGGCTCGACGGCAGTCAGCCGATGACATTCAAGGAAATCGGGGAAAAGCTAAACCTCACGCGCGAGCGGATTCGGCAGATTCAGCACGAAGCGCTTGCCAAACTCTTCGAGCTTATGAACGAAGAGGATTAGTGGCGTATCTCGTTCCGCCTGCGGCGGATAAAATCTCGTGAAGCGTCCCGCCTACGCTTAAGCTACGGCGGGTAAA
>CAYLYB010000021.1:0-1641 GCA_964387605.1 uncultured Pirellulales bacterium | reverse complement strand
ATTAAGATTTGGCCGGGCAAAGTATATGCGTATATGCTTATAGAGTGGTTTGGGAAAAATAGGTAACTGGCCCCAGGTGTTTAATGCGTTTTTGGGGAAGCAGGGAAGAAGAATTTTCTAATGAGCTTTCTTATCAGATAATAAGGGAGCAGACAAGGTGGTAAAAAGAACCGCAGCCAGAAAAGAGACCAGAAGAAAAGCCATTCACAAACCAAGGCAGGAATGATTTTTATCGGCAGGTTGAAATCGGGTTTGGAGTGCATAAAATAATGCAGCTTTTTACCATCCCATTCCACGGAACCGGAGGGAAAGTATCGAACGACGCTAAGACGAGGCAGTTTTGCTCCAACATAATGAGCCATAGATTCGACCAGAAAATGCTTTCCATCCTTTTCTATAGTAACCCAGGCGTGGCCTTCGCCGTATTTTCCCGCGGTGCCGACGACGTAACGGGCTTTATAACCTATTGCCAAGAGCTGGCGCCATGTCCATAAGGCAAAATCCTCGCAGTCGCCTTTTTTGGACACCTCGAATTCTTCCGGCGGCATCCAGTAATCTTTTCTGTCGAACTGCTCTTTGTCAGAAACGTATCTGCATTTAGAAAGGAAACACCTTAACTCATTTATATCCTTACACTGTTGTGAGAGGGGCTGAGAGACAAAACGGCCCATGGGGAAAGTGGCATGAAAGAGCCGGGTTCGCTTGTCGGAAATGGGGGAGCCTGTCGGCTTTCCATTGACATCGTATATTTGCGGGATTAATTCGCCAATCATGTTCGGTTTTTTGTGATACTATTCTTCATCGAATATTTTTCTCATCTGCTCCTTCTGTTCATCGGACATTAATTCTCCGATGGGAATATTTCTATTTGCCTCACCTTTAATGGTCGGGATTTCATTTTTATCCGGGATAAAAGTATCTATTCTCTGCCAGAAGTATTGCTCCTCAAAGAAAGCGCCGCCGACTTCAGTTCCTTCTTCAGGGGTGTCGCAATCCAAACTCCATAAGTTATGAATACCTACATATTGAAAGTTGTTGAATTTTTCGTACTCCCTGCCCCAATTTTCGGCCTTTTCATATGCGGCCAGAGCAGACGGAGCTTCAAACAGGACATTGCAGGATTCGCATTGCACGGTATCCGAATCAAAGTCCGAGCTTTTGGCAAACAAAATATCAACTACATACCACATATCGTTCAACCACAGGAATTAATATATAAACCGCGATTAAAAGTGATTTTAACGCGTTAATAGGATAATGGCAAGAGAAGAGGTTTGAGAGGATTTGGGATTTTCTATTTTCAGTTTTCTATTCTGCTGAATCCACAGTCTCTTAGAAGGGGGGGCAGGTACACTACTCCACAGGCGAGTAAAATTTTATGGAATGTTGGTTGTCTGGCTGATAGACTTGTCGGGAAATTATGGGAGATGATATGAGTAAAAAGGCAATCGAATTGAGAGATTATATTCGGGATATACCGGACTGGCCTAAGAAGGGGATTTTGTTTCGAGATATAACGCCTTTATTAGGTCGGCCGGAAGCGTTCGAGGCGGCAGTTGAGGCGATGGCGGCGGATTATATCGACGCTGGTATCGATTACGTTGCGGCTGTCGAGGCGAGAGGGTTTATATTCGGCTCGGC
>CAYLYB010000020.1:0-27422 GCA_964387605.1 uncultured Pirellulales bacterium | reverse complement strand
GCGTCCGTTTTATCTTTGGCTCCATCCCTGAGTCCTGGGTCGCGATTTGTCATCGTCCTGATTGCCGCCGCCGTTGCTTCGGATATTTGGCTGTCTACATTTCGAGTCGTTGTCCCGGCCGATAATGTCGCTAACTGTGTTCGCGAATGAACAGATTCCTGTTGGGTTGTCTCGCCGAATTGCTTTACACCTTCGCCTGAATTTTGAGTTTTCGTTTGTGAATCGGCGATCCTTGCCGACAGATTCGTTTTAGCAGTGTTTTGCGAGGAATCGCGAGATGTTGCTTCGGCTTGTCCGTTGCCGGTTTTTGCCGACGATTCCGCCTTGACTGCTGATTGTATTTGTCCGGCCTGCTGTTGAAGAGTTGTTCCCTGAGCGGTTGTTGACTGCGGGGACTGGCCGGTTTTCGTTTGATTTTGTCCTGTGCCAGCAAACACCTGAGCTTTTTGTAAAAGACTTTTGATGCCCTGACCTGAATTTAGCTCAGCCGAAACAGTATTTTTATTAACGGCTTGCACCGAGGCGTTTTTTAAGGTCTGGTTTGCAATCTCTCTGTTGTCAGCGACGGAGTATTTGTTTTTCTCCGAGACAGCCGAATCACCGACAGACGGTTGTTTTTCTGTTTTGTTGCCTGCGCCTGATTCCTGCGTTTTGGCTGCAGTCTTCTTTTCGGCCGGTTTTTCAGCAGATTCATTTTCTCTCAATCGGTGTCTGCCGGTATTTTCGAGATTCCGATTGAATCGTTCTCGCTGAATGCCGTCTATATTATAGGACCCAGCCAGTTCTTCGCTTCTTCTCGAAAGCTCCGTTCTCGGCTCTTTATCTCTTTCATTGGTGGGAGTTGTTTCTATTTTGAATGGTGTCTCTCTGTCACGCAGCCCCGACCGGCAGCCCTCGGTCCTGTTCGTTCCATCAGCTAAATAGCTGTTCGCAGGCCCTGCTGCATTAAGACTTGCAATATCAGTTGTAAATAAGCTCACATTCATAGCGCAATTAGACTCATCAAAGTAAGTATTTGCAATTTCGATGCCACAGGGAATGCTTCTTGGCGCATACTTCTTTAACTCTTTGTAATCAAAGGGTTTAAATGAAGCAAAAAACATATATTTTTTAGTTCTGACAATTCCCGATCGTAGGCCGGCGGATTGCTCCTAATTGGTCAGGCAACAATTTCCGTTTCTGCTTGAAGTTGGCTTTTTTTGGGGCTTGTGTTTTGTATCCTGCGTCAAAAAACAGGGCTTTTTGTATAGAATCCGGACGCCTTAGTTGGTGGGTGATTGCTGCGCTTGGGCGGTCAATAACCGTTTTTTCAGCCGGTTTAGAGGGTTCCAGCCACTTCCTGCTGCTCTAAGTTCGATTTTGGCACGATTATTGCACTTCTACATAAAAAACAGGGTGTGTTTACGTTTTGTTGGGACTGACAGATGTCCAAAACAAGCATAGTCGAATTGCTTGAAGCCGGGCTAAAAGCCGAGGCGATGCGGCAGCGGGCTATCGCCAACAATACGGCTAATCTTCAGACCCCTGGATATCGTCGTCTTAATGTGAAGTTTGAGCAGTTGCTTAACAAGGCGATTGAATCGGGTGGCGAGTTCGACTTCGAGGAGTTCGAGCCGGAGTTTTATCATCCGAATAACACGGCGGTCAAAGCCGACGGCAATGACGTTAATCTTGAGGTTGAGGTCGGCGAGCTGGTCAAAAATAGTCTCAGGCACAAGGCGTTTATTCGCCTGCTGAACAAGAAATACAGCCAAATCGAGCGGGCAATCGACCTCAGGTAGTGATTTTTGTGTATCGGCCCGGTGTTGGCAAAACCGAGCCGGCAGGAGTTGAAAAGATGAAAGTGGATAACGTTTTTGGACCAATAGATATCGCGGTGTCGGGTTTGCGCTCGCAGAACAAGCAAATGGAGATTGTCTCTTCGAATATCGCCAACGCAAGGACAACAAATGCGGGCAAAGGAGAACCCTACCGTCGGCTTGAAGCTGTTTTCAAATCGGATTCCGATGAAATCGCCGGAGTCGAGCTTGAGCGGATAACAAGGGATATGGGCGATTTCTCCAGGGTTCTCGACCCGGGCCATCCCGAAGCCGATGAGAACGGTTACGTCCAGATGCCCAATGTCAGCATACCCATAGAAATGATGACCCTGACGCAGGCGACGCGGGCATACCAGGCAAATGCAGCTGTCCTGCGGCGATATCAGCAAATGGTCGAAACGACGCTCGAACTGCTTCGCTAAGTGAGGTGAAAGGAAATGATTAAATTTGACCCGAATGTAAGCTCGCTGACAAGTAAGGACATGCAGCAGTTGCTGAAGCCTCAGGAGAACACCGGGCAACCCGGCAACTTCTCGGGAACAGTCAAGGCCCTTGAGAAATATCTTTCGAATGTGGACCAGTTGCAGCAATCATCGGATATGTCGATACAGGATTTGCTGGCCGGCCGAAACGAAGATATTGCTTCGGTGGTCGCAGCGGTTGCTAAAGCGGATATAAGTTTTAAAGTTCTCGTAGGTGTTCGTAACAAGCTTATCGATGCTTACAAGCAGACTATGAATATGCAGATATAAAAGAAGGGAACAGAGAAAAATGCGGAATATCTCATACGGGCATAGAATATGAACCTTTTTCAGAAAATCATAGCGGTCTGGCAAAATATCAACGTCGTGCAGCGGGCACTGCTTACGGCGATTGTAATGACGATGGGCATCATAGGTGCGCTATTGCTTTATTGGGCGAAGCTGCCTGATATGACTATGTTGTATTCCGAGCTTGGCCCCGAGGAGGCCGCCAGGATTACGGATAAAATCAGCGAGAAAGGCGTATCATACGAGCTTCGCAATGGCGGTAAAAGTGTATACGTGCCGAGAGAAATGGTTTATCAGCTTCGTCTGGACCTTGCAAAGGAGGGGCTGCCTTCCGGTAAGCAGGGTGGATACAGCATTTTCGACAACGAGAAAATCGGAATCAGCCCATTTGTTCAGAATATCAATCTGAAACGCGCGTTACAGGATGAGCTTGCCAAAAGCATACAAATGATTGAAGGGGTGGAACACGCGCGTATTCACATAGTCAGCAACGAACAAACGCTTTTCAGCTCAGGCAAGCAGCAGACCAGTGCATCGGTTGTGCTCAAGATGAAGCTGGGCTATCAGCTTAGTAACGGCAATATTGCGGCTATCGCCAATCTCGTGTCAGGAAGCGTTGAGGGCCTGAAGACAGAAAACATTACAATCGTTGATAGTGACGGTCGGCTTCTCAGCAGCCAGTCAGACCAGGCGTTCGCGGGCAGCGCAGGCACCGTGCAGGATTACAGGGAGAAGGTCGAGCAGAACATGGTGAACAAGGTCGAAAAGATGCTTCAGGAGGTTCTGGGGCCGGGCCGGGCCACAGTGCGGGTCAGCGCCGAAGTTAATATGACAAGCGTCAGCATGGTTACCGAAACCTACAGCCCCACGGGAAAAGTGGTAACCAAGGAAGAGATTAAGAGTAATTCGGAGACAGAGCCGGCCACCGGAACCGAAGGCGGTGCAACACTGGCAGGCGGGGTTAAAAAAGATGAAACGGTATTAACCGAATACGTCGTGGGTAAGACTATGCAGCAAAAGGTCGGCGTGCCGGGCGAGGTGATGTCGCTATCGGTTGCGGCTGTCGTGGACCTTTCGGTTGCGGATACGAACCAGGCCGATTCCGCGCAGCAGCCGGGAAAAATAATGCAGATTGCAGACGTGGAAAAGCTGATTGAAAACGCGCTCGGCCTGAACCTCAACGGCAGAGATTCGTTAAAGGTGGTTGAAGCAAAGTTTTATCGTCCAATTCTTGTTCCTGAACAAGAGGAACAACCAAAGAAAATGGATTATGTGGCGATAGCTCGCCAGGGTTCGCTTGGCATAACGGCTTTATGCGCACTGTTGGTGCTTAGAGTTTTTACCAGGGCTCGTAAGAAAGCAGCGGCCGAGGAGGTTGCGCAACTCCCGGCCGGCACGGAAGCCGCGGGGATGCTGCCCGGTGTGATGAGCGCCGCGGAGCCGGTTGTTGTTCGCAGGCAGTTGACAGAGGTAATGCGAAGTAATCCCGACCAGGCAAGACGACTATTCGCAAGTTGGCTGCAGGAAAAAGCCGTTTAATTAATAATGAAATCACACGCCTGGATTGAAGTCTGAACGATATGCAAACAGCAGCAATTCAAGTCAGGGGCAAGCAAAAGGCAGCGATGCTTTTAATGGGTTTGGATGCGGGTACGGCCGGCGAGTTGCTTAAAGGGATGGATACGCAGACGGTACAGGAACTGGCGCTGGAGCTGGCTTATCTGGATGCCTCGGGCTATCGTGAGAGCCAGGAAAGTATCGAGCTTGCAAAGGAATTTTGCAGTCATCTCAAAAGCAGTGATGGATTCCATTTTAAGACTTTTCTGGATGAGATGCTCAGAGGCGCCATTGGCTCGGAAAAAGCTCAACAGATACAAGCCGATATCAGCAGCTTGCTCCAGAGGCGGGACCCGTTTATGCCAATCAGGTCCGTTGAACCCAAGGTGCTTGCCAAGGCACTCGAGAACGAACACCCACAGGCAATCGGAGTTGTCCTGTCGGAGCTGGACGCAAAAAAAAGCTCGTCGGTTCTCAGTATGCTGGGCGAAGGCGTGCGGTTAAGCGTGATTAGTCGAATGACAACCAAAGAAAGCGTCGGTGCGGAAGCAAAGCTGCACATAGCCAAGATGGTGAGCACACGTTTGAAGGCCCTGACTGGTGCCGCAGCGGCTGCTCAGCCGGAGACCGAGCAATCATTAAGAAAGGTGGCGGTTATTCTGCGAAATCTTGGGCAGGAGCTGCGCGACGGCCTGCTCGGAGCAATAAAGGAAAAAGACGGTGATGCAGCCGAAAAGGTCGCCGGACTGATGATAATCTGGGATGACATCCCGGTTGTTGCGGACAGGTCTCTGCAGCAGGGGCTTCGGGGCATCGATGCCAAACAACTGGCGCTTGCGTTAAAGAATGCCGACGCCGCAATAACGCAAAAGATAAGAGCCAATATATCGGAGCGTGCAGGTGCGATGGTGGATGAGGAAACGTCGCTTATGGCGGCTCCTAAAAAGGAGGATATAGCGGCGGCAAGGGAGGAAATTGTCAAGGTTCTTCGTGAGATGAATATCAAAGGCGAGCTTATGTTCGTGGAAAGTTAACTTTATGTCAGGTACGCCAACTGTCAAATTAACAAGACCTGTTGTTTCGGTAGGATTAATAGGGCCGGCAGCAGCAGCAATTGGCTCTTCGGCCTCACAGAACGATTTCGAACAACAGTCTCCGGCCGGGTTTGAAAATCAGGATATTCAGTGTGACCAGGCCCTGAGAGCGCTCGAAACGGTCACGGCAAAATTGCAGCGTGTATATGAGAAAATGATTGTCGAGCAAAGGCAGTCAATAGCGAAGCTGTCTGTGGAGATAGCGAGGAAGATACTTTTACAGAAGGTTAAGGATGGCGACTACCAGATTGAATCCATAATCCAGGAGGCATTGAAAAATGCACCGACACAGCAGGATATTGTCGTGCGGTTAAATCCGCAGGACCTCGCCAAAAGCCAGCAAATCCTGCAAAAGAGCGAAGGGGGTTTCGCCGGCGTTCAATTTATAGCGGACCAGAGCGTTGGGCTGGCCGATTGCATCGTTGATACTCCAAAAGGCAAGGTTGAATCGATGATACAGGAACACCTGGAGCAGGTTGCCAGGGCACTAATTAAGGCGGTTTGAGCGATAATGACAAACGAAATCGACGATTTTGCGATTGATTTTGAAAGACTGCATTCGACACTGGAGACAATCAATCTGCTGGATTGCCAGGGCACCGTCGTAAAGGTTTCGGGGCTTACGGTTGAATCCAATGGCCCGATAGTAGGTTTGGGAGAATTATGCGGCATTCATATTCGCGACGGCAGGCGCGTATTGGCGGAAGTTGTGGGTTTCGAAGACGACCATCTGGTTTTGCTTCCTCTTGAGCACATCGACGGAATATCACCCGGAGATACGGTTACAGCGAGGACGACACCGAGATATATTGTGCTCAGTGAAAATATTCTCGGCAGGGTTATCAACGGACTTGGTGAACCCATCGATAGCAAGGGGCCTTTGCTTGGAACCGAGAAACGCGCCCTCGATGCACATAGTCCACCGCCGCTTAGCCGGGTAAAAATAACCGAACCACTCGCCCTTGGCATTCGACCTATTGATGGCCTGCTGACGTGCGGCAAGGGGCAGCGGGTAGGTATTTTTTCAGGCAGTGGTGTCGGCAAAAGCGTGCTGCTTGGCGACATCGCCAATTCCAGCGAAGCGGATGTCAACGTCGTTGCGCTCATAGGCGAGCGAGGCCGAGAGGTGAGAGAGTTTCTGGATAACGACCTTGGTGTCGATGGATTGAGCAGAAGCGTGGTTGTAGTGGCGACCGCGGATTCGCCGCCCATCCAGAGGGTCAAGGCGGCATTTGTTGCGGTGACGGTTGCGGAGTATTTCAGAGACCGGGGCAAAAATGTATTGTTTATGATGGATTCACTGACACGTTTTGCCCAATCTCAGCGAGAAATAGGACTTGCGGCGGGCGAGCCACCCGCAACAAAGGGCTACTGCCCGAGTGTATTTTCACTTATGCCTCGACTTATTGAGCGTATGGGCCGGGCCGACAATGGAAGTATCACAGGAATGTTGACGGTTCTTGTGGAGAACGACGACCTGACCGACCCTGTCGCGGATAGCGCGAGAAGCCTGCTCGACGGGCACATAATTCTTTCGAGAAAACTGGCTGAGCGGGGATATTTTCCGGCTGTGGATATTCTCGCCAGCGTCAGCCGGCTTATGCCGGCGGTTACCACAAAAGAACACAGGACCGCGGCAAGAAATTTGCGGGAGATATATGCCACCTATGCCGACGCGGAGGACCTGATTAACATCGGGGCGTTTTCGCCGGGCAGTAATCGACGGATTGATGGCGCTATTGCACTGATTGACTACATAAGAAACTTTCTCATACAGCCCGTTCGGCACCGAACCGAATTCAAAGAGACCGTCAGGCAGATGGTAGAAATTACCCGGTCGTGGGATAAGCTGCTCGGCATCGGCAACTAAGGAATTATATTAAATGAGGCGATTCGCATGGCGACTACAGCGTGTGCTCGACGTAAAGGAAAAGCAGGAACAAATAAAGACACAAGAGCTCTTTGCAATAACGGAAGAAATTACCCAAACGCGAAGTGAGCTGCTCGCAAAACAGAGAATCCTGGTGGATATACTTGAGTCGATAGCCAGAGAGAAACCCAGGGACCGGCTCGGCAAGCAGGAATTTTTCCTGAAATACTCGGCCGCAACAGATGAACGAATCAGGCAGCTTCAAAAGAAAATAGTAGAACTGGAGAAAAAACAAAAAGACAAGATTGTTGAGGTTCTAAAAATAAGGCGTTTCAAAGAAGGTCTTCAACAGCTTAGAGAACAGGCCAAAAGGAAATTTATTGAAGAACAGGATAAGCTGGAACAGAAGCAGTTGGATGAAATAGCGACCCTGAGTTTTGCCCGCGAGAACAGAAAGCCGGAAGAAGACGCCGGTTTTGAAGACTGATATGTTGCGATATAAAATTGTCGGTTGTCTGACAGGAGATTAGAACGTGAGCAAAAAACATATAATAATTGCCGCAGCCGCCGGCCTTTTGAGTTTTGCCGGGGCATTCGTGGTGGCATGGCTTGTCGGCGGGTCGGCCCAAGTGCCTCCGGAAACCACAGCAGAAGCTCAGCAGGCGACGGAATCGGCACAGGCGGCAGTAGATACCTCTGAAAGCAGTGAAACCGATGACAGGCGGGAAACGATAGCCGGAATGACTGAGAAACAACTTAAAAATCTGGTTTATGAAGTCCGTGAAAAAATACAGGACTACGAGAGCAAAACAGAAGAATTAGAGCTTCGCGAGGCGAGACTGCAGATGACCCAGGAGACGTTGAAGAAGGATATTGACGAACTTAACCGGCTCCGTGTTGAAATGGCGGCGTTGGTGGCGAATCTAAAGGAGCAGAGAAGCCAGTTGCTGGAAACCCGCGCCAGGATAGAGGAGAGCGAAAAAGCCAATCTTGTAGCGATTGCTGCTACTTACGACAAGATGGACCCGGCCGGCGCCAGCAAGATACTGAGCAATATGTGCGCAAAACAGATGGATGAAGGCAGAATTGTGCCGGGCGGGCCGATAGATGACACGGCGAAAATTCTTTTCTATATGACCGAGAGGACCAAGGCAAAGCTGCTGGCGGAGATGGTAACGTCGGAGCCCAAGCTTGCCGCGGTGTTGTGTCGCAGACTTAAAGAAATAGTAGAGTAGAACGATTATGGACCCAACAACAATTATCGGAGTAATTTTTGGTTTTCTGCTTATTGCCTGGGCAATCATGTCCGGCGGAAGCTGGAAGATATTTGTGGACTATCCCGCAATGGCAATCACCATAGGTGGTATGCTTTGTGCGACAATGATTCATTTCTCATTGCCGCAGTTTCTGGGGATTTTTTCTGTTATCAAGAAGACGATTGTTACCAAGATACCTTCCCAGGCGGAGCTTATCCAGCTTATGGTAAATTACGCTGCTATAAACCGGCGAGATGGTGCCCTGGCGCTGGAGCAGGAAATTCCCAAGGCCAAGGATAGTTTTCTGGCCAGGGGGCTGCAAATGCTTGTCGATGGTCAGCAGACCGATGCGATAAGGGATATTATGGGAATGGAAATCCAGTACCTGCAGGACAGGCATTCGATAGGCAAGAAGATTCTGGAATTTATGGGTGCGGCGGCGCCGGCTTTCGGAATGATAGGGACGCTTATAGGGCTTGTTCAAATGTTGCGCAACATGACCTCGCCTGAATCTATCGGAGCGGGAATGGCGGTCGCGCTGATTACTACTTTTTACGGGGCAATGTCGGCGAATCTCATATTCATTCCTTTGTCGGGCAAGCTGGGTTTGTATTCGAAGGCGGAAGTGATGGCCAAGGAGATGGTTGTCGAGGGGGTTTGCGCGATAGCCCAGGGCGAAAGCCCGACTATTGTGCGGGAAAAGATGCAGGTATTTGTGTCGCAGGGCAGACGAAAAGAAGTTAAGGCCACAGTTTAATGGCATTCAAGAAGAAACCTCCTGAAGAAGAAGAAGCGCCGAGTGCGCCGACCTGGATGTTGACTTTCTGCGATTGCCTGACGCTGCTTTTGACGTTTTTTGTGCTGTTGATGACCTTTTCGTCCATCGGCGATGAAACTATACCGGGATTGAGAAATGCTTTTCGCAGAGTAATGCCCGGTTTTAACTGGGCGGATAAGATGTATCGCAACAGCCTGGAGAGTGTTATGAGAACCGACCCGGTTGAAGCAGTCCTGGAGGGAAGCGAACACGCGACTTTGGAGCAGGGGACAAGCGGTGGGCTGAAAGAATCGGCAGACTTTCCTGACCCATTCGAGCCGAGGGTTTTTCTGATACCTTCGGAAAAAGTATTTGCCGGCAGAGCAACGGCAATATCGGCGCAGGGGCGTCAGATTCTCGATGAACTGGTGTTGTTTTTGGAAAAGGTGCCGAATGGTGTCGTTATTGGTGAGAAAAGCTCATCTGTGCCGGCGGCTAATAATAATATAAGTCTTTCGAGGTTATTAGCGGTAATTGATTATTTGACAAGTAATTGCGGGCTTGAGAAGGACCGCGTTGGCATTTCATTGACAAGTGTGTCGGTAGTGCAGGATACCCTGCAGGCCCGAGGAGAAGGAGGCGAACGGATAGGCAAGGACGTGCTTGAAATAGTATTGCTGGGGAGCGGCATAAACAAATGAGGCAGGTTAATCGCCCAAAAGAAGAAAGCGGCCCAGGGGCGCCGGCATATATAGTTACGTTTACTACTTTAGTTGCTCTTTTGCTGGCCTTTTTTGTGGTATTGGTAAGTATGGGGCACGTGCGAGATGATACGCTGCTGGATGAGGGTGAGGGCGGCGGCTGGTCATTCCTCGAATCTTTCCAGGCGGGATTCCGGGGAGAGAGAAATCTGGGACCCGGAGCTACAAGTTATTATTACTCTATAGAAAATCCGGAGGATGATGCTGAAGGCAGAACACTGGATGTGAGTACAGAGAGAGTTAGACGCGATCTTAAGAAGGTTGTTTCGCATGGGGCTGCCGCTCCATCGCCAATAAACGCTGAAAAGGTGAATTTTGCCCTTACAGATATACATTTTGCGGGTGATGAGAAGGTAATAAATGAGCAGTCAGAGCATTTTTTAAAGGAGTTCTGTATAAAACTGCGTCAGGATGAAAGCCCGTCTGAGGTAAAACTTTGTGTGTTGTGTATAAGCGGCAGCGGGCAAGCAAGGAAAAAGGGATTATTTCTGGCAGCCCAAAGAGCAAAGGTGATTGAAGATTTTCTGCGGGCGAACCTTCCCGATACAGGTAAGTGGTCGATGTATTCCTGGGCAGCGGGACCCGATAGCGTATGGACGGCAGGTGATAAGGTTGTGGCCGCACAACCGCGAGTACTGATTGCTATTCTTCGAAACGGCAGCTAAATCCAGGGGCGTCAGGTACCTGTTATAACCTTTATTATCTCAACGGGATGGGTGAATTATAAACGCCCGTCCGTTAAGTTTTTCGACATATCGTCTGATTTTCCTTCAGCCAGGATACAGGGTTTATCATCTCTTTAGCCCAGAAAAGGCCAATAGGGCCGGTTGTAACCTTTGGGCATACAATTTGCAGTTATACAGATATATCAAGGTTAATTTTGGTGCACCTTATAGCGTGGCGACAGGCAAGACAAAACTTGTTTTGATATTGGCTTTGTTGTTATCCGCGTTTGGATTTCAATCGATACAGGCCTCGGCAGCCGATGCGCCCAGCCAGGGGCAGGATACTGATTCTTCGATTACTAAGCAGGCAGAACAAGTGGCAAGCCGAGGGGATGATTTACAGTCTGAGACCGGTTTTTCGAACCGGCAACCTTTGACCTCAGGCGGTCGTGAATTGTTTTATAAGATGCTGATGTCAGTATCGCTGGTAATTGTCTTCGGCATCGTTGCGGTTTACGTCTCCAGGAAGTTATTACCGCGGATTGCGAATCTGCCCGGTAAAAAGATACGCGTGATAGAAACTGCTTATATCGCACCGCGCAAAGGCCTGCACCTGATTCAGATAGGTGATAAGCGTCTACTAATAGCAAGCACAAACGACACAATCACGATGCTTGCTGACGTAACCGATTCCGGCGTTGATTTTCAAAGCCAACTGGAAGCAAGGAGCAAAACAAGCGAATGGTAAACAGATATCTGTTGCCGCTGATTTTGATTGTAATTGCTTTTTCGGGTCTTGCCCTGGGGCAGACCGGTTCCCAGGCGCCTTTTGAGATTGTCATGCCGCAGGTGCCGGACAATACAGCAGCGAATGCCTTGCCGAAAGGTGTGCCCAGCATCGGCGAGCTGATGAGTATTGTGGATAAGGCGACAGCTGAGAAAGAAAAAAATCAGCAATGGTCAACACCGGTCAAGCTCGTAATCATCTTTACAGGGCTTGCGATTCTTCCCAGTCTGCTGGTTATGATGACATCGTTTACTCGGATAGTGATTGTTCTTGCGTTTGTCCGGCGGGCGCTTACGACACAGACGATACCGCCCAATATCGCGATTATGGGGCTGGCCCTGTTTTTGACGCTGTATACGATGACGCCCACATTAACGCAGATAAATTCCGAAGCGATTCAGCCGTATCTGGCGGATAAGATGGATTTTCAGTCGGCTGCGGACAAGGCCGGCAATTGCCTGAAGGAATTTATGCTTCGCCAGAGCAGGCAGACGGATTTGTCGTTGTTTGTGCAAATGGCAAATATTGAGGAGCCCAAAAGTCCGATGGACATCGGGCTGCATGTCGTGATACCGGCTTTTATCATCAGCGAATTTCGCACGGCTTTCGAGATGGGGTGTCTTTTGTTCATTCCTTTTCTGCTGATTGATATGGTCATTGCAGGCGTTCTGCTGAGCGCAGGTATGATGATGCTGCCGCCTGTTATGGTGTCGCTGCCTTTAAAGCTGATTTTATTCATACTTGTCGATGGCTGGGGACTGTTGGCGAGGAGTCTGAGCTTGAGTTTCCGTTAGCTGTTTTAGGGGAATAATATGGATTCCAGTCTCACTCTTTATCTTGGTCGCCACACTCTTGAAACCGCCCTTCTGTTATCGGGGCCGGTTCTGGCCACCTGTATCGTGGTTGGCGTGTTAGTAACGCTGCTGCAGGCGGTGACCAGTATCCGCGATATGACCCTGACAATAGTTCCGAAACTTCTGGCCGTGGGAATAGTGACTCTATTGACCGGCAACTGGGCACTTGAAACCATGCTCCGATTCACCAATGAAATCTTCGGATATATCCAAAACATCGGGCACTAAAACGTGGATATATTGATTGAGAAGCTGCTGGGTTTTGTAATGGTGCTGACGAGGATTTCGGCCTTTTTCCTTGTTGTTCCGGTTTTTGGATGGCTCATCGTTCCGAAGACGATAAAGGTTGCAGCAGTGGTGCTATTGGCGATTTTCTTTTCGGCAACGAGCCAGTTGGTCGCAGTTGAAGGACACACCTCTGCCGTTCAGGCGGCATTGTTGCTCAGTGCTGAGGCAACTTATGGATTGGCCCTGGGTATAATCGCAAGCGTTCTGTTTTCTGCGCTTAAGCTTGGCGGTCGAATAATTGAAAACCAGATGGGATTGTCTATGGCTGAAATACTGGACCCGCTGACGCAGGAGCGGGCTCAGCCGTTGGCGACTATGCTGGAAATGATATTTGTGCTGGCATTTCTTGCGGCCAACGGCCACCACCTGTTGTTGAGAATTATCCATCGCAGCTATGAGCTTTTTCCCGCGGGCAGGATACCGACGATTGCTGATTTGACCGGGAGTATTCTCGAGGCAACTTCAATGATGTTAGTGGCCGGGCTGCGATTAGCCGCGCCTGTGCTGGCTGCGATTTTGCTCCTGCTGGTTACACTGGCGATTCTTGCGCGGATAGTGCCTGAGATGAACATATTTTTTATCAGCTTTCCACTGAGAATAGGCCTCGGTTTTGTGATGCTGGTTATATTCGTTCCTTTCATTGACGGATTCGTAAGTGAAGCCGCCAAAATGATGGCGAAGATACTGCCTTTGTAGACGGTATGTGGAGAAAGTCTAATCCGGCGAAAAAGTGTTTGAGAAGACGTTAAGAGAGTTTGACTAAGGCCTTGATATGCCCGAACAGCCGGCAGCGGAAAGAACAGAACAGCCAACAGCACGTCGCCTGCAAAAGGCCAGAGCTCAGGGCAACGTGCCGCAAGCTCAGGAAATAATGTCTGTTGCGACTCTTGTGGTGCTGGTTGGAATGGTTTCGATAATGTCTCGACGGCTCTCGGTCTGGGCGGCAGAGCTTACAAGGGACGGGTTTTCATGCCAGACGCAGGTCTTTATCAATAGTGATTCGTTCATCAGCTTCGTAAACAGCAGGTTTGTTGATTCGATTTTTGCCATTATTCCTATTCTTGCGGTATTGGTTGCCGGCTCGGTCCTGGCGGGTTTGGCCATAACAGGCCCGAATTTCGCTCCCAAGGCGGTCAATATTAGACTCGATGTGCTAAATCCGGCTTTCGGCCTGCAGCAGCTTTTTAACGGCAAGTCCATGGTTAAGCTGCTGGTTTCAATACTCAAGTTTATAATTATAACGATAGTCGTCTGGGTTTATCTTCGCAGTCAGATCGATACGCTCGTGCAGCTTCGATGGGCATGGTCGGGGCTGATAATAGCTACTATCGCCAAAATAATATTCGGGTTGTGCATCCGTATCTGCATAGCGCTGCTGGCACTGGCGATAGGAGATGCGATGTATCAAAAGTGGAAATACATCGAGGACCTCAAGATGAGTCGCCAGGAGGTTAAACAGGAGCACAGGGATACCGATGGTGCTCCAGAGGTCAAGATCAGAATCCGTAAGATGCAGTTACAGATGAGTATGCAGCGGATGATGCAGGAAGTTCCCAAGGCCAAGGTAGTTCTTGTAAATCCGACTCACATTGCCGTCGCGCTCAAGTATGAGCCGGCCGAGACGGATGCGCCGGTGGTTCTTGCAAAAGGCGCCGACAATATTGCCGAAAAGATTATGGAAATAGCGCGAGCATACGGCGTTCCGATTATTCGCAGGCCGGAGCTTGCCAGAACGATATACTCGACGGTTAAAATCGGCGAGCCGATACCGCAGGGCCTGTATGTGGCGGTGGCGGAGGTGCTCGCGATGCTGCACAGATTGCGGCAAAGAAGAAGATAGACAGTTTCTAAAGGCCGGGCTTTTTATTAAGAATTGCTGAAACCCAAAGCGGCCATTTGGTTCTGTATCAAAGCCAGCATTTTTTCAAGGCGTGCAAACTGCTCGACCAGCCGTCTTTCTCTTTGGGTAAGACGATACTCTTCGTCCTCGATTCGGTCCTGTATGTTTTCAATGGTATCGTCTATGTGCTCCTGGCTGATATCAATCGGGCCGGTAGTAACTTTCAGCAATGTGTCGAGAACGTCTTCGGCCGCTCCGGCGAAGCCCTGCTTTACACTTACCGTTGCCGTATGGGTCCCGTCCTGGCTCAAATCGACGCTGAGCTGCAAGCCGCTTTCATAATACACCGGGTCGCCGTCATCGTCGAAGGAGCTGTTGCCGGTTATGATGTTGCCGGAGTATGAGGCGTCGCGCCAGGTCGATTCCGTTGAGAGTTTTATTCTTGCGCTTGTTATGGCCCCGCCGCTGACGGTTACCTCGACATCATATTCGCCGGCGGTAGTGTAGCTGCTGCTGGCCTGATAAAACCGGACTGCGTTGCTGTCGGAACTGCCTGTTTTTGCCGCGCCGATTACCGAAAGCACGCCCGTGTAATCCTCGGCAATCGCCTTGTCGAAGGCGTTTGAGTCGAGACTGAGCGTGCCGTCGCCGTTGAGCTGCAGGCCTATTTCGCCGGGTGTCAGGAATGTATCGACGTCTTCGGCGAACCCGGCTGTCTGCGATATCAGGGGCGTGCGAAGCTGGTTCGGTATGTTCCTGACGACAAAATCACCCATCAGGATACCGGCTGTTTTCAGGACGTCATTGTAGCCTGTCTTTTCCTTTATATAGGTAACAGTGTCGTTATAGGCCTCAATCATCGATAACAGCTTCTGCTTAACCGATTCGGTGTTTCTTGTGAGTGTTATATTTTCGCCGGTTGAGCCGGTGGTATCGTGTAAATGCAGCGTCACGCCGTAAAGAACGTCGTCAATCGTGTTTGCGCTTCTGGCTATATATTCGTCAACGCCCTTCGTCTGCTCGGTAACGGTCAGGGTTTCACTAAGGCCCGATGAATCTATAAGAATCATACTCGCGTCGCCCAGCGTATCTGCAAATGTAAATGATAGCGTGCCGCTGGCATTGAGCGCGTCGCCGCTTACGGTTATATCACCTGCCGTGACGTTTGGCAGCGATTCGAGGGCTGCTTGGACATCCTCGATACTCGCGTCGTATGATATAGCTTCGGTGGTGAAGCCGCCATAACTGAGCGTGAATGTGCCGCTGGTTACGGCGCTGGTATGTTCGATTTGCTGGACTTCCGCCACGGCGGCTGCGGAAGGGAAGCCATCCACCTTGATTTTTGAATCCTGTGAGGCCTGGGTCCTTGTGAAATCAGTGGTGCCGAAATCGGTAAGCGTGGCCGTGGTGCTGCCGCCTTCTGTTAATACGGACATTGTAGGCAGCGTCAGCGTTGCCGCTGAGCCGTTTGCATTGTATGTGAGTGTCAGCGACAGCTCGCTCGTGCCGGCAAAATCGTCGGTTACCACAATTTTGCCGTTTTCGAGGGTTACCTTCACGTTGTCGTCGAATGCCTCGCTGATTTTATCTATAAGATGGCTTAACTTGGTATTGCTGGTTATTGCGAGGTCAACCTGCGTTATGGCGTTGCCGTAGCGGTCGGTTCCGGTTATTTCTATGACCTCCCCGCCTTCGAGGGCATTTTCGCCGAACTGGTCGAGCTGGTTTATCCGGATACTGAGGGTGGCGTTGTCGGAATTATATGTAAAGGCGCTGTCTGCCTGCCAGATTTCCGTGTTGCTTGCGTTTACCGAGATTTGGTAATCCGAGCCGGCTTCGTTACCGTTAAGAACGAGATAGTAGGCGTTATTATAGTGCAGCAGGGAGGCCGTAATACCGGGGTTGTCGGCGTCGTTATTTATTAATCCGGCAAGCTCCTCCAGTGTCGTGGTATCCGTGGTTGTGATAACTGTTTCCTTGCCGTTATATGAATAAATGAATGTCCCCGCCCCGACGTAATCCTCGGCGTATTCCATACCGGCGGTATGGACCCAGCGGTCGCTGGTGGCAAGCTGGTTGATTACGACGTTGTGATTGCCTTCGAAAGATTCGTTTGTTGCCTGTGCGGTAAGAATGTCTTCGTCGCTGGATGATACGCTGAACGCACGAAGCTCATGAGCATCCGACAGGGCGGCGATACTGGTTCTAAGGGCGCTAAGCTTGCCTTCGAGAGTGCTAAAAGCTTCTTTTCTGTCTTCCCAGGTCGATAGACGGCTTTGATATAAATTTAGTCTTTTGCGCTCGATGGCCATAAGCTGTGAAATCAGCGTATTTGAGTCTATGCCGCTTAAAAGACCCGGCAGATTTAGGGTTCCCATTTTTGTCCTCTTTTTCGTTCAAATTTTAAAGATATTATGGGGTGTTCCTCCGTGCCCGTTTTCGTTGTCCGTATTAGACTATTATCGAAGAAAATCGTTTGTTGTTTAGCCCTTCTTTGCATTACCGGTTTCCCTTTATGTTGTTTGGCCGACAAGTTGGCTGTTGGCCTGCAAATGCCTGCCGCAAATCATCCGGCATTTTTCCTGCAATTGTTTTATTTGCCGATTGGCCGGCTCTATCTGGCAGCATTCGTCCAGTTGCTCGCAGGCCATCTCGAAAGCCGCCGAGGCGTAATCCGGCGCATTGGAGTCGCGGTATTGCTCGCCGATACCGAGATAGACGACAGCCGATTTACATTTTACCATTAATAGTCTTTGCTCGGCCGGAAGCTTGTCCCATTCGATGTCCGGGAATAATTGCTCCGGAGTAAAGGTCTCGGCGAATCGAGCGACGACATCGAAATGGCTCCTGGCCTTTGCTGCGTTATATTTTTTCGAGAGACTGTTCTCACGCAGCCGACGCAGATAAAGCGCCTCCGACAGGTGATACATCTTCAGGCCTTGTTTTATAAAGCGTCGCATCATATCGTAATCTTCGGCAACAATCAGGCGTTCGTCATAAAGCCCTATTTTGTCGAAGACATTTTTCCTGATGCAGGTTTTGAAATGCACGACCGGCCAGCCGCAGCGGAACATATCGGCTATGATTGCCTGCTGGTCTGAATACGAAGGCCTTTGAATTACACGAATGGGCTGGTCCTGTTCGTCGATGAGATATTCGTCGCAATAGACCATATCCGCCTCTGGATGCTGAGCAAAACCTTTGAGGTGTTCGGCAAGGTAGTTGGGCGTCATCATATCGTCACTGTCGAGGATAACTATGAATGAGCCGATGCATTGTTTGAGTCCGAAATTTCGCGCCGAAGCGACCCCGCCGTTTTCTTTTCGGAAATACTTTATCGGTTCGTTTTTGAAGCTGCGAACAATCTCACCAGTTTTGTCGGTTGAGCCATCGTCCACAACGATAAGCTCGAAGTTCCTGTAATTTTGAATCAGAACGCTTTCAATCGCTCGTGCGATATAGTCGGCGGCGTTGTATGCGGCCATCACAATCGAAACTAACGGATTGTCTGCCGCCTGATGAACGGGGATAACGGAGATATAAGGATTGCCGTATCGTTTGCCGACGGCGTATCGCTCGTATAAGCTGTGAATCTTTCGACCGTGCTCGATGCCTTTTTCGTTGCGATAGTAAAGGCCTAAAAATTCCGGTATGTGTTTGAAGCTGTATTTGTCGGCGGCTTTGAGCCAGAAATCCCAGTCAGCCGCACAGGTGAGCGTCTCGTCGAAACCGCCGAACTCGTCGTGCAGCGATTTTCGCCACATCGGCTGCGAGCCGACGCAGCACCCGAAGAGCAGCCGCTGCCGGCTGAATTCAGGCCTTTTGGCCTGTTCCAGGGCGTGGTGATTTTCGAAAGTGCCGTTGGGAGTATCGGTAACTATCTGGTCACCGTAAACCAGCGCTATATGAGGATTTACAATGAGATTATTCGCCATCACTTCAAGTGCGTCTTTGCGGTGACGGTCGTCGGTGTTTGCGCTTGTCAAAAATTGCCCCGAAGCCGCCTTTATCGCCCGGTTCCAGGCCGAGTAAAGCCCCTCGCGTTCTTCCGTCTTGATATAAACGATGTTGTCGTATTTTTCCTGGAATTCTCGAACGATTGTTTCTTCGTTTTGCTCTGAGCCGCTGTTGACTACGATTATTTCGAGCCGGTCGGCTATCGTCTGGTTTTCCAAATCTTCGAGACAGCCCCTGATAAACTTTTCGCAGTTGTAGGCCGAAACAATCGCCGAAACCAGGTAACAGCATTCATTATCTTTTGAAACAGGTTCGTTTTCGTTAACGGTCTTTGGTTTTTCGGCTCCGGCGGCCTGGCTCAATATCGAGATTTCGTCCTGTATGCATTTTTTCTGCTCCTCACCAAACGCCAGGGCGGGGCAGTTTAATAATTGCGAATAGGTAACGATGGCCTTGTCCGTTTTTCCCTGCTGGGCGTATGAGTAGGCCAGTTTCATACACGTATCTAAATAACAGATACCCGCCGCGTTTTTGTCCGTGAAGTCCTCGCCAAGTGACTCGATATTCCTTTCCGTTATGGCCCTGCCCAGCTGCCGGCTCAACGGCTCAAGAATCTGCTCTGCTTTATCGAACCTTTCAAGCCGGGTATATAATCTTCCGAGCACATATCGGCAGGTAATACTGTCGGGCCTGAGGCCGATTGCTTTTTCAGCCCAGCCAAGGGCGCGCTGCGGACAATTTTTCTCGAGGAACGAGACGTTAACCATCAGCCGGTTGTAGTCGCCGTCGAGCAGTTTTCTGTTTGCCGGGTAGAAGTTATTAAAATAGCCGATGAACTGCCTGATGCCCGGATGCTTGTGGTTTAGAAGTTCCGACATAATTTCCGAGCGAAGCGACTTTTCAAGCTCGCCGGCGCCGTCTTTTCCGTGCGGGTCGTGATAAATGACGACATCCGGGAAGTATCGCGTGCAATCCGGGTTTTCATTCTGCGACTTGTAAATCCTGAACGAAAGGTCAAGTCCTTCGCCGTGGAACAGGCATTCATCGAATCCGCCGACCTCGCAAAAGATGTCTTTACGGAAGGCGCAGTTGCCTTCGAGTTCCGCGGGGAAAGGCATTGATTCGTCGCCGAGGTCATACTCGTCCGGCTTATAATCGCCCGATTTCGGCAGTGCCTTGCCCCTGAGACCGCAAACGCCGTTTTCACCGAGATGTATTATGATGTTGCGAACGAAATCTTCGCCTGTTGTTGCGTCGTCGTCGAGAAAGGCGAGGTATGGGGCCTTTGCCAGGCCGACTCCGATATTTCTCGAAAGTGAAGGCCCGTAGTTGCTTTTCAGCTCGATATAGCAGAGGCCTGGAGTGCCGTTGCTGTTTTTTTGCGCAAGCTCATCAATCGCCCGGCCGTTGTTTACGATTATTACTTCGAAATTCCTTTCTGTTTGCCTGCCTAAGCTGCCGAGGCATTCAGCCAGGTTTTGGCCCCTGTTATGCGTTGCGATGATTATCGATAGCGCGGGGCTTTTAGTGTTTTCACGGAAGTCACAGATTTTTTCGACGACCTCCAACGATTGGTTTGTCAGTCTTTCGGCGGTTTTCTTCCTGAGAATATTTGTCTCGCACCAGTTATCGTATGGTTGTGTTGCAGTTATTCCGTCCTTGCCAATCGTTGTGTTATTCACATTCGCATATTGATATGCCTTTTTGACCAGTCCCGTTTCGAACCTGCCCGCAAAGCCGCCGTTATCGTGTTCGATACTGTCGGGCCTGTGTCGATATTGCCCGAGCACGGTCGGCAGATACAACAGGTCATATTTTTGGGACATTCGAAGCCAGAATTCATAATCGCCCGCCGAGAAGAAATTTCCATCGAAGTATCCCAGCTCGTCGTGAAGCTCCCTTCGCCACATAGGCCCGGGTCCGACAAAACAATGGTCGAGCAGGCGGGTTCTCGAAAAATCCCCTCTCGTTGTTGTTTTTATTACCTGCCCCGTCTGCGAATCAACGATTTCATTATCGCCGTAAACCAGCGCCCTGTCGGGATTTTGCTCCAATGCTTCGGCCATTGTCTCGAAGGCGTCCCGTTGACGTCTGTCGTCGGTGTTGGCGTTTGTGATATATTTGCCGGTCGCGGCCTTTATTGCCCGGTTCCAGGCGGCGTATATTGTCTCTCGCTCGTCTGTTCTTATATATTTTATATTCCCGTATCGCCGCTGGAGCTCCTGCACTACGGCCTGCTCGTTTTGTTTTGAGCCGCTGTTGACGACGATGATTTCGAGCCGGTTCGCTATCGTCTGGTTTTCCAGATTCTCCAGACAGCCGGCTATGTCACGTTCGGCGTTGTAGGTCGAGACTATCGCGGCAACGAGATATTGATTCTGTGTTGTTTCCTTGGCTTCAAGGGATGCCGTTTTTTTAATACGATGTTCTTTTTTGATTTCAGGTTGTTTTTGAACAAGACCCTCGTAAAGGCGAATATGGTCGTCAATCATACGATTAAGGGTGAACCGCTCGCGTAATCTCGCAACCGCCGCCTGGCCGAACTGATGTCGTAACGATTCGTCAAGAATAAGCTGTTCGGTGAGCGATATAAGCTGGTTTGTATCCCTGTAAGGAGCGAGAAAGCCGGTCTTGCCGTGCTCAATCAGCTCGGGCACGCCGCCTGTATTAAAAGATACGACCGGCACGCCGCAGCCCATAAGCTCGAGCACTACCAGCGGACAGTTGTCGGCAAGGGTGGGGAACATAAACACGTCCGCTGCACAGTAGATTTGCGCCAGGGCGGTTTCGTTTGCTACGAATGGGATTTGGAGAAATCTTTCGGTGGGAGCGTTCTCGGCTTTGCCGCCTACGCAAACGAAATACAGATTGTGATATTTGGTAACAAAATACTTATACGCTTCGAGTATGAAATCGCCGCCTTTGCGTTTTTCGAGCAGGCCCTTGTGCGTGGCAAAGCCGACCACGATTGCGTCCTCGGGCAGCTTCAGCAGTCTTCGCACGGCTGCTTTGTCGTATGGCCTGTAAATTTGCTCGTCGATTCCGTTATAAATCAGGTGAACCTTTTTATCTTTTAAGATACTTTTCTCGACGGTGTTTTTGAGCCATAGTGATGGAACGATTATTTCGATATCGGATTCTTCGTATATCCGGCGTTTGTCCTCCCACATCTTCGCCGTCTGGTCCGTTGCGACAGCAGGGTAGGTATCGAGATTGGGACAGTTACCGCAGCCCGTTTGCCATTTGTCGCAATCGAATGCATACGCGCAATGGCCGGTTATGCTCTGCATATCGTGCAGTGTCCACACCGAGGGCCCAAGCTTCGTCAGTTCAGGCAGTGCGAAAGGATTGAAATACCCCCCGTGCAGGTTGTGAAAATGAAAGATATCGCAATTTGTGAAATCGGGATTGCGGGCTAAAAGCGAGGTCGATTTAATGTCGTAGTAAAGCAGGCCCTGTGTTTCCAGGGTCTTGTTATTGTCGAGGGCGGGATTCGTAATTTTCAAAACGTCGGCGTCGTCGGAGTATTTATCCTTGACGAACATCTTTGTCTGAAAATCTTTTACAGCCAGTCCCTGCTTGAGCATCCAGGCGACCCTCGCGGCGCCGCCTCTGTTGTCGGTCGTGCTCACCATCGCGATTTTGGCCCGGCTCTTTTGTCTTCCTATTGCAGCGAGGAAGCCGATTGCCTGTCGGCTTTGTCCCTGGTCGGCCTGGTAATATCCCCTGAAGTTTTCGATTATATTTTTATCGATGATAATATCGTCCGGATAGCGGGTTGGTTTGCTCTCTGCTAACGGGCTGTCATACTTGTCGGTCTTTCCGCAGTGCAGTCCCGTGCCGTCCATTCCGACATTTTTGATATGAGAGCGTGTCGGGTATATGAAGGAGCCGTCATTGAGATAAACCGAAATTACCCAGTTGAGCGTCCAGACGTCCCTGAGCCGGCCCTTGAGAAAGTTCGCTATTGATATCGGGATGTCTGTCCCGCCCTGCGTCAGGTCGATATTTTTTTCATTTGCCTGCTCAATCAGCTTTCGCAGGTCCCTGCCGTAGTGCTGCCAGGCCCTTTTCCACGTGGCCCAGCCCCAGCTTCCGATTCGCGGGCAAAAGTAAAGGTCGTAAGGGTGGTTCTGCAAAAGCTGCTCCGGCAGCGCCACCGAGTATCCAGATACGCCGAATACCTTCGGATTGTCCTTGTATTTTTCGAGGCAGGTATGAATAAAGTCGAAAAAGTATTGCTGGGGCACGCAGTCGTCTTCGAGCAGAATCAGCCGGTCGTGGTGCTCGAATACGTAATCGACGGCGCTGACGATACTTCGCGCCAGTCCCAGGTTCTCGTCTCTTTCGATTATTTTCGGCTTCGTCCAGTCGATACTTTTAATCAGATGCCTTACAAGCCCCACGTCCTGCTCGTGCTCTTTTTGTTTGGGTGCGTCGGCGAAGATGTATATATTTTTTACGTCGTGCTGTTTCAGGGCCTTTAGAACTTCGAGCGTGTGTCTGGGCCTGTTATAGACCATCAGCACAACAGGAACGGTGTTGTTGTCAATGTTTGGAACCTTACGAGCAAGACAACGCTGGTGGACAAAAGTTACCTCCCTTGGAGCACCATCTTTATGCGTTGAATGGGCTACGATGTAGCCCATCTTCTTGAGGCGCTCAATGCACCTAAGGGTATCGGCAGCAGTGAAATTCGTGCAGAAGTGATGAAACTCGATGCATAACTGGGGAATATTCAACTCGCTCAGGGATTCGATGATTTCGTATTCTGCACCCTCCACATCCATTTTAAGAAGCGCAATATCAGGGTATCTGGTAACAATGTCCTGTATAGAGATTGTTTCTGCCTGGTAAGCCTCAGCTTGCGTCACAGTATTGTGTGAGGGAATGACAGACTCAGAAACACAATCATTACGGCAGCTGCGATACATCGTGACTTTATTACCACCATGAGTATACAGAGCCTTCTGGAGAAACTCAAAGCGAGGATGACCATTTTTAGAAACGTGCTGTCGTGCCTTTTCGGTCGGATCTATACCAACTACCTTGCAATTCTTACGCCGAATCAACTCAAGGTCAAACGAGATATCCTCGCCAAGTCCCACAGAGATGACGGTGCTTTCAGGAGATATGAGGTTCGTATCGACGGTCCAGCCGCCATATTCGGAGCCAATACGTTCCAACTGAAACCGGCCGGAGTTTGCCGGCGCTTGTACTGCGGCGATTTGGGACTCTGCCGCGGGCAAGCTGCTGCTTTCTATTTTTGGGCGAAGATGAAAAATATTCTCTTGGTGTTTTACAATCAAATATTGTTCGTTGAGTAGATATATTTTCTGTCTTTGTTTTTTTGACAGGCCGGTCAAAGCGTCATGATAAATAACAGCACTGGGCCAGTAGATGACCTTGTTGAGATGGTTGTATTTCTTTGCGATTCTGTAAGTCAGCTCGCTTCCCTCGTGCCCGAACAGCAGCGGGTCCATCCCGTTCATAGCCAAAAACACTTCTCTCGAAAACGCCGAGCATCCTTCGAGGTCGCAAAAAGTGGGGAATGGGTCCGGCCCCTTATCGTAGCCGGCCGCGGCTTCGTTCGCATCGGGATTTGTTTTCGGCAGCGCCTTGCCGCGCAGGCCGTAAATTTCATAGCTTTGAAAGGCCGATTTTACGGAGCTTACATAATCGGGACCAACTACGGCGTCGTCATCGAGAAAGGCAACAATTTTACCCTTCGCGCAGCAGGCGCCGACGTTTCGGCCCTCGGACAGATAAAAATTAACGGGGCATTCGATATATTGGTCGACATACTCTATGACTGCCTGCGGGTCGGTCTTGCCGTTGTCAACGACGACGACCTCGAAATCCTCGTTATCCTGTTTGGCGAGTGATTCGAGGCATTTTTTCAAATCTTCGGTTCTGCCATACGTAACTATTACAACCGATATTTCCGGTGATGACCTGCCGCGTGATTTATTCATTTTTCTGGGCAACTTCGAGTAGTCGATTGAGGCACGGTATTGTTTTATCAATTCGCCCGCCTTGTAGAAATTCGCCTTAGCGAATTCCTCGCGCGCCTTGAGGAATATTTCAGCAGGCCCGGCGACCTCGCCCCTTCTTATACGCGCGTTCGCCTTGGCCCTGTGCATCGATTGCAGTCCGATTGAGACCTTTTTCGGATTGTGGCCCTGCGAGCTGGGCAGCTCCCTGTAAAGATAAAGACATTCGTTTACGAACTTCAGCTTCGCAACCTCCTCCATCTTATAGCTGATGTCTTTGTCTTCGGCGTAGAGTATGGTTTCGTCGTAGCCGGGTGTTTTGTGATAGTCCGAAAGCTTGAAGGTCTTGAAGTGACTAACTAAGTCCGTCTCAAGGGCTGTGCTTCCCGGCGGTATGGCCTTGCAGTAGCCCTGCTGCTTCGGCCTCAGGTTTTTATCGCAATACATAAACTGCGAATATATCAGCCCGCAGTCGGCCGATTCGAGGTGGTGTCGGTGCATCGTTTCAATGGCGTTTGGTGTCAGGGCGTCGTCGCTGTCGAGTATTCCGAAAATCTCGCTCTGGACGCTGGCGATGCCGGTTTTAAGGGCAGTTATATAACCTTTATTTGCGTCGTGCCGAATGAGCCGTATCCGCTTGTCGCCGAGGCAGCTTTCGATTACATCGATAGAGTCATCGGTCGAGCAGTCGTCGATTATTATAAGCTCCCAGTCCTTGAAAGTCTGGCTCAGAACCGATTCTATTGCCCGGCCTATATACCTGCCGTTGTTGTAATTTGCCATAACTATTGAAAAGAGGGGTTTTGTTGTATCTGCAGCTGGCGCCTCGATAATCGCCTTGCTGGCTACCGGCATCGGACCAGGCCCTTTTCGGCCGACGGATTTGAAATACAACTCTACTTCCTGATGTGCGGCACCGGGTACAAAATCGGCGTATTTTCGCACGTCTATGGCCATACCCTGCGAAAAACAATCAGCTAATTGCTCCGATGTATAGCCATAAATGGTGCCGAATTTGTTATTTTTGTATATGCACTGGACCATGTTCACGGGATTGCAGAAGGTTACGGACTCTTCGAATATCAGCAGGAACGGCGCCGACGAAACAAACGTATTTTTGTTTTTGCTCATCCCGCTTTCGAGGATGTTGGGATTCGAAAACTCGAGTTGGCTGAACAACTGAAAGATGTCGCTTGAGCGGTAAAAAGAGCTTGAAAGTTCGAGCGGGTAGCCGAAATCGCATTCCGCATCGGGCCAGCGATATCTGAATACGCCGTCTTGGATATTTTCGATGGCGGGTATTTTCTGCTGTGAGCTTAGCATATAGCAATAACTGGTATTTTTGCCCAGTCGCAGGGAAAACCCAATCGCATCTTTTTGCGTATCAAGGCCGTCTGTGATGTCTCTCAGTGAGAAAGATTTGATGAAAATGTTATCATCGACCAGAAAAAGAATATATTGAGAGCGCCCGACCACTGAAAGGACCTGCTGATGGAAGTCCGTTTCCTCGACAAAGCCGACAAAAGGAAACTTCTTCTTCAATTCGTCGTATTGTTTTTGATGCAGCGCACTTGTCGCTCTAAACAGCACAATGATATCTGCGACATCGTAATCCCGGCAGTGAAGCAGGAGTGAATCAATCGTCGCACGTAGCTGCATCGCCCGGTCTTTGCTGAAAATCAGTGCCGTGATATTCGGCTTAACTTTGTTTTCCCGAATCCGGGGTTTTTGTTCTTTTTTTCTCGGGTAAGATATCGACTGTTTTTTTTCACTCTTTGCGCCACTCTTTTTTTTATACAGTGAAAGGTAAAGTTCTTCGTATTTATCGACTATCGATTCCCAGGTGAATTTTTCCTTCCACTCTCGCTGGCCTTGCTCGCCGAGGTTTTTGCGTAACTCTTCATCGTCGAGAAATTTGCTTACGTTCTGGGCCATTTTTTCAACTGGGCAAACAATACCGCCCGACAGCTCGCGCACGTTGCCGCAGTCTGTTGATACGAACGGCAGACGGGACGCCTTGGCCTCAAGAATTACCAGCGGCGAACATTCCTTCTGAGAGGCAAGGAGAAATACATCGGCCTGATGGTAAGCCGCCAGAACGTCATCTCTATCAATGCCGACACAAAATTTAACATTAAACCCTGAAGCCAACTGTTGCAGATGTGAGAGCTGGTCTCCCTGCTTTCCGATAAAGACCATAGTAAAATCAGGCCGATTCATCCGGCGAACGCATTCAATAATCCTTTCCTGACCTTTGCCGGGGTAAAAATTGGCGACGCAAAGCCCGAAGTATTTTGTTGTGAGTTCATATTTGCCGCGAAAATCGGCCTTTGGCGGCTTTGAAAATTCCTCCTCGCACACGCCGTTCGGGATTATAACGCTGTTGGTGAATTTATGATTTTGAGCAAATTCGTAGTCCTGGTAGTTAGCGGAGTGATAAATGGCTGCGTCATATTTAGGCAGATACATCGGAATGAAGCGAGCGAAGTAATCTTTGTACTCAGGTGTGATTAATGTGCAGCTATCCTTCATCGCTGAATATCCGCACGGAGCGATGATATTTACCCTCCTGCCGCTTGTTGAATCCAGCGTTTCGAAAGCGAGGTCTGTTGCCCACTGTTGTGCGGCGTAGTTCATCATCACGTCTGCGGGGTGTTTCAGCAGGAATTCTCTATAACGGGCCGCGTCACTGCCCTTATAGCCCTTAACTAACGAGCCGCTCACGTCGAATTCTTCGATTTTTACCCCGTTGAGTTCGCTGGACGTGCGTTCAGCCAGCTTTGTTGTTGCAACGGTAACGTTATGACCCCTTCGGACAAGGCGTTCGGATAATTCCTGAACCACCTTTTCCGAACCGCCTATATGGGGATAATAAAATTCGACAGTGTGCAGAATCGAAAGCCGTTTGGTATTCGACGTTTGTTTTCCGACATCTGAACCGGTTTTGACGGGTCGCGGTATCCGGCGTTGATTATGTTTTTTCAAAACGTCGGCCCTGTTGTTTTTTTCCCAGTCGTCAACTATTTTTCTGGCTTCGTCGATTTGCTCCGTTGTAAAAAGCGTGGGGTGGTTCATCCGTATTCGTGCAATCAGGTAGGGACGGCGGGTGGTGTCGGTTCTGGTTTTCGGGTCAACTTCGACGCGATAATAAAA
>CAYLYB010000019.1:0-27733 GCA_964387605.1 uncultured Pirellulales bacterium | reverse complement strand
AGGGCCTCGAGTTTATCCGCCGGTTGTTTTTCATTGCCCGAATTCATCTGCTGGCAACCTCTGCCTGTGCCTGTTCCGATAGCTCCCGCTCGATTTCTTCGAGCATATTTGCGGCTTCCTTGTGATCCGGCTGAAGCGCCAGTATGTCCTTAAGGATTTTCCGTGATTCGGCGTTTTTGCCGTCTTTTACGTATAAAGCCGCAAGGGCGAACATTACCGATATATCACCGGGATGCGCATCGAGATATACTTTTAGGTAGTGGATGATTTGCTCGAATGTTCCCATCTGGCACGATGTCTGAAACAGTCCCAGTAGCGCCGTCATATTGTCGTTCTCGATTTCGAGGCATTTCAGATACATCTTGAACGATTCGTTATAATGCCCCTTTTGTTGCGCGACCATCGCCAGCCCGGCGTATGCCTTGGCGCAATTGGGGTCTAATCGGCAGGCGACCTTGAAGGCAACCTCAGCTTCTTCGAGTGAATCTTTCTGCATCGCAACCACCCCTAATCCGACGTAGGGACCGGGAGCATCCGGGTCGATAACGGCCGCTTTGTCGTAGTTTTTTTGTGCCTCGTCATATTTACCAACATTTGTCAGGCAGTCTGCCAGCTCCATCAGCGTCTCATAGTGCTGGGTTGAATTGTGCTCGCCCAGATTGCCATTTTGCGATAATCCCGTCACGGTGAAATTTTCTTCATGCATTTTTCGGTTCCCGTCAATTTTCGCTGTGTGTGTTTATGATTGCCTGTTTTCTCGTTTTATATAAATGATTACCCGTTAATAGCTCCTCGGCTTTTTTCAGTAACGGTATTGCCTCGTTGAATGCGCCTTTTTTACGTTTGAGTCGTGCTTCGAGCAGCAATGTATCTACAGTTGCCCTTCGCTGATTTATCCACGATGTAAGCTCGGCTGATTTGTCGAAATCGCGCGCCTTGAACAGTGTGCCCGCTGCGAGCGATTTCATCCATAACTGGTTGCCGTAGTTCTCCCCGATATGCTCGTATATCTTCGCCGCCTGGGCCCAGTTGCATTCTTTTTCTTTGTCCTGTGCCTGCTTGAGTAGGGTATCAAGCTGGAACGGAATCTCGTCCGCCCGCAAACGCCTGACGTTGATTCCAGCCGCCGTAAGACCCTTTTGTATCGGTGCATCCGGGTATTTTCCGCGGGCAAGCTGCAAATGCTCCCTGCGGGCTGCTACCGCCCAGCAGCCGGGCGTCGAACCCTCCAGTTCGAATGCCTCGCGATTGTTTGAAGTATTTAATAACGCGTAAAGCGAATCCTCGACCCACATATCGCGAATGGGAAACCCCGACGGCACTACCGCGACGTAATCGCCTTCGCATTCGCCGAGTGCCTTGTCAATGCGCTGCAGTTGAGAATCAGCCGAATCAACGGCTACCGTAACAACGTTGGGCATATCGGTATTGAAACGGCTCGAATCTTCGCGGAGTATGGGTATGTAAAGCTTGTATGGATAAAAGGTATACCGCCATATAAGGCCTATTGTTGCGCCTGCCTGCTGATTGAGCTGCTCGGGCACGAATATCAGTGATAAATCCGCGAGCTTCGGCCAGGGTTTTGCGGGCCTGGTTGTGCGTATGGTCAGCACGTTTTGCAGGTATTGCTCTTCATTTTTGCGCTGCTGGACCGATATTCGGTCGTTTTCACCGGCCGGCTGAAAAAACTCGCCCGTGATTTGATGAACGTGGCGAAAATCGGAAAAAAAGGCCAACCGACGCGTCATATCCCAGTCAATAAGAACATTCAGGGTCTCGTTATATGGCCCAGTTTTGTCCAGCAAGTCCCTGCGATGAAGACAGCTTACGTGAAAAACGTGGTTGTAATACAGCATCAGGAACCTGTCGAAGTCCCTGCTGACATCGACGACTTTGCTTAGTATGGTCCTGTTGCCGTCTGGAGCAATTTTGCAGTAAACTTTGTATAAGTCGCTGTAGGCGACGCCGCAGTCCGAGTGATTTTCCAGCGCGTCAACGAGCATCTCGATGTGCTGCGGATAATATATATCGTCGTCATCAAGGTATGCCACGTATTTGCCCTTGACTTGCCGGAGCCCTTCATTAAGCGAAAATGCCTTGCCTCGATTTTGTTGCCTGTTGATAAACACAATGCGTGGGTCGTTGAATGATTTGATTATACTGGTTACGTCTTTTCCGCCGTCGTTAACTACTATTATCTGCAGGTTTCGGTATTTCTGGCGTACAACGCTTGCCAGAGCCTGTGTAAGATACATAGGCCTGTTAAATGTGGGCATTAGGACACTGACCATCGGCCCGGCTTTGCTGTCGATTTTCTCTGCCATCACGTAAATGCAGCTAAACTGTGCTTTCGCAGGTTACCGCTTCGCCTGCATTTATTTCAGTTTCAAGACGCAAAAAGATATTGTTGATTGCCTTCAGCTGTTTTTTCAGCGGGTATCTTTCTTCCACGAATTTGCGGTATTTTGTCGGCTGATACTGCCCTTCACAAATCTGCTTGCAAAACTCTTCCGAGATGTTGAACAGAAATTCAGCCGGGAATATCTGGTCTGCCCCGGGAAAATTATGAATGACGGGCCTAAGCCCGCAGGCCATTCCCTCCAAAAGCCCCATTCCCTGGCTTTCGCCTATACTCGTTGAGACTATATAGTGTTTGTCCTCCAGCCAGTGGTTTATGTCGTCCTGCCAGCCGTCGAAGAATACGGCTCCGCTAAGGTTCATTGCCTTCACCATATGCCTGATATACTGCTCGAGTGCGCCATCCTGAAAAACCCCCGCAAAGAACAGTCTGTACTGCGGGTCTATGTAATGAAGCTTTTGCATGCACTGCAGCAGAAGCATCGGATTTTTTCGCATATTCAAATAGCTGATACAGGCGAGGTTTTTGCCTCGGGGCCTTTCGATGAACCTGAACTTTTCCAGGTTGACCCCGTTGGCAATCGTTGCGATTCTTGTTCGGGCCTCCAGCGCAGGAACCTGCCGACGCAGGGCATCCCTGATGAAAGAATTGCCTACAGTGATGAGCATGTCGATATTTTCCCAGTTCACCCTTGCGGGCCAGTCGCAGTAGGCCTCGAAACGATGCAAACGGATGATATTTTTGCAGCTCTTCGGCAGCTTCGATGCCTCGACGGCTACATCCGTGCACCATTCGAACCACGAAATATCGCTCCATTGCATTAAATCGCGCATCTGGTCGATGTTATTGCCCTCGAAGAATCTCACCGGGAATCGCTGCTCTATGAAGGTATAGATGTCAGCGAGGAACTTGATATCTCCTTTCAGCCCGCAAAAAAAGGCCACGTTGGGCCTTTTACCGCGAACGACCTCTATCATCGGCTTGAGCACTTCCTGGTCGGGCGAGATTTGCAGTGAATGAAGCAGTATATCGAGGGCCCCCGCCTTATCTCCCTGTTCGAGTAACATATTCGCCGTTCTATTTAATAAGTCGGCGTTGAGGATTCCTTTATCACTCATATCATCGAAAAGACCGGCCGCGCGCTTCGGTTCACCAGTAGCAAGGTGTGCCTCCGCAAGATTCCACAAAACCTCCGCCGAATCCGGAACCAGTCTCCTTGCCTTATTGAAATAATCGATTGCCTCCTCGCTGCGCCCTAAGCAGTGCAGAATGGCGCCGGCGTCGTTTATCGCCTGGGTGTCGTTGGGGGCCTGCTCCAGGTGTAATTGTATGCACGCAAGGGCCTCTTTATGCCGGCCGACTTCCGCCAGCTCCAGTCCTTTCTGATAGTAATTCGGAATCCCTTCCATTTGTCTGCGCTCCATATTTTTAATAATTCGCCAATCAGCCGTTCTTTATGCGTAGAACGACCCCTAAAAGGGTATGCAAACGGCGTACCTGCAATCGCATCACGCCCCTGCACGGCACCAGCCGCATTCTCACGCCGAATTTTTCATAACCTGTATAAATATCGAACATTACTGCTCAAAATTGCCGGCAGGCCGGGCTACTCGAGGAAGTCGAGCAGCGATAAGGACATAAGCTTGCCCGCCACAGAAAGCGACATCTGGTAAAGCACCTCATGGCGCGACAGGTCTATCGCGACCTGGGCAATGTCCACTTCCTGCACCCGGCTCGTTTCATCCTCGGTATTGAACTTCACGTTTTCTAAGCTATCTCTAAGCTCGCTCAAAGAACCGATTCTCGAACCCACCGAAACCTCTTTTTGAACGAGCAGGTTTCCTATTTCTTCCAGCGAACCCATACAGGCGTTTCGCAACTGCTCCAATTGCCCATCTGATAGGCCCCTGTCGTTTTTAAGTATGTCGCGAATGGTAATCAGCGTGCTGAAAGCGTCGTAAGTCCCCGGCACACGAACAAGCTCCACGCCCGTATTGTCTATTCCCGTGGTGTCCACGTATAGCACTTTTCCCGTTCTGGAATCTGTTACCGCCTGATTGGCGTCTCCACCCGCGGGAACGGTCACATAGCTTGCCCCGTCGTCGATTGATATTTGATAATTGCTGCCGTCGAAAGTTACGGTCAGCCAGACATCCCCTGTTACGCTTGAAGTTCCCGTTCCCGCCGCTGCTCCGGTATCACCTACGAAAACCGGCGTTTCACGCTGATTCGAGCGAAACAGTTCCTCGCCGACGTAATACGCGCTCGATGAAACGCCCGGAGCCACGTTAATATTACGGCCCTCCATACTCCCCTGATAGCTGACGGAGGTGATTTCACCGTCGGTCCGCACAACGGAATAAGGGGCTGTGCTCGTGTCTGTTCCGCCGAACAAATACTGGCCGTTATGGCGGGTATTTGCCAGTTGAACCAGTTGTTCCAGTGTGTTATCGATTGCCTCTGCCGTTCTGTCTCTGCTGTCCTGGTCGTAAACGCCACTGCTAATCTGCGTGAGATTCACCCTTGTATCGCCGAGTGTTGTGGCCATTTTTTGCAGGATGGTTGAGCTTATCTCGAGCATGCTGACCGTGCTGTCGAGCTTTTCGAGATAATTTTCGAGAGTTCTCTGTTCGGTATTGAGCGTGAGAATTTGATATGCTGTTGCCGGCTCGTCCGACGGACGGTTCACCCGCGAGCCGGTGGACGCCTGCTCCTGCAGTCTCATAAGCGCCTCCGCGTGACGCGCCAGAGCAATGTTCGCATTGTTATATATGTTATTCAGTATGCCGCTCATAAGTTATCACCTGTTAAAAACGGGATTAAACCAACTCCATAAGGCTTGACAGTGTTTGCTCCACCGTCCCCAGATACTTGGCCATTGCCTGGAACATACGCTCGAAGACTATCATTTGGGCCGCCTCATCGTTGATATCGACGCCGCTTATTTCGCTTTGCTGGTTCGTTAAACTTTGCACGAGACTTTCGATACTGTTTTGCGACATTTGTTTGATTGACAACTGCTGGCCGATATCGGTAACTAATTGACGATAAAACTCGCCCACAGTCAGAGAGTCCAAATCGCTGATATCAAGCTCGCTTATAGAAGCCAGCCGCAGTGCGTTTGTATTATCGTTCATTCCCGCGCCCAGTGACGTCGCCACCCTGCCGGGCGAATCGATGATATTGGCAGCCAGGGCCATATCGCTGGCGCCGTTGCCGGAAAAGAATGCGTTTAGTCCCGTTGCCGACAATACTCCGGATGTATCGGTGCTTGCGAAGGCGTCTATCTCGAAGCTGTCTGCGTCATTCAAGTCGCCTGTGCTTAGGGATATTTTTATTCCGTTGTCGAATTCGAGCTGGTCGCCTGCGGCGTAACCGGAACCGATATTGAGCGTATCGACAAGCGCACCTGACCCGTCTCTTACCTCGAGCTGTAGCGTGCCGTTACCTACCGAGCCGGTGCCTGCGACCGTGAAGATAAATGTCTGATTTTCAGTGCCGGTATAAATGCCGGAAACCGAAATAGTCGGCGGCGAGCCGGCCGTAAGGGTATTCGCGGTCGGCTCAGACAGCACGGCTGGAAGAAAGTCGAATTCATAGCCGGAATCGGCCGCAATATTGAGCCGCGAACCGGTTACCGTGGCGCTTAGTCCTGTGATTGCCGAGATGCTGGCTGCAATCGTGGTCAGCGAATCGCTCGATGCGTCGATGTCGATTTGATGGCGGGTTATCTCGCCTGTGCTGGTATTAATTAGACGTATGAAAAAGGCCCCATCACTTACAGGCGGGTCGAAGTCGCTCAGGTCCTCGTTGCCCATTGCCCAGCCCGAAAGCTCCGTAAATGAGCCGTCGGAGCCAACTCCTTCAACGTGATATTGATTGACCTGTTGTATTATTGCCAGTGCGAGAGTATCGAGGTCGTTATGAATGTTGGTCACGGTTGTGTTATGCAAAACCAGCAGGCCTGCGAGCCGGCCGCCTGAAATTGTTGTCTGATAATTGTAGGCGTCGGCGGGGCTGATACCCAAAAGGCCATCGTCATTTAGGCCGACCTCGAGTTCCAAAGTATTTGGCCCCATCACTATTGGCACGCCGCCCACGTCAACATCGACAACGCCGTATTCTCTTGCCTGCGTCTGGACGCCTATTAGTTCGGATAAATTACTTACGAGCTGGTCCCGCTGGTCGCGAAGGTTACTTGCCTCGGCCCCGCCCATTTCGACGCGCTGTATATTGCTGTTAAGCTCGGCAATTTGAGTGGCTGTCTCATTGATATTCCCGACTATTGTTTCGGCCTGGAGTCTGATTTGTGATTTCAGGTTGGTGAGGAAATCGCCGAGTATTCTGAACTGCCCGGCCATTGAATCTGCCGAGACAAGAACTTCGTTTTGATAAACAATCTCATCCGGATGAGCGCTAAGCTCGCTTAAGGAGTTAAAAAATTTGTCGATGGCTGTATTTAGCCCCGTGCCGCCTGTGAGCTCGCCGAAGGCCGACTCTACGCTGCGAAGGGTTCCTAATTCCTGCGAAACCTGGCTAAGTGACGATTGCTGGCGGAGAACCTCGAGTTCGAGATAAGTATCGATTATTCTCGTGATGCTTTTGACCTCGACCCCGCCGCCTATCATAATATCCCCATCGGGGCGCGAGTAGGCGGGGGTAAACTCAACACGCTGGCGATGGTAGCCCTCCGTCGCGGCATTGGCGATATTATTGCCTATAACGTCAAGGCCCCTGCGGGCGGCATCCAGTCCGCTCATTCCTATTGCAAAATTCCACATTTTTTATTTGCCTCTATTAAAAACTTCCTACAGGCGCATGCTCATAAAAGCGGCATCGGATTCTCTCGATGTCACACCTGTCGAGTCGTAACAAACCGGGCCGCGTCTGCTTCGCTCGAAAATGATTTTCAACAGCATCGAATTTATCCTCGCGCAGTCTGTCAATAGCGCTACCGTGGAGGCGTATTCTCTCTGCAGGTGCCCCACGAGTGCTTTCAGCTTTTCCCGGCTCATGGCGACGGCGGTTTTTGCCGGCTCGCCGATTCGTTTAACGAGAACAGACAAAGTCAGCTCGTTGGTCCTGCAGCCGAGCAGGCCGGCAAGCTGTTCGCGAATCAACAGGCGATGCCGTTCATTGGCCGAATATTCCTGCACCTCTTTTTTTATGCCCTCGAAAAGTTGGCTCAGACCCTGCTCGTCTCTTTTTATCACCAGGCCTCGAAGCTTGTTGAGATGTGACGCCGTCCGCTCGATGTGCTCGATATCACGTTCGAGAACACAAATCAGGTCTTGTGTCTTTTGTGTTAATTCGGTTGTTTGAACGCTCATAGACTCTCATCCAGCGATTGGGTCTGTGTGTTTCGGTTTTGCATATCGTTGAAAAATTGCTGCAGGTCCTTCCACAATCCAAGCCCGCCTTTATCGGCAACATCACGTGCGAGATAAAGCCAGAACAACCCCTGAACCTGCCCTGCCGCGGGGTCCTCTTCTTCGAGTCCCCATTTGCCGACGGTTTCCTTCATCTCATCGAGCAGTTTCGTCAGCAGGATTGATTCGAAGTCTTTTGCCAGCTTCTCGGTCTTTTGTGCATCTGCGGGATTTACGCCGGGTGCCTGTTCTTTGCCGGTTATATTTGCAAGCCCGCCCGCTGATTTTTCCAGCGGGCTTGGCGGCAAAACCGGATTAGTCAATAGCAGATTATTTATATCCATCGGTCTCCCTACATAATCTCCAGCCGGGCCTGAAGCGCCCCGGCCTTTTTCAAGGCATTAAATATGGCGATTAAATCTCTCGGTGTCGCGCCTATGGCGTTAAGGGTTTTGGCAAGGTCTGAAACGGTAACGGCCCTCGAAACAGGGATGAGATAACCCGGTGTTTCCTCCACGCCTATGATTGTATCAGGCACTCTCTCGGTAGTCCCTGCGTCGGAGAATGGCGAGGTCGGCTGGGATACGATTTCCGTCTCTTTTATTTTCACAACCAGACTACCCTGCGAAATAGCGACCGCCGATATCCCGACGTTCTCGCCGACGACGATTGTGCCCGTCCGTTCGTTGATTACGACAACCGCGGGCACGTCAATAATCACTTCGGACCGCGTTATATCGTCAATAAAGCCGGCTATGCCCATCCGGCTGATTTCTTTTGGCACCTGGACTTTGATAGTGCCCGCGTCGATAACCCCGGCGATATCGGGGTGAATTTGATTTATAATGGCGCTGATACGCTGTGCGGTTGTGAAGTCGCTGTTACGAAGGTTCAAAGTGATGAATCTCTGGTCCGCGATTTGCTCGACGAACGTTGCGACCTCGGCCTGTTCGACGATGGCGCCGTCCGGGATTCTGCCGACCGTCTGATGATTTTTTGAGATGGAGGCTTCGCTTCCGCCGGCCGCCCAGCCGCCCAGCGAGATGCCCCCTTGTGCCACCGCGTAAACCTGCTCGTCGAGTCCCTTCAGTGGCGTGGGTAAAAGCATCCCGCCCTGTAAGCTCTTTGCATCCCCGATTGCCGATACATCTACATCGGCGCGCGAGCCTTCTCGTGCGAAGGGTCCAAGCTCGGCTGTAACCATTACCACCGCGATGTTGCCTCCGGTTAGGTCCTTCGGCGAGAGCACCAGTCCTGAATCTCTCAGTATATTTGTCAGCATTTGTCGCGATGTCTGTGTCGCATCTCCGGTTCCTGCCAGACCAATGACCAGTCCAACACCGGAAAGTGGATTGCCGCGAATGCCCTGAATATCAACGATGTCCTTTATCCGCTCGCACTGTCCCGCCTGGGACCAGCCGAGCAGAATCGCCAGTAATATGGTCAACCGATATTTCATGTGCTGCTATCCTAAAAAACTTCGACAGTATGTTTTTCAAGTTCTTAGAAAGGCCAGAGAATATCCAGTATTCTCCCCAGCCAGCCGGGTCTCGTGAAAGGTTCCGATACGCCGCCGTTTCTGCTGACGATACGAAAGTCAGCGACCTGTTCGCTTTTTACCGTGTTATCGAACGCAATGTCGCTCGGGCGGACAATGCCGCTTACTTCTATGATTTGGGTATCGCCGCTGATGTTACGGTTGCGCGTGCCCATCACTACCAGGTTTCCATTGGGCTGTATATCAACGACCGTAACGGTAACGCTGTCCTCGAAGCTTCGTTCATCTTTGTAGTCGGCTTTGCTCTTGAGCTCGTTGCTTGAATCGGCGGTAAGCCCGTACTCGCCGATGTCGACAAAACCGCCGACTTTACCGTTAAAGGTGTTTGACCTGTCCGTTTCTTTTTTCATGTCCCTTTTGGCCTTGTTGTCAACCTTGCTGTCTTCGGTGATTTGGATGGTCAGTATGTCGCCGATATTGCGGGCCGTGTCGTCGGCGTATGGGGTCTGGTTGTTTTTATCCCTTTTGGCCCAGATTGAATCGCCCTGTGCACAGGCAGCGACAAGTACAACCAGACACACTCCCGCGATTACGCTGCTTATCGTTATATTACTCTTGTGAGATTTCATTGCCTCATTCGTGTATTTCATTATTGCTCACCTTTACAAAATTGGTTCTACGCTTCCATCCTCGTTGACTCTGGCCAATATCACGCGCTGCGAGTCGGTATTTTGCACCTTTATGCACTCGCCGATTCTGCCTTTTTCCATGGCCTTGCCCATAGCGGTTATCGCAAGACTTGGTCTGTCGATTCGTATGACAACGGCTTGATTACGCTCGATTACTATCTCGGGCTGCGGCGAGGTTATCATTCGCGGGTTAACAACCGTCCCCGCGGCAAGATTTCGCACAGCCACAAGTCCGTAGGGTGTTGCCCAGTCAGCCGGCTCCGGCTCATCCGAAATGGTATTTTCAATCCTCGTGTTTTCCGGTGTTATGACAGTCCCTGCCGGCACCTCGGTAACTGTAACAATCCTGCGGATGTTATATGTGGGACGAAGAACAACCTGACGAGTTCCAGCGAGTTCACCATCTGCAATCACGCTGACCTCGGTAATGGTCTGGCCGGTTGTCCCGCGTGCGACTAAGCGGGCAACCAGCTCGATATTTTGCGTCTGATTGGGAAGGACTAATTCAGCCGGCTCGCGAGCGGGCTCCCATCTTGCGATGGAATTATCTTTTATATTCTCAGACACAAATGATAAAGCGGCTTCGATAAAACTTTCACTTTCGATTACTTTTGTCCTCTGTCTGATAGAAACCTTGTCGGCTCCTGTAAGCGTGGTTTTGCACTCGGATACCGTGCTGCAGGCCAATCGGCTCAGGATTAGCGAACGGTCGATGGTTACCTTCTGCCCGGGAAACGATATCCGCCCAAGCCCGATTTCTCTCGCCTTCGAAGCGAACGGCTCACCGCCTGCAACCACCGCCACCTGACCGAGGGTTAGTTTCGTGCCTTCGACCGTGGCCTGTCTTGGTAAATGAATTGTCAAATTCGCCTGACCAGCTGAATCTGCAATATCCTCACCGATTGATGGGCATAATTGTCCCTGTATCAGCAGTAAAATTACAGCCAGACCAAAAATCTTAATATTCACTATTGCCTCTCCTATCTTCCGATAGTCGTTGCCGTTCGCAGCATTTCATCTCCGGCCCGAATCGCGCGGGCATTGATTTCGTATGCCCTTTGAGCTGTTATGAGGTTCACAAGCTCGGTTACCATTTGAACGTTGGATTTTTCCAGCATACCCGCCTGAATGGCACCGAACCCGTTTTCGCCCGGCGTCCCTGTTATTCCCGTGCCGCTCGCTGCGGTCTCTGAAAGCAGGTTGTCGCCTTCGTTCGACAATCCTGCCGGATTAGGAAAACGCACGAGCTGTAAATTTCCCACGACCGACTGAGACCCATCGACGCCTGTAACATTGACTGTTCCGTCTTTGCCGATATCAACCGCTACGGCATCTGTCGGAAGCGTGATGGCCGGCTCTATGGAATAGCCGCCCGGCGTAACGAGTTGCCCGTTGGCATTTACCTGCAAGGCGCCGTCGCGTGTGTATCGCGTGTCGCCGTTCGGCTGAGTTACCTGTAAAAATCCGTCGCCGTAAATCGCGATATCCAGTGGCCTGCCCGTATTTTCCAGCTCGCCCACTGTGAATACCTTAACCGTCGAAGAGGCGCGCACGCCGCTGCCTATTTCGAGACCGGTCGGTGAGTTTACCCCTGATGCGATTTCTGCGCCTGCCTGGTTCATCTTCACGTAGAGCAGGTCCTGAAAATTGATTTGACTACGCTTGAAACCGGTGGTGTTGATGTTGGCGAGGTTGTTGGCGATGACGTCCACCATCATTTGCTGACCCGTCATTCCAGTCGCCGCTGTCGAAAATGCCTTCAACATAACAATAAGCTCCTCAAGATTAACCGGCGTTAACTACAAGTTTGTTTTTGTTTGTTTTCGTCGCCCGCCTGCTTCAAATCCTAAGACCTTAGCCCATCGCAACGCCCATAATGCTGTTGGAGGTCTCTCGCTGGGCTGATACGTATCTCATATTCGCTTCGTAAAGGCGGGTTACCATTATCATATCAACCAGCTCATCGACTATTGCGACGTTCGATGCCTCCTGATAGCCCTGCTTGATTACGGCATTTTCGGCGGGCGCCGGGTTGATGTCCTCGTCGGGCATTACAAAGCAGTTGCCGCCGGCGGGGACGAGTTTGCCCTGATTCTCCTGGAAATCCACGACTTTAATTTTACCTATGCCGATGTCACGCGCGTTTATCGAGCCATCCGCGGAGACCTGAAGTTCCGAAAGCGATACTGTAGCGGGAATTGTGATTGGGCCTGCCTCTCCGGATACTGTTCTGCCCATCAAATCGACCAACTGGCCGTTCTCGTTTGTCTGGAAAACCCCGTTACGCGTGTACAAAGGGCCGTTGGGCGTTTCAACAACGAAAAGACCCTTGCCCATAAGGGCAAAATCGAGCGTCCTTTCGGTCTGAACAAGATTGCCCTGCGAAAAATCGAACGCTGATTTCAGGTCTATCGCTCCGGGAGTGTATGCTTCCGGATTGCTTTGTTGTGCGTCGAGTGCCTTCGAGAAGGCATTGCATCTGCGCTTAAAGCCGGCCGTGCTCGCGTTCGCCAGATTGTGAGTGATTACCTCGAGCTCGCGAGTTAACGCATCGATACTTGCGACAATCTGGGTCGGCTCCTCGCTCATTCGGTCTCCTTCTTTGCACCCACGGTTTCGGTTTTATCTTCAGCTTCTGAGGTTTTTTCCGCTGCTTTCGTGGTTTTTGCCCCTCCGGTTATCTCAGCAAGCCGAGCCATTTGGGCTTCGTTTAGCCCTGTCATTTCAACGGACAGGCGGCGCGCCTTTGGGTCCTTGATTGAATCCGCCGGTTGTGCGCTTTGCTTAACCAGTCCGATGTCTTCGATTAACTCGGTTTTTTCGGCGTCGGCCGGGCCTATCATAACCAGTAGCCGGTCGCCTACAGTCGCCGCGAGTGTAGTTTCGAGACTCACGATTCGCCCGTTAAGACCGACAACAGTTGCAGGTAAAAATTCGGGGAGTTGCCGATTCCGTTCGGCTGCCTCCGCCGATTTCGACGGCGAACTTCCCTGTTGCCCTTTGTCGATACCTGCCGAGTCGATTTTTTTTGAAAAAGGAAATATCGCCACAAAAGCTGCACTGCGTACCGGTGCTTTAGCCGGCGGCGCAGCGGAGGTTTTGGGTTTTTCGCTTTGCACAGGTATTTTGGATTTTTGAGCAGGAACTGCCGGCACATTCGCCGGTGCTGAAGCTGGCTTGCGGTAATTCATTTTTTGTCGCAACCCGGCCAATTCTTTCTCCAGCCGGGCTGTTTCTGTAGTCGGCTTACCCTGTGACTTGCTTTCATTAAACAGTATGGCCGCTCCTCGCTCGAAGATATCTCGGATACTGAAAATGGCTTCGCTGTTTTTAAGCCCTGCTTTAACCGCTATAAGCATAAGAGTGTCGATTTCCGGTTCCGTCAGGCCCTTTTTGGTCGCCAAGTCTGAAAACGTTTTTTCGGCGGCTTTGAGCTCTTTGCTCTTCCTGTAAAAACTGACAACTAAAAATGCGACGACCGAACCAGCGAGCAGAATAACCATAGCTACTGTAAACCATTTGCTGGTCATAAAACTATTGCTGCCGCTGTCGAGATTTTGCATTGCATTGAATCGGTCGCGCGCTGTCAGCGCCAGGATACCCTCCGCCAACCGTACTGCGATATGAGCTGGCGTTGCCATTTTAATTACTCCCAAAAATTATCTGATAAGAGTGGATAGTTCCCGCAGTATCTCGTTTGCGACCCTGATTGTTCTCGCGTTTGCCTGGAAGCCGTTCTGGGCCTGAATCAGGTTGATAAATTCGGTCGCCACGTCGGCGTTGGATTTCTCAAGAGAACCGCCGTGCACTGAGCCGGCACCGCCCGTTAACGCCTGGGTTGCCACTGCTTCGCCGGAATTGGCCGAGGGAATGAAGTAATTGCCGCCGATATTTTCCAGGCCGGTCGTATTTTGGAACAGGGCAATTTGAAGGGTCGCTATGTTCTTCTTTACTCCGTTTGAAAACGCGCCGATGAGTATGCCCTCTTTATTCACCGATACCGTCGAGAGCCGACCTGCGCTGTAGCCGTCCTGTTCCCTTGCTACAGCAGTGGAGTTGCCCGCGAATTGCGTCAGACCGTCCAGTTGTCCCACTACTCCCATCGATATCCCGATAGTCTGTGGGTTGACCGAATCGTGAGCAAAGGTAACTGTAAATTCAGAGGTATCAGCCAGTGTCGCATTCAATCCCGAGTAAGAACCGTCGCCGGCATCGAATTCAATCCCTCTTATGCGTCGATTGTCTGGTGTCAATTCGAGCACGTCGCCGGTAATCGATGTAAGGACCATATCCCAGGTATTGGTCGTATCGGTGCGGACAAACGCCCCGCTTAATACGTGTTTACCGCCCTGGCTGTCATATACGGTGATGTTGACGTTCTTGACTTCTTCGCCGCCGACCGTGTTCACCTCGAAGTAAGAAGGCATATCCAAATCAGCCGTTCCGCTATTGGCAAAGGTCAGGCGAACGTCGGATAAGCTATAACCTGACTCTGCATCTGTTATGCGTATCTTCCCGTTGACCAGAGTGGCCGTGCCGCTCGTGCCGAGAATGCTGTTTATATGTGTGACAAGGTCGTCAATTGTCGTCGTATCCGTGATGCTTAGGCCCGTATCGCTCAGGGCGTTGCCGTCGTGGTCATAGCCCGACACGGTAATCGTCGCTGAACTGAGTGTCCCTGCCGTGAACTGGTCAAGTGTATCAAGCTCGTCGGTCCCGGCAGCCGCTGTTCCTGAACCGACTGTAAAGGTTGAATTTGTCGAAAGAATATTTGTTTGTATGGTTGCCAGTGTTGCATCGGAACTCAGGTTTCCGGCGACTTTCACCTCTCCGGTCATATTTGCCGCCATCGCCACGTCATAAGGAACGTGCACGTTGCTGTCGCCTGCTATCTGGAATCCATCCGCCTCGCCCTCGGAGCCGATACGCTGCACACGATAGCCGGTGGCGGGGTCAACGAGGATCGAATCCTGGTCAACCGCGTATGCACCTGCTCGTGTGTAAACGTATTGCTGGCCGTCGCTGAGCACGAAGTAGCCCTCGCCCTCTAGCGCCAAATCCAGCGGATTGCCGGTATTTACGATATTGCCCTGCAGCATATTTGGCACGATACCTGAGACGCCCACGCCGCTGCCCATTTGCACCGGATTAGTGCCGCCTGTATTCGTGGTGGGTTGTGATGCCTTTTTGATGGTATCGCTTAGAAGTTCCGAAAACAGGATTCTGCTGGCCTTAAATGCAGTGGTGTTCACGTTTGCGAGATTATTGCCCGCAACGTCCAGCATCTTTTGATGTGCCTGCAAACCCGTAACCCCAGCCGACAACGCAAAACTCATTTTTATTTCTCCTTATATAATAAGGTTCGATTTCAGCAATAATTATGATTTCAACTCTCTACAAGCACCACCGCGTCGAGACTCAGCGTGTAATCCTGTGCAAGGTCGCCCTCTCCTGCCGTTACGCCAAGAAGAGACTCCTGGGTCTCAGGGTCATTGAAGACGGAGGTAACTTTGCCTGTTACCTTGCCCAGTTCGCCGGTCACTTCGTCCTCGGCAAAGAAAGTTACGTTTCTGTCTATAAGTGAATTGGCATAACCGCGGTTTGTGGCGGTCATCACTTTGGTGAAGCTGGCGTTAAGCGTTTCGATTTGTCCGAGCTGAGATAATTGCGCCAGCTGAGAAGCCATTTCGTTGTTATCCATTGGCTCCAGCGGATTTTGATTCTGCAGTTGTGCCACGAGAAGGTTCAGATAATCCGTTTGTATATTGCTGGCACTTTGCGTAATAGCCGAGACAGCCATAATTCATTTCTCCATCAAAGCCACTTTTTCAACAGCCGACGCAGCTGTCATTTCGATTCAGCTTTTGTTAATAGCAACCACCGTGCCATACTTAGTCGGCCGAGTCTTTACTAATCGCCTAAGTACCTTAATGAAAAGAGGTTACGGGTGGTATTTTGTCGGCAGTTTCAGTGGCGGCAGGGATTAGTCCTTCTTGCATGTCCCGGCAATTTCCGCCGATACGGAAAAATCTGCCTGTGTGATTGGTTTTTATGGAGCAACAAAAAATCTTTTACAGTAGTGCAGAAATTTTTCCTGAATAATTAGGTCCTATAAGCAACAACTTTCGCCGACGTCCTATAAAAGTCGTGTTGATTTACATGATGTCCGCGCAGTTGTAAACGGAAAATATTTAGCAGTGACATTATTGAAAATCGAATCGAAAGAGCAGCAGTTGTTATTATCGCCCCGTCCAATAAAAATTAAAGATGTTCCCGTTATTGTGTCGATTTACCGGACAATTAAAAAAATAAAGTAAGAACCGTGGGGGCCACTTTCTACAACACGCTCGGATAAATATGGTTCTTCGAAGAATTGTTGTACTAAGCAGGCACACTCGAATTCGCGAACTCGCTCGCAGTCTCGCGCAGCAGGCGCTGGTCGCTGACGACCCAGCCGAAGCTGTGGATATTGCGACTACGGTCAATCCCGACCTGATACTTTCCGACGACCTTTTGCAGGCGGACGAAATCCGCTTAATTTTAGATACGACCGATAAAATCTCACGTTGCCCCGTTATAATAGTTGGGACCAATGGTGAAGCGCCTGCCTGGGCGCAACAGTTAATGAAAGCCGGGACTATCGGATACCTTGCTGATGTTGACGATTATAAACAGCTTCAGCAAATCATAACCAGTCTTCAAACAGGGACAAACTCCAGCCCATCTTCAAACGTTGAAGGATTTTTTGCCGACGAGCTTGCCGCTTCCGTTTCAATGGCGGGCAAAAGCAAGGCCATACTTCAAATGCTCAAAATGATAAAGCTGGTTGCTTCCAGCCATTGCAACCCGGTATTGATAACGGGCGAGACGGGAACAGGCAAAGAGCTAGCCGCCAAGGCGGTCCACGCAATTCGACATCCGAATGAGCAGTTTGTCGCTGTAAATTGTGCTGCTTTGACCGCGAATCTGCTTGAAAGCGAGCTGTTCGGCCATACAAGGGGTTCCTTCACCGGCGCCGACAGGGACAAGGTCGGCCTGCTCGAACTGGCAGATAATGGAACAATATTTCTCGATGAGATAAGTGAGATGCCGTTAGACCTTCAGGCCAAGTTGCTTCGCGTCCTGCAGGAAAAAACTTTCAGAAAGGTCGGCGGTATAACTGATTTGGTCTGTAAGGCCACTATAATAGCATCGAGCAATCGTAACCTGAGAGAGGAAGTGCAGGCCAACCGGTTCCGAAGCGACCTTTACTATCGTTTGAATATATTCCCGATTACCATTGCCCCGTTGAGAAGCGCCGAAAGAAAGGCCGATATTCGGCTGCTGGTCGAGTTCTTCCTCAAGACATCGACCGTCTGCCCCGCAAAAGCGGGCAAGATTACCTCTATTACCGAGCTGACTATAGAGGCGATTAAAAAACATAACTGGCCCGGCAACGTCCGTGAGCTTAGAAACGTCATCGAAAGGGCTATTTTACTGGAAACCACGGAAAAAATCGGACTCAGCAGTGTCCTGATTGAGTCATCGCAAACCGGCCCGGCAGTCGCCTCTGCCATAAAAGACTTTTCGCTTGATAAAGCCGAACGCGAACTTGTTGCATGTGCCCTGCAGGAGAGTGGCTGGCAAAAAACAAAGGCCGCGGCTATGCTCGGCATAACTCGTGCCACCCTCTATGCCAAGGTTAAACAGCATAATATCAAAAGGGGCACTTATGTCCCGAAAGCCGATGACGCCGGCTCATTGACCTGCGTGGAAATGCCAGACTCAATGGCGGTGGCCTGACGTTACCTCGAAACTTTCGGCGCATCGTTCCTTAATATATAGCGATGTAAGAAAATCCACCGGCACGTTTAGAATCCTGACACGTGTTCATCGGCTTAAAAAGCCTGCTAAGAGCTGAAAACCACCGTTTTTACGTTCTAAACTGGCTATTCATACATAAATACCCACAACTCGGTGTCCCTGGCATACACATTGCACTGGTTAATCCGGAAAAAGACCGTTGTCTTGCAGTGTAATTAGCCCTCGGCAAAACAGGGGATTGGCTGGGCCGGGCCGGTTGTTATTGAAAAATGGCGGTAAAGAAAAGCAAACCGACTAGCAGTAAAAACTCGCCCAAGGTCTCGAAACCGAAGACCCGGCAAGACAAGAAGACTACTGCGCAGAAGCAAAAACCAAAGAAGTCCGGCGGCACTGCCGCCCGTGCTTCGGATTTGCCTGTTCGTGCCCAAAACAGACCGGTTCGCAAAAAGAAGTTGCCCAAAATCTCAAAGCCAGAGTCAGAAGAAAAAATTATTGTGCAGAAACCAGTTGAACCCGATGTTGCCCCCGTTGTTTCTTCGCAAGCACCTGTTCCGGCTGAAAATGACAACCCGGATGCTTCCCTGGAATCAACCGAGCCCAAAGAGGTTCCGGTAAATAACGAAGCATCTTCACCGCCCCCCGTCGAATCTGATGTTGCAGCCGTTGCTTCTTCGGATACACCGGCCGAAGTTGCGAATGATAACCCCCAGGCCCCTGAAAAATCGGCAGAGCCGGAAGAAACTCCCGTAGAAATCGACTCTTCTTCGAAATCGGCTGATGAGTCCGGCGAGGCAATTGCCGGCGAAGCCGATGTCCCTGTTCAGGCCGAGACTGCCAGCCCGGACATTTCCCTTGAATCGAGCCCTTCAGCGGAGGCGACTGCTGGAAATGAAGTATCTGAACAGCAAAACGTCGAGAATGAATCCGACGAAGTAACTAATGATAGTGCGGAAGCCATTGTCAAAGACGAAGATGCTGGTTCGGATGCTTCTCCTGAGCCGGATTTATCAGCACAGGCAACTGCCGAGGATGAAAATCCCGAACAGCCAGCCGACGAATCTGAAAATGTGAGTGCCGGCGATGTAGAAGCTGCCGTCGTCAGCCCTGATGCTTATGAAGCAGAGATTGAACCTGTTTTGCCGACCGAGCTGGATTCTAAACCCGCTCGCGTTCGCAAACTTTCTCTTTTACAAGTGGTCCTTATTGCTGTTGTTCTTCTGAGCACTGCCATGCTGACATATTCTTTCGTCTCCTCCGCCTTTGGGCCTCGAGCGCCGCTTCAGGCCGACGCCTCTTCAACGCCGCCAATTGCTGCGGAAACCAGCCAAGCCACGACCGCACAAAGTGACTCCGGCCGGCCGAAAACGAAAATTGGCGAGGTTACTGATACGTTCGGCGAGCCGGTGTCTCTCAAGTTGGCAAATGATTGCTATGCGAAGAAAGATTATGACGGGGCTTATCACGCTTATGAGCAACTGCGCCAAAATCTCATTGGCCGGGAATTTGATATTATGAGGGATTTTCTCCAGCTTCGAATGGCGCTTTGTATGGAGAAAAAGGGTGACTTCGACCGGACCGTGGAGCTATTAAGACCGGTTTCCCAAAGCCGTTCGGTTGCTCTAAAAGCCGTCGCTAATTACTACGGCTCTTTGCTCGATATGAATTCGGGTCAATTCCTTAACGCCCGGATGAAAGCTTACAGGATTATCGCCCTTACCGGCTTGCTCGCCTCTGACTGGGAACAATCACTTACGCTTGAGCAGGACAGCTTCTTCCTCGTAGCCGGGGCGGTGACAAGGGAGGTTTTGTCACTTTGCGATGCTGATAAAGAGATTCCGCAGTATCTGTGGTGCCAGCCAAAAGACAATGTCTTTTTAGAAGAACTCAATGAAACCGAGTTGCAAAAGGTTTTGAATATCGGCATCGAACAGTTGAATAGCGGCCTGCTGGCTCCGCAGGTTAGAGCGGTCAAGGCAGATGGAACGTTGAATCGATGGTTGGTTATATGCAACGGGCCGGGCATTGAGGAACTGATGGCAAGATTTGCAGTAAACGCCTCGATTGATGTCAGGTGGGAACGTCAAGCCCCGAACGGCAGCGGAACCGAATATCAAAACACAGGCTGGAACCGTTCCGTCCTCTTATATCTTCCTTCGGCAACAACTTATCAGGTTGTGACAACCGCCGCCGGAGCTGTCGGTTTGTTGGCACGGGTCGATGACGAAGGGGTGGTGACAATCAGCAATCCCGAAGATTATTTTTCCCTGTCTGAACATACTCGCATGCTGAATGAACATGCGATAATGCTCTGGAGGGAATTGTTATTGACTTACAATGACGAGCATCGTGTCCCGGACGGTCATTTTGCCTTGGGAATTCTTCAGGAGAAGAGAAATCGAATTCCTGAAGCGATAGCCGAATACAAACTCGTTGCCAATCGTTACCCAAACGCGGAGTCTGCACCTTTTGCTCTTCTGTATTCCAGTCGGCTCAAGTCCGACCTTCGGGATTACCTCGGCGCAATTAATGACCTTAAACAGCTTATCGAAGAATATCCGGACAATGAATTGAATGGTCAAGCCAACCTGGACCTTGCCCAGACAACGATGAAGACGGGTCGTTATGAGGAGGCCTGTTCACTCTATAAAAAAGCATACAAGCTGGGATTTTCGACCGAATCCAGGATAATCGCGGCTTTTGGTGCCGGCAAGTGCTTTTATGAAACTAATGATTACGAATCTGCTGAGAAATGGCTTACACGATATCTCGCGATTGTTCGGTCACAGGAACATACGAAACAAACTTCTGTTAGCCAGAAGAAATACGTCGGTGCAGACCTCTATTCTGCCTGTATTTTGCTGGGTAAGACAAATATGGCTCTCGGGAGGGCGCGGCAGGCCTGCGACGCTTTGCGATGCGCCATGCGAGTGGCCGCTACCAGCGAAGAATATATTCAGGCGGTTTCGGCACTGGTAGAAGCGGAGCTTCAGCAGGAGAATTTCGTTGGAGCCCTTGCGGCGGTCGAAAATGTACGCACCTGGCCATTTTCACAGGAGCAGGTTACCCGTATGTTGCTTTTAAAAAGCAGTGTCTTACGCGGAATTGGATTGACAGACCAGGCCATCGTAATGATTGCCGACAGGGCGCAATACATCACCACTCCTCGGCTTAGAGCGGATATAAATCTCGAACTGGCAAGGTGCCATGTAGTCGTTGAAAACCTTGACCTTGCCAGGTCATATTTTACAGAAGTGCTTTCTATGGTCGAGCCGGGCCCTGTTGCTCACCAGACTTCTCTTGAGCTTGCCGAGGTCTGTCTGAAACTGAATGACTATGAGCATACAATCTCAATCTGCAGACAGCTTCTTGAATCCTCAGCCTCCAAACTGACAAAACAGCAGGCATCGCGAATTCTCGCTGATGCTTACAGAAGACAACAGGATTACGAAAAAGCGGCACGTGTGCTGCTGACGGCGTCTGTAATGCCGGACGATGTAAGAAAAACCGGCGGTGTTGCAGTTGAAGCAGGTAATAAATAAGGATGGGATAGAAAGTATATCGTTACTTGCAGACAATGAAAACGACAGGCAAAAATTTTGATAATGACAGGGCGAACAAAGCGATGCTTATACGATATTGCCGTATGGGCATATGGGCCTGCATCTTTTTGCTTTTGCCTTTCAACTGCAGTGTTACTGTCGGCGATGAGACAATTATCGATGAACTTGACCCGACCTTATTGTTATCAAGTGATTCAGAGCGGATTCAGCAGGAGCAGGGGGTGTTTGATATTCAAATGTTACCTTATACCGACCATCAATATTTCGACATGCCTGTACCAATCGGGAATTTCACAGCGAATTTTATAGCATCTGTCAAAGACGGCCTGTTTCAAACTGTCCCCATACCTTCTGAACAGCTCGCACAGCAACTCTGGAAAAGCAGAATCAGCCCATTGGCTCAATCGCAGACCAATGACAAAGCGGATGAACTTAAGAGCGTAATTGAGCAGGTCCGCTCTGTTAAGTTTCAATCACAGCCACCTGCTCAAGAGCAGACTGATATTGCATCAGCCGCACAGCCCGAGTTAGATGCCGGTACGATACCATCTGAATTGCATGGACAACCTGTTCCGGCCGCCGGAAAAACAGAAATACCTGATGAGTTGCTAAGCGACAAGACGCTCGAGATGGTTAAACGTCGGCTTGAAGACTCGAATGACGGAACCGATTTTTTACAGCTTGCGGAGATTTTGTTTCAAAGCGGCAAACTGGTCCCTGCGGGCTTGTGCTACAAAAAGGCACTCGCTTCAATCCCAGGCGATGACACCAGTCCGGCCGGCGAAAGAGCGTGGATATTGTTCCAGATAGGCAACTGCCTGAAATCTGATGACCCTAACACATCGAGAGAAAGTTATGCGGAGCTGATTAGAACGCAGCCCGATTCGCCATGGGCCCAGATTGCCAGGGCGCGACACGGCGTTCTTGAATGGTATCAGCAGGAACAGCCCCGCAGACTAATACAGCAGCTTAAAGAACCGATTCAATGACAAACGGAGTATTGTAAGTGACCCAGGAAGAAAAATTGAATGCACCAGCCAAAACAGGACCGGACCAGAACGGCAATGTGCTCTTGGCAAGTTATGCCCCCGACATTGTACGGCTTGTATTAGAGGTGCTCGCCCGCAAGGGAATACAGGGAATAGTGGCCGGCGATACCCTTGCCGCAATCGATTTTCTTGAGAAAAACAATTGTGGTCTCGTTCTTCTTGAAGATGCAATACCACGTCAGGCGGGTATGCCGGCTATAAAAGAAAATAGCATTGAACTTATTTCGAAGATAAAAGACGGCTGGCCGGAACTTCCAATCGTTATGTTCGCGTCGGATGACGGTCAAAAGTCAAATAACAAGCAGCAATTGATTGAAACAGTTGTCAAGGCGATGCGAATCGGCTGCTGCGATTTTCTTCTTCGGCCCCTCAACCGGGACAGACTTGAAAAATTACTCGATTCAATTGTGCCCAACAGGCCTGTTCATACGGTTGCTTCAACTGAGGAGGGGACCGGTTGTGTGTATAAAATTGTCGGAAGAAGCTTTAATCTCATACAGACGGTCAATCTGGCCAGAAGAGTATCGCCTACGTCCGCACCAGTTCTGATAAGCGGTGAAAGCGGAACCGGAAAAGAGCTGATATCGTATGTCGTTCATTACAACAGTAAACGGGCGCAGGGGCCGTTTGTAAAAGTAAACTGCGCGGCACTGAGTGAAACACTGCTCGAAAGCGAATTGTTCGGACATGAGAAAGGTGCGTTCACGGGGGCCTATGCCCAGCGCAAGGGCCGCTTTGAGGCAGCTCACGGCGGGACGCTGCTTCTCGATGAAATCAGCGAAACACCCCTGCGATTTCAGGCAAAACTCCTGAGAGTGCTTGAACAGCAGGATTTCCAGCGCGTGGGCGGAAGCGAAAACATAAAGGCCGATGTCCGTATCATAAGCACTACAAACAAGGACCTTTCGAAAGAACTCGAGGAAGGTAGATTCCGCCAGGACCTTTACTATCGGCTTTGCGGAGTTCGTCTGGTCGTATCTCCTCTCAGGCAGCGAAAGGAGGACCTTCAGGATTTGGTCTGGCACTTTGTGAATTTATATGCCGGGCAAAACCAGCGCCGAATAATACGGCTTGACCCGGCGATGATGGAACTTTTCTCGAAATATCACTGGCCCGGAAACATTCGTCAGCTAAGAAATGTGATTTTGACCTCGCTTATTCTCGGTGTCGGTGAGACCCTTTCGCTGGCCGACGTATCCTGGTTATTCAATGAGTTACAGCCGCTGCCTGAGATTGTGGATGCAGGCCGGCAGCAATCAGAGGCGACGTCTCAGGATGATTTCAACTTAGCCGGGATGCCACTTGCCAAACTGGAGCGTCAGGCCATCCTCGAAACGCTTAAACAGACAAATGGCAATCAGACCAGGGCGGCAAAATCGCTCGGTATAAGCGACAGAACATTACGCGACAAGATTCGGCGGTACCGGCAGCAGGGAAGTCTGCAGCCGGCATAACGGTAAATATGAAATTATTGGATATTTGAAAAGAGCAGTAAAATGGCTGATGAGAATGTGCAAGAAACGCCTCAGGAAGAAACAAATGAGGCTCCCGCCAAAAAAGACAAGGGCGGTTCAATCGTCCCGTGGGTAATAATCGCAGTGGTGGTCCTGGTCTCAAGCGGAGCCGGGATTGGTCTGGGATTGCTTTTCGCCGGCAACAGAACAAGCACGGAGACCCCTGCCCCGCCGCAGGATCAGAATACAGTCGCCGAGCAGGCCGGAGAAACTGACCTGCTGGCTGAAGAGTCGGATTCGGCCAGTGTCTGGTATTACGATATGGAACCGGTAGTAGCTAATCTCGACGAGCCCCGTGCCACTCGCTATGTCAGGGCCGCGTTCACTTTAGAGATGAGCGCAGAAATAACTCCCGACAAAGGGACAGCTTTTATTGAAAGCAAAAAACCGATTTTGACAAATGTACTCACTATATATCTTGCGGGGCTGAATGTTGAGGCGTCCAGAGGAGACCGGAATCTAAAAAGAATACAATCCGACATTCGTGATTTATTCAACGAGCGGCTGTTTCCTGACAGCAAGCCCTTCATAAAGCGTATTCTTATCAAGGAATTTGCGGTTCAATGACCCAGACAAGGGATAACAATCCGGGCAGAATGAAGTTGCAGCAGCTTCTTGCCGCTATCGGTTCCAAAGCCGGCGATGACAGTATGCAAATAGAATCTGTTGAATATGACTGGCATCAGCCGCATTTCTTCAATAATCAACAGATGAAAAAGCTGGCGGTTTTTACTTCAAAAATGGCGGCACTTATAGCTCAGAAGTTCGGCGCTTTATGCCAGAAGATTTGTGAGGTGAAGATAACTTCGACCAGCGAACATTTCGCCGGTCAGTTCCTCGGTCAGGAGCCGGCCGGCCAGACTCAGGGGCCCGGTAATTATTACCTCCCCTTCAGCACGGGCCAGAAAACTCCATGTGGTTTTGTCAGCATACCGCCACAGACTGCCATCGTCTGGACAACCCAGTTGCTGGGCGATACAGAATCGAAAGAGAAATCAATCAGGCCGCTGTCCGACCTGGAGTCGTCTCTTTTGTTTGATATCGCTTCACTGATTGTCGAGGCAATCAAAGGAGCCGATGAAAAATGCAGCTTCCATCCTGCCGCGGATAACATGACAAATACTTTGCCGCTTCAACTCAAGGGCTCCGAGGAATTTTGCCAGATAACATTTCAGGTTAAAAAGGAAGATTCCGAGGCCGATTCTGAGGCACATATTCTTATTCTGTGTGACAAACTTGCTCCTGTAGTATGCGAATCCGCGCAGACCGAAGTCGCAATCTCAGCCAAAGAAACCGCTCTGGCGATGCAGGAACATATTGAAGAAATTTCAGTTCCAATTTCTGCCCAGCTTGCCTGTGTACCTGTAAGTGTTGAACAAATGTTGAATCTTGCTGATGGTGACATATTGTTGCTGGACAAAAAGGTAGATGAGCCGATCGAACTTCATGTGGCCGGCCGGATATTGTTCCGTGGTCGATGCGCAAAATCGGCCGGCAAGTACGCATTGGCCGTTACCGAGGCATTTTTCACAACTGCGTAAAACGATTTATTTTGAATCATTTACCGATTAAAGGAATTTGATTTATGCCTAAAACAGCCCAAGCTGAGGAAGAACAGGTTAAGCAGGACCAGGATAACTCTGCTGATTCGAAGGCCAAGGCCCAGTCTGCTGATTTCCCGGAAGCGGCCGAAACCGGTGCAACCGGCGCCGGCGGCAGCCTTGATATACTCCTTGATATGACTGTTCCCGTGACCGTAACCATCGGCTCGACCCAAATGTCCATTCGTCGTCTTTTGCATCTCGGCCCCGGCTCAGTCATCAAGCTCGACAAATCAGTAGATACGCCGATGGACCTCTACCTCAAGGACGCCCAATTTGCTACCGGTAACGTAGTCGTGGTTGACGGGCGGTTTGCGGTGAAAATCAAACAGGTCCTCGGCGCCGGGGACTCAAAACCAGATGAGAAGAAGTAAACGAATTAAACAGCGTTGCCAATTATGCGAATAAGAATCTGAATTTAGGAATATAACCACAGAATGGCCGAACCAGTCAAATCAAAGCTTTATACAGCGAGTGATAAAACGGCTATGTCGTCCAGCAACATCATTCTCGCGGGCGGCCTGGTTACGATACTGGCTACGTTAATAATACCTTTGCCGACGCAGATACTGGATATGCTCCTGGCCTGCAGCATTTCCCTTTCAGTAGCCATACTTATAATAACGCTCTCGGCAAAAGAGGCACTGGAGCTGTCCACTTTTCCGTCACTTCTTCTTTTTACTACGTTGTTTCGCCTGTCTTTGAATGTTGCCTCAACACGTCTCATACTCCTGAATGCCAATGCCGGGAAAATCATCCAGACCTTCGGCAACTTCGTTGCGGGCGGCAGCTTCGTTGTCGGCGTAGTACTTTTCCTCATACTGGTCGTTATCCAGTTCATCGTTATCACCAAGGGCGCGGAAAGAATCAGTGAGGTGGCTGCGCGGTTTACCCTCGACGCCATGCCTGGAAAACAAATGGCAATCGATGCGGACCTAAACGCCGGGCTTATCACCGAACAACAGGCCAACGAGAGAAGAACAAAGATTGTAAAGGAAAGTGAGTTCCACGGCGCAATGGACGGTGCCAGCAAGTTTATCCGCGGCGACGCAAAGGCAGGACTCGTCATTACCGCGATAAATATTATCAGCGGTATCGCGATAGGTTACTCACGAGGCCTGGCCATACCCGCTGCTATAAAAACATACTGCGTTCTTTCCATCGGCGACGGCCTGGTCAACCAGATACCATCCGTAATAATCGCCATAAGCTCGGGTTTTCTCGTAACAAAAATATCTTCACAACACAGCGTCGGCGAGGACCTTGGCAGGCAATTGCTCAAAGGCAGCGAGCCTTTGTCTGTCGCATCGTTTATAATCGCGGGGCTGGCCATCGTGCCGGGTTTGCCGAAGATTCCGTTTTTACTGCTTGCCGCCAGTACCGCTTTGCTTGGCAGGGTCGCGGCAAGGAACGAGATGGGCGGGCAGAAAAAACAGCAGCCCGCAGGCGAAAAAGGCAAGACACTCGAAACTCCCGTGGAAGAGTTGCTTGATGTTGACCGAATCTCCGTTCAGGTAGGTGTGCGGCTGATTCCCATGGTCGACCCGCGAAAGGGAAGCGGTATTTTTGAGCGCATCGGTGCAGTAAGGAGAAAATTCGCGCAGCAGCTGGGTATTATTATTCCGCTTGTCCGATTACGTGATAATATCAACCTTGAGCCGAATGCCTACGAAATTCGACTGTCGGACATGCCCGTAGCAAGGGGCCGGCTGGAGCCGGATATGCTGCTGGCGATGGATTCGGGGACCGTCCAGACAAAAATAAAAGGCATCGAGACCCTGGAGCCGGTCTTCGGGCTGCCGGCGATGTGGATTAAACAGCAGGAAAAAGAAAGGGCCGAGCTTAACGGGTACACCGTTATCGACCCGGAATCGGTTTTCATCACGCATCTGTCTGAGACATTGAAAAGGCACGCACATGAGCTGCTCACTCGTGAAGATGTTCAGCTTCTTGTTGACCGCCTCCGCAAGGTGCAGCCGTCTCTGGTCGGGGAAGTCCTTGCCGCGGATGGTCCCGTTTCAATCGGGTTGCTGCAGCGAGTCCTTAAGGTCCTGTTGAAAGACCAGATTACAATTCGTGAGTTGACAACAATAATCGAAACTCTGTCCGAATATGCGCATAAAAGCAAAAATACCGCCGTGCTTACCGAAATGGTGCGTAAGTCATTAAACAGAACTATTACCGACCGGCTCAAAGACGAAAATGGAATAATTTCAGCGATAACACTCGAACCTGTTCTTGAACATCAGATGCTGAACAGTATCAAACAGGATGCTGAGACCATATCACTG
>CAYLYB010000018.1:0-27768 GCA_964387605.1 uncultured Pirellulales bacterium | reverse complement strand
CCTTTGGTCCCTCCAGCGAGGTTCGTGAAGCGTGAAGCGTATCACGAAAAAGAAAAGAACGGTGTATCCCCTGCTGCGGGACCATTGGAGCAGGCACTCGGGGACAGGGAGGGACGCGCGAAGCCAAATGGGCTTCGTGAGAAAGTAGATAATAGAAAGTAGAGAGTAGAGAAAGGAGAAAAAGACAGAAGGCAGAAAAGATGGTTGCTGGTTACAGGTTACAGGTTACAGGTGGATTCCCGCCCCCGCCTACGCGGGGGTGACATTCCTTCGCGGGAATGACAAAACAGATTCCTCGACTTCGCTCGGAATGACAGCATAGGGAAAGTAGAAAAATGAGAAAGGTGGGAAGAAAAATGAGGGAAATACAGGTAAAAATCAAGGTGCCGGAATGGGTATACCGGCTGGGTGTGAAAGTTGTGCTTGTCTATCGGCGGGTGCGTTACGGCTGCGCATTCAGGAGGATAGCGCTGACGCAGGGGAAATACACGATTGTTGATGCGGAGGATTACGAACGGCTAAGTAAATATAACTGGTTTGCGGCGAGGAGCGAGAGCGGATACTACGCGGTGCGCGCGGGGAGGGCCGGCGGGAGGCATACGAACGTGAAAATGCATCGGGAGATAGTGAAGGGGCCGAGCTGGCTGGTCATCGACCATAAAAATCATAACGGATTAGATAACCGCAGGTCGAATATGCGAACAGCAACGAGCCAGCAGAACGTATGGAACAAGCGCAAGCAGAGAGGCAAATACAGCTCGATATATAAGGGTGTGAGCTGGCTGAAGAGCGAGGGCCGTTGGCAGGCGAGGATAATGAAGGACAAAAGGCGGATATTTATCGGTTATTTCGACGATGAGGAGGCGGCGGCGAGGGCTTATGATGCCAGGGCGAGAGAGCTTTTCGGGGAATATGCGGCGCCGAATTTTCCGTCGGCAGAGGCAAAAAACACGGCCAGGTGGAGTTTCAGGATATGCGGCTGTCGAGCCCCAGAGCATAAGAAGGGTCAAAGATTCATAATTGCAAATAACCGATAATCAATATAGAATGGTCAATCGCGATGGTGAGAGTAGCTCAGTTGGATAGAGCACCGGATTGTGGTTCCGGGGGTCGCGGGTTCAAATCCCGTCTCTCACCCTTTTTATTGGTTATTGATGATTGATGATTGATGATTAGCTTCGATGCCTTTCGATAATCCCGCCTGCCCTTCCGCCAATATGGCTTGGCCATCCCTACAGGAGGCGTCCCATATGGGAGTAGCGTCAGCAAAGAAGGGGCTCACCCTTTTGATTGATTATTGATGATTGATAATTAGCATCGGTATCTTTCGTAAGCGAGTCGGCCTGCCATGGCCGGTGAGGCGTAGAATCGGGCAATGATAAAACAAGCTGGGCCGGGCAGGTTTTAAAGCCTGCCCGGCCCGGTGACTTTCACTTGTTTATACTTAAGCACAATCACAACATGCGATTATGCATTTCGCCGTGCTGGGTTTGCCAAGTTCATTTTTTCAGAAACCAGCCCACCCAGCGAAGAAAGGGAGAGAGAACACTTTCTACAACCCTCCGGTTTATTCGTATCACAAACTCGAGGTTTGTGTTTTTTTGCCGCTGGGTCTGTTTTTTCGGTCAAACCCAGCGAAGAAGGGGAGAGAGTAAACTTTTTTGCAATATAGCTATCGCGTTAATACCGCGTTTGCAATCGTGCTGGGCTTGTTGTCAAGAGTGCTCCAAACCCAGCGAAGAAGGGGAGAGAGAATGAGTAGTTTTTTTCTCTACCGTTATCGCGGCTTCAACGAGCCGCGTTTGGTATCGCGCTGGGTCTGTCTTTTCGGTCAAACCCAGCGAAGAAGGGGAGAGAGAATGAGTAGTTTTTTTTCTCTACCGTTATCGCGGCTTCAACGAGCCGCGTTTGGTATCGTGCTGGGTCTGTTTTTTCGGTCAAACCCAGCCAAGAAGAGAGAGTAATATGTGTAGATTTTTTATCGTAATCACCCCCGTCGTTTTGCTTCACAAAAACGAAGCAGCGGGGATGGTGATATTCTGCCGGGCTTGTACACCTCGCTTTATATTTTTTTTAGTCTACGGCTACGAAGCCCAGCTTGGGGGAGAGAAAACTCCTCGTGAGCATATATAAACACGGCATAATCCGTGCGTGCTCTCTTTGTAAAATCGACAGCCGAGATACAGTTCAAGACAAGCCGTCGAACTTTACTCTTCCCGTATTAGCTCTTTAATGTTCTCAACAGGAGAAATCGCCCTTATAGCAAGGTCGCCTTTGAGCCCGAGCAGATTCGCAACCGTATCCCTGAAAGTATCGTCGGTCACATCATCGTCAAGGACAGCAGAGACGCCAAGAGACCTGGCTCGAATTTCCTGAGCTTTACTGCCAGACCTGATGAAGGCAATCGTGGGGATGTATGGTTTTGCCGCCCTGAGGGCTTTTAGGAACCTGCCATCAGGCATATCATCCAAATCCCACCTGCTGATAACACTATTCACCTTTTCATTTTTCAAAGAACGAGCAGCCTCAATACCGGACTGCATTTTTACCAACCTTATCGGCAGCTCTTTTAAGACCTCACTTCTGCCGTTTAATCCAACTGTCAAAACTGTTGCTTGTACGAGAACAATCATTTTATTCCCTAATCAATTTTCAAAGCCAACTCATCATCAGGTGTGTTACTGCATATTAGTATTGCGAATGGCGTGCCAGGATTCGTCGCGGGGGCAAAGAATTTTATAAGTTGCTTATTGCAAAGACGTTATGTGCGCGGTTTTTGCGGCGGGCTAAAATCATAAAAAAGGCAATGGCGACCTGTATGGTCGGCTAAGCACGGCGTTTTCTGTTGTAAGTTGTTGCGATTCAAAAACAAAAGTCGCATCGACCAGTTTGGCAGCGGGTGACCAAAATGGGACAATCGCCGGAGGCGAACAGAGATTTATTGATGATTGATGAATGATGATTGATGATTTGCGGTATTCCTTCGGGATATTATTTTTAACAGATTCCTCGACTGCGCTCGGAATGACACAGGGCGAGTGTAGAAAAGCTAAGCTGGTTTGGAGGGGTAAAATATATAAGCATATGCATATAAACTTATGGAGTGTCTTAAGAATTTTATCCTTTTAACGAATTAAGAAGTGTGGTGTTTGAGCAGGGGTATTTTGTTAAATTTTGCCTTGACTATCAACAGTAAAAGAGTATAATAATATAATAATAATTGCCTTTGCCGGGGGGCAAAAGGCAAAGAGGAGGTAAGAATGCGCCCGGTTTGGAGAGATTTTCATCGCAATTCGATAGAGCAAAATCGGTGCGCGCATTCTGATTTGATTAAACACAATCTACTTTAAGAGGGTAGAAAAATGAACCACACCAGAATCTGTAACATCCTGACAGTGCTTTTTGTAGTTGTTCTGTGCTTTGGCCCCGTTGGGCTGACAGAGCCGTTGGGAACGGCGGTTACCTATCAGGGCCGGTTGACAGACAACAACGATGTGGCTGAAGGGTTGTATGACTTTCAGTTCAAGCTCTATGACAGCAAGGAAGACGGCAACAAAACAGGTGGCGATGTAAACTTGCCTGAAGTTAATGTGATTGACGGCTACTTTACGGCGGCACTGGATTTCAACGATGCTAACACATTTAATGGAGATGCGCGGTGGTTAGAGATTGGCGTTCGACCCGGGGATATGAATGATCCGAACGGATATACACCGCTTAGTCCCCGGCAGGCGATTACGCCGGCGCCATACGCGCTTTACTCTTTGGGCGGCGGAGGGAGCAAAGGAGGGGCAGCTTTTTTGATTGCCGCCAGTGATGCTCCTGTCAGCGTTAAGAGAGCAGCCGACTATGTTTGTAGCGGAGTAAACGATGAGGTGGAGATAGAAGCAGCTTATATGGCATTGCCAGCTCACATAGGAGGTGTGTTGAAGTTTTCTGCCGGGCATTTTGTTATGGGAGATACCCTTAATTTTGGTAATGATTTAAGGCCTGTATCACTAAAAGGTTCTGGAATGCAATCATATTGGCCTCCAGGAGGTTTTTTTTATGGAGCGGGAACAGTATTTAAACTTGGTGATAATGTCAATAAAATGCTTATGAATCATGGTTTTAACACTGATGTCGGCAGACCGTGTTATTGGTCATGTTGTGAAATAAGAGATATATGGTTTGATGGAAACAGAGATAACAATACCAGTCAGGCGGATACATATGGCATATTAATACAAAACAAGGGAGATACTTATATTGAGCATTGTATGTTTGCAGAGTTCGGCAACGACTATGCCCTTCAATTATACAATCACGGCGGCTGGGTAAATGCCTGTGATTTTGAGGACTGCTACGGTGGATTTATCTATCTAAAATTTGACCGCAACTGGATAACAAATTGTCATTTTGCGAGGAATTCAGGCACAAATCCGGCAATATACATTTACTATCCCAAGCAATGGATTATCAACTGCAATTTTCAAGACCTAAAATCAAAGGCAATAGATATTGCCAGCAATGTTGATAATGTCTGGATTATGAATTGTTATTTCGCTAACTGGGGAACCTGTACAACCGAAGCCGCCATAAGATTAGGAAACAACCTGACAGAGATTTACATAAATAACAACACATTTGACGGTTGTGGCGGAACAAAAGGGGATTATGCCATCAATTCATGCTCAAATATAATTACCGGATTAATGATTACCGGCAACAGGTTCAAGAACTGTGTATCAACACCTGTAGTTATGCCTGTATCAGCCAATATGGTGGATTGCGTAATCGAGGACAATAGCGGAGATGAGGATACCAAATCAACTACCAGCGATTGTCAAACCTGGGGACTTACAAAACTTGCAGGGACAACGGCGTGTCAGACGATAACCCTACCGGACGGTTTTCGGATCGGACAAGTAAAAAAATTCGTAATGACAAATGCGACAAACACGATGACTCTCAGTGTTAGCCATCACGTTATAAGCGACCCCAAAACCTTCACCTTTGACGATATAGATGATTATCTGGAGCTGGTGTGGAATGGGACGTCGTGGATAACAACGACAAGTTATGGAGTGTAAAGTAACAGCAAATGCGCTAAAACAAGTCTATACGCCGTCAGAGACAATAAAAGCATTTGTGTTTGATAGAGTTACGGGGCAAGCTGCAGGTTGGGAAGAGAGATTAAAAATTAAAGAGAAAAATGCAATCCGCCGTCGCTTTTAGCTATGGCGGACAAGAATTGTGGTATCCCTGCGGGATGATGTTTAAATAGATTTCCGCCTGCGTTTGCTTTTTCGCAAGTGCTACGAAGGACAGACAAGCTGTGGCGGGTAAAGCTCGGAATGACAAAGGACAGATGACAGAAAACCGGGGACAAAGAGTGGAGGACGGATTATTTGCTGCCGGTGTTTTTTGAGTTGGGGATTGAGATATTCAATTTTTCCATCATTCGATTGAGCTGTCTTCGTTCGATGCCGAGAATTCTTGCGGCGGCGATTTTTCGTCCTTTTGTGTACTCGAGCGTTTTTGAGATAACCCTGCGTTTGACCTCGTCGAGGGTTGGAAGCTGGTCTTTTGGATACGAAGGAGAATCGGCGACAATAAGTTCAAAAGGCAGGACGGCGGGTAGAATTTCCCTGCCCTGTGTGAGGACGTAGGCCCTTTCGACGGCGTTTGCAAGCTCACGGATGTTTCCGGGCCAGGAATAGCTGAGTAATAAACGCTTCACCTGCTCACTGAAGACCTTCATCGGTTCGCTATAGAATGCGGCCTGATTCTGGAGGAAATACTGGGCCAAGGGGATTATATCTTCTTTGCGATGACGAAGGGGGGGCACCTCGATACGAACGACATCGAGGCGGTAATAAAGGTCGGGGCGGAATTCTCCATTATGGACCATTTCCTGTAGGTCCCGGCAGGTTGCGCAGAGGACCCGGACATCGAGAGGATATGACTTAGTAGAGCCGAGAGGAGTAACACGCCTTTCCTGCAGGACACGGAGCAATTTTGCCTGCAGTTCGAGCGGAATTTCGCTGATTTCATCGAGAAAGACAGTGCCGCCATCGGCAGCCCTGAAAAAGCCGAGCGTGCTGTCAACGGCGGTGGTGAAAGCGCCTTTGATGTGGCCGAATAACTGGCTTTCGAATAACTGGCCCGTGAGGGTGGTGCAATCGACGGGCACAAAGACTCGGTCGCTGCGATTACTGGCTGAGTGTATTTGCCTTGCGACCATTTCCTTGCCGACGCCCGTTTCACCGGTGACTATGACGGGACATTGTCGAGTTGCAACGGCCTTTATGACCTCGAGCATCGAATTAAACGCAGAGGAATTTCCGATGAATACAGAATGAGTACGGCTGTAAAAGGGACTAAGCTGCATACAATCCTGCCGTCGCCCTTTTTTAGAGCGCGTTTCTTCAACCCCGTGGGGTACTTTCCGTGAACCTTCGCTCATCACCTTCGCCCAAACTCCATTGTGCGGCTACAAAGCCACCGCACAGTTGTAAAACTGCGATTTTGGCGAGAAGTACCCTGGGTGTAAACAGAGTACTCTCTCCCATTTCTTCTAATTTACCATTTTATATAACGATGCAGATAAAATCAAGCAAATTATGGGACGTTACTTAGTTTTTTTGGATTAGGCAAAAACGGTCTTTATAAGCCAGAAGTGGGGTTTTTGAGAGGGCCTTTTACAAAAGGAATATCGAATTATGGCGATAACTGCTTTTATTGCAGGCACTTAAGGACTTGCAAGCAGAATTGAGGATTTAGGCCTACCCACAAGCCAAAAATCGCAATTATAATAGCCGGTAGGAATAGCGGCTATTTATCAGTTGCCAAATCGAAAGGAGAAATACAATCGCCGAATTTTTCGGATGCTGCCTTGAGACGCGCCCGCGCTTCATTGAATGTATCAAAAAGGATTTCAGGAGTATCGGGAACCTTATCTTTATAAACCTTTTCGACACGGTCGAGCTTAGCGAGATTCTGAGAAATACGAGTGCTGAACTGCTCGATGTAGTCGTCGCGAGTAAATTTGACATCGAGGTGCTTTTTGAAAAGCTTTTGCAAATCTTCATACACCGGAATGAGGCCGGTGGGTGTTTTTATTGCATTGACGTCACCGTTGACACGAAGCTGTGCCCAGAGAATCCAGACGAGCTTATCTGCCATAGTATTAAGATATTTTCCGTCTTTGCCCCTGAGGAAGTAATTGACAGAAAAAATGAGCGGTGGTTTTTTTATGCCTTTGGCAAAGTCGAGGTTGCTTTGAATGTACCTGCCGAGAGGTATTGAAACAAAATCGATATTCGACATAAGGTTAAATGCCCTGACGCCCTCTTTGCCGAGTGTCGCGGCGGTGGTTTCCGATTCGAGCGCGGCGCCTTTGAGGATGATGCCTTCAGCCCAGTTAAAGGCCTGCTCAACAGGCGCCCATGTATCGCTGTCTCGTCCGCCATAGACTATACCTCCGACAACAACGCCGGCGGGGTCATCAAGGGCCGGGTCGCAATTTGCGAGGTCGGGAATGCTGAGGCAATAGCGGGCGTTTTTGTGCGAAGCGGTAATTTCGTTTCCGTTGTCATCCTTTTTGCCTTCGAACCACTGGCCTGAGTAATTGATTCCTTTTTTGGGTAAATCCTGACCCATTCCGAGCCAGTAAGGTTTTTTATTTTCATCGAGCAGGACATTCGAGAAAATGACCTCCATGGGCTTATTGAGGGCCTCGTAAATGATAGGGTCGTCTTTTTCGTTAACGTCGCGAATGATGCCGAATATGCCTTTTTCGACGTTAACGCAGTGCATTTGGCCTTTGTTTTTTCTGAGGTATGCGATGTCGTCGCCGACGATGGTCTGGCCTGACAGCATCGAGGTCGAGGTTTTTCCGCAGGCAGACGGGAACGCACCGGCGAAATATGTGACGCGTTTATCGGGGCCGTGGATACCCATAAGAAACATATGCTCAGCGAGCCAGCCCTGTCCGGAGGCCTTCTGGATAGCGAGTCGCAGGGCGAGTTTTTTGAGGCCTATTGTGTTGCCGCCGTATTGAGTGTTGACGCTGTAGACCATTTCCTCTTCGAGGTCGATATATACGCGGCGTTTTTCGACCTGTTTGCTGACGGAATTTTCGAGTTCGCCTTCGGAGTGTAAAAACCTGAAAAAATCGGGACTGCCCGCGATTTTTTTGAACTGCTCATAGCCGGGGCGATAAAGAATACTTTCGCTGTGCGCAACATATGGGGAATCGGTAATCTGTACACAGGGGATGGCAAACTCGGAGCCGATTGGGCCGAGGCACCAGAAGCAGATGAGCATTTGCCTGCCTGCCATCGAGTTTTTCAGATATTCGCGCACTTCCTTAACGCCCGTTTCTTTTTCAATGGATTTTAGACTTTCGCCGAGTGTGGAACCTTTCGGGAGCAGATATCTTGTGCTGAAGGTATCGCGTCCCTGGTCGTTATAGCCGTCGAAGTGGCAGGTGTGGCCCTTCATATCGAGGGGTATTTCCTCGCCGTTTTTCACGGCCAGCTCGCGGATGTAATCTATATCGGCGGGGTCATCGGTGCAGACATAGACGGAGGCGGGATTGGTAAGCTCTATTGCATCGACGATAAAACGGTGCATCTTCGGATTATCGAGAGCAGCCAGCCGATTGTAGTGTTCGGCAGTCAGTTTCTTTTTCAAAATATCTTTTACATTATCCGGCATACGTCCTCACTATGGTTTTCAGGCTCCATCCTTCGCCCCTGCGGGGCTACGGAGGACAAGCCAAAAAATCGAGGGATTATAACAGTGTCTGGAAAAAAGAGTCAACATATTTTCCAATAAAACCGGTTTTTGAGTGTTTTAACCGTGGCAAGACGTGTCTTGACAAGATAGAGAACTTATGGTATAATATTTCAAAATTGGAAGAAAAGTTGTTTTTTGGTCCGACCCAGCAAGAACGGAGAAGAGAATGGGTAGTTCTGGCTGGGTTTTTGTATGCGCGGAGGATTAGCCAAAGGCAATTGAGGGCCATAACGATGAAAAGAATATTAAGCTTAACCCTTATGATATTCGGAATCAGTTTCAATTCGTCGGCAGCGGTCGAACAATTAGCGATATGGGATTTCGGGCCGGACGGTGGTTATACGGAAACTGTAACGGCTGAAAACGTAATCGGGATACCGACACTTGAGCTGATGGGTGGCGAAATCGACGCCGACGGCAAAAACGGCGTAGCTTATACCGACATAATGGGAATCTTCCATGAATCGGGCCAAGCGGCGGCATGGGAGGATATCGCGGTATCCTCGGGACCAGACGCTGAATGGATTGTGAGCATCAATACGACCAGTTGGCAAGGTATAAGCATCAGGTTCGATTACAAGGCCTGGGAGCCGGGCACAACTTCTTTCGACCTCGATTATCGCCTCGACGAGGGCGCAGAATGGTCCGAGATGCTGAATAATCAGGCCATCATTCCAGACGGCTCATTCCACGGTTTTGCTTACTCCCTTTCAAACAGCGTTGAGAACCAATCATTTTTACAGTTACGATTTTATGACCTCGAACAGGGCGACGGCAACGGCAGATTTGCGATTGATAATTTCGAGATAACGGGCACTCCGATTCCGGAACCGGCAACAATACTGCTGCTTGGCCTTGGCACAGTTGCGGCAGTACACAATCGGCGTAAATAAACTTACCCCCGGTAACGCAAACCAAAACCAACCAGCACCGCAGTAAAACTGTTGTGTTTGTTCAACACGCGCGGTAGTATCACCCTGCTGTTTCAAAGCCGATAATGTACTCAACAAAGAAACAATTCTCAGACGGAGAAAAGTGCAATGAAAAACCGAGGCATCCGCACATTCGTGCTTTTCATCGTAATCACCCTGAACACAGCAGGTCCGCACAACAATTGCATGGCGACAGGGTTTAGGGATTTTGAAAAATCGGTAGTGATGATTCGAAGCGTGGGGCAGGATTTCGATTTCGTCACGCCGTGGAAGCAGGGGAATATGGCCCAGGGAATCGGGTCGGGTTTTATTATCGAAGGCAGACCATTCGACTCCCTCGACGGTGCTCGGGACAGATCCGCTCAGGGCAAGAGGGTACTAACCAACGCTCACAACGTAAGCAACAACAAATATCTCGAACTGCAAAAAGACGGAGTAGCGAAGCGATTTGCTGCGAGGGTGGCGTTTATCGGTCACGACTGCGACCTTGCCGTATTGGCAGTCGATGATGAAAGCTTCTTCGACGACACAATCGCGCTGAAATTAGCAGGACTGCCCAGCATCAACACGACCGTTTCGACATACGGTTTCCCGATGGGCGGCAGGCACATCTCGGTGACGGAAGGAGTGGTATCGCGGATACAGATGGACAATTACGCTCATACCGGGGCTGATGCGCATCTGGTTATTCAAACGGACGCGGCGATTAATCCCGGCAACAGCGGCGGGCCCGTGGTTCAGGACGGCAACGTGGTGGGCGTGGCGTTTCAGGGGCTAATGCAGGCGGACAATATCGGGTATATGATTCCGACGACGGTGATAAGGCACTTTTTGGCCGATATCGATGACGGCACATACGACGGGTTCGGGACACTGGGTGTTATGCTATACCCCGGCCTGCACAGCGACAGCTACAGGGATTATCTCAAGGTTCCGGCGGGGCAGGAAGGGGTAGTCATTATAGATACTACAATGAACAGCTCAGTAGAAACGCTTCTCAAGGAGGGAGACGTGCTGGTCAGAATTGACGAATACGATATCGACAACGACGGAAGAGTGAATATATACGGGTTGCGGCTCGATTTATCCGAAGTAATCGAAACCAAGCAGACGGGCGAAACGGCTGAGCTTGTTTTTTACCGTGACGGCGAGCGTATTACGGCGACGGCAACAGTGGGGCTGAACAGGCCTGTATTCGAATTCGCCAGGCAATACGATACGGCACCAAGATACGTTTGCTTCGGAGGACTTGTATTTGTTCCGGCGACGCGTAATTATCTCGAAACATGGGGTCCCGAATGGCCCACGGACATACCGTTTTATCTTCGTTATTTATTCCACAATTCAATGCAGCTCAATACCGACAGACAGCGAAAAGAATACGTGGTGCTTTCCGAGATAATGCCCGATGAGATAAACGCCTATGCAGGTGAGTTCAAGAGCCAGGTGGTGGAGAGTATAAATGAAAAACCAATTTGGGCGATTGAAGATATTTATCAGGCCTTCGAGAAAACCGACGAGGGTTTTTATGAAATCAAGTTTATGGGAATGGACCGGCCTTTGATAATCGACGCCAAGGCGGCTCAGGCACGGCAGCAGATTATTTTAGAAAAATACGATATTCCCCAACAAGCCAGACTGGAGGGCCAGCTATGAATAACAGATATATCCGAAACTCCGCTTTAATTCGCATGTTTGTTTTAATACTTTTCGCAGCCGGTGCAGCACAGGCAGGCGGGGATTCGGCCATTGAATCAATGAAGAAATCTTTGGTTTACCTTGAAATATCATCTTACGGCTATGAGCAGTTACAGCCATGGCGTAATACGGAAATTCGGCAGAAAAGAGGCGTGGGCTGCGCCGTCGGTGATTATGAGGTAATAACGCCGGCCTGGAACCTGATAGATGCGAAATTAATCAAGGCAAGGGTATTCGGGCAAAACGAATACATACCGGCCAAAATCAAAGTAATCGATTATGAGCTTGACCTTGCGATTGTAGCACTCGATATAAACGCGATGACAAAGCCCCTGAAACCGGTCAGGTTCGCGGAGAAATTCACGCGGGGTGCGAAACTGAATTATTACTGGCTCGATTCAACGGGTCAAATCAATACGGGGCAGGGGTATCTCGACCGGGCCGAAGTGCTGGGCTGCCCGACTTCATATACACAGTTTTTGAATTTTGTGGTAACAAACACATCGAAAGAGACGGGAATCGGTCAGCCATACGGGGACGGTTCCAAGCTAATCGGAATCACCTTCTGGAATAACGGCACCAGCGAAGCGGGGCTGATACCATCTGTTATCATAAACAGTTTTTTGGCGAGGGTTAAAGAGAAGGGTAAAGATTATCAGGGAGTCGCGGTTGTCGGTTTTTCCACAGAAGAGCTGCTTGACCCCGCGGTGCGAAAATACCTGAAGATGCCCGCGGATATGCAAGACGGCGTGCAGGTAACGGACATATACAGCATCGGGACTGGTAGCGATTCGCTTAAGGCGGGTGATGTTATTCTCGCCATCGACGGGGAAAAGATAGACGCACGCGGCAGATTCAGGCACAAGGCCTACAACGAATTGTCTTTTCACCATCTGATAATCTCGCACAATATCGGCGACGAAATTGAATTCGATATATGGCGAGACGGCGGACGGCAAAGGATTGGCGTCGAGGCGAAGAATTTCGACGTTGGTGAGATGCTTGTGCCATATTATGAATACGACCTGCAGCCGGAATATGTTGTGAGCGGCGGGTACGTATTTCAGAAGCTGAGCCGGCCCTACCTGAACAACTGGGGCAAGGACTGGGCGGGCAAAGTTACTCCGCATTTGCTTTATTACTACCGCAATATGGCATTTAAGCCAAGTGAAGAACGCAAGGACATCGTCATATTAAGTTATACGCTGCCCGCCCCGATTAACCTCGGTTACAAGGACCTTCGTCAAATCGTTGTCAGCAAATTTAACGGGATGGCGATAAGCTGTATCGGCGATATTATCGAGGCGCAGAAGCTCAACCCTGATTCGAAATACGACGTGGTGGAATTCGAGTTCGATAATCCGACGATAGTCATACCGAGGAATCAGCTGCTTCAGGCGGATATGCTAATCGCAAGAAATTACGGGATACGCAAACTCGTCAACGTCGAGTGATAAAAGGATTGAAAGCGGCGCGGGTTTTGGGTAATCTATCCTGCAACTTCTCATATTTTTTTAAGTGATTGATTATGAAAGTCCTGCTTAGCTGGCTGAAAGAATATATCGAAACCGAGCACTCGGCGGAAGAGGTAGCTGAGATTTTAAGCAATCTCGGTCTGCCATACGAAGGTATCGAATACCTCGACAACGACGCGGTAATCGACGTTGAGATAACGAGCAACCGGGGCGACTGCCTGGGTTTGATTGGCATCGCGCGTGAGCTTGCGGCGGCAACGGGTAAAGAGCTGAAGATGCCTGATGTTAAGCTAGAGGAATCGCAAAAACAGGTGACAGAGTTAGCATCGGTTGAGATTGCCGAGCCGGGGCTTTGCGGCCGATATACTGCACGGGTCATCGAGGGCGTAAAGATAGGGCCAACACCTGCCTGGCTGAAGAACCGGCTCGAAGCCATCGGGATGCGAAGCGTTAATAACGTTGTGGACGCGACAAATTACGCGATGTTCGAGACTGGTCAGCCGCCACACGCATTCGATTATGCCAAAATCGCGGACGGCAAAATAATAGTCAGAAAGGCAAAGGCGGGCGAGCAAATCGTCAGCATTGACGGCTCGAAGTGCGAATTGAAAAGCGATATGCTGATAATCGCCGACGGCAAAAAGCCCGTGGCGATAGCGGGCGTTATGGGCGGACTCGATACGGAGGTCGGCGATGCTACTACGACGATACTATTAGAGGACGCATATTTCGAGCCGGTGAGTGTTCGGACCACGTCGCGACAATTAGCTTTGCCTTCGGAGGCGTCGTTTCGATTCAGCAGGTATGTCGATATCGAAAATATCGAGTGGGCCTCGCGACGAACTGCTCAACTGATTATCGCCGCGGCGGGCGGCAAGTCGGCGAAGGGTGTTGTCGATGCATATCCCGGCAAACCAAAGGCAAAACAGGCGACGCTTCGATTAGGCCGGCTGAAAAAATTATTGGGTATCGAGGTGCCGGAAAAAGAGGTAATGAGGATTCTGGCGAAACTCGGCTTCGAGCCAAAACAAGACGGGGACAAAATACTCTGCACCGTGCCCTCGTGGCGAAGCGACATTTATCGCGAGGCGGATTTAATCGAGGAAGTCACGCGTGTTCACGGCTATGACAAAATACCGACGGAGAAGGCTATAACAATCGAGGTTGCTCCGGTCGATACCCGTCAGAAAACCATCGACGCCATAACGGGCTATCTTAACGGGTGCGGATTTTACGAGACGGTAACAATCAGCTTCGTCGATAAAGAGGCGGGCGAGCTTTTCGCGGATTCTGAACACAAGCAGCACTTAGCGGTTAAAGATATTACCAGAAAAGGGACGAGTCTTCTCCGGGAGAGCATATTGCCCTCGCTTTTCGGAGTTATTAAGACCAATCATAACGTCGGCAATATCCCGTGCAGGGTATTCGAAATAGCTGACACATATATACCCTCGGGCAAGGCGGATAAACTGCCTGTCGAAAAGACCCGGCTGGCAATCGCAGCTGACAGTGACTTCAGGAACATACGCGGAGTAATCGAGGGATTGTTAAAAAGCATCTCGCAAGAGGCGAGCGTTACATTCGAGCCGAGCGAAATCGGCTGGGCGCAGGCGGGGGCTAGAATCATCGCAGGCGGCAAGACGCTCGGATTTATTGGGATGCTGTCGGAGCAGACATTGGCGAAGTTCGATTTCAAAAACGCAACGATTTGCGGAGCGGAATTAGACATGGAGCAATTACTTGGTTTTAGCGGCGGCCCAGTCAAGACCAGGCCTATACCCAAGTTCCCCGCCGTAAAACGGGACCTGTCATTGGTGGTAAACGAGGACGTTGTCTGGGCGGACATCGCCTCGGCTGTTAATAAGCAGGCCCCTGCCGAGCTTGAAGAGATTCAATTCGTCGATATATTCAGAGGCAAGGGCATCGAAAAGGGCAAAAAGAGCGTAACGCTTTCGCTGGTATTCAGGGACGCCGACGGGACTCTCACCCACGAAGCCGTGGATGGTTTCGAGCAGCAAATCGTAGCGGAGCTGGCCTCATCGGTCGGCGCGGTTCTACGCACTGCGTAATTGGTTACCTGCCCATCACTTCGTTGAGCATATCGAGATAATCCGAGAGCTGGCGTGTAATCAGGAAATTTCGACGTACGGTTTCCCTGGCGTTTTTACCGAGTCGTTCCATCTCTTTGGGATGCTTGAGAATGTGAACGACTTTCTCGGCGAATCCCCTGGCATCGGTCGGCTCGACGAGATATCCGTTTTTGCCATCCTTGATTTGAAGGGGAATTCCACCCACGTTGGAACCGACAACCGGAGTGCCCTTCCAAAGGGCCTCAGTTACGGCCAGGCAAAAACCTTCCCTGATGGATTTTTGAACAACGACGGACGAAAATCTCTGTATGGCATTGACAAGAAATTCGTTGTTGCCGACGACAAACAGAACGTCTTTATTTTTTGTCAGTTTGGCCGCTTTTTTTATTACCTTTTGATACATTGTCAGGCTTTCGGGGTCGTCGGTGGCGACGTTGTAGCAGAGAACAAGCCGGCAATCGACCTTCTCTTTTACAATCTCGAACATATCTATCACACCTTCGGGGTCCTTCCATGGGTCAAGGCGCGATACCTGTGTAATAACCGGTTTATCCGTGGGTATGCCTGCCTTCTTAATCCACTCAAGAACGGTCTTCTGGACGATATCGCGGTTTTTGGGCGTAAGGGGATTGATGGCTGGAAATATTATCCTCTGGTCGATGGGAAGCTCCCTCTTGATGTATATATCATTTGAGACAACCATCTGGTCATATTTGATTATGAAACCCTTGAGCCAATCCCACAGTTCCGAGTGCGGTTTCGTCAGGTCTATATGGCATCGCCAAATCCAGGGCTGGCGTTTTTTGTAAGACCTTATAAGGGCGAGGGGCTGAGGGTCGTGTATTATGACGCAATCGTGGTCGAGATGGGTGAATTTCGCGAAGTTTTGATTGACCTGCATATAGAGTCGTTTCTGCTCGGCTGAGAGGTTCAATTTTTGTCCCTGCAAGGCATTATGAAAACTTTTGGTGGTCTCGAAAAATTCCTGGCTTCCGTGGAGTATTCTCCAGCCGGTGTCTATGCCGACGTCATTCATCAGCAAGACGAGTGAATAAAGAATTTCGGCGACACCTCCGCCCTGATACGTTGCATTGACGTGAACGATGTGCCTGCCGTAGAGTCCTCTTGCCCTTGCGTAAATGCCGGCAAGAACGTCATCGGGCACTATTCTTCGAAAACTTTCGAGAGTCAGCATGTTGCCTCCTTTGCAATTGATAGTCAGATAGTTTGATTACTGAATTCTTTCAGCAGGACTCTGAGGTCTCGAACACTATCCACGTTGAATCGTGCTTTAGAGATACTCAGGCCGATTTTTATCGAGTATGCGTGCGGGGGCAGGACGGCAAACATATCTTCATCAGTATAATCGTCGCCGGCTGCGAGGATAAAATCGAATGTATCTGTTTTGAGCCACATTTCGGTAATCCGCCCCTTGCTGATACCCGCATTTTTTACTTCGACAATTTTATTGCCCTCATAAACACTTACGCCGAGGTTTTTAGTAAGGTTCGCGATTGCATCCTTCAATTCTTTTGTTCTGACGTCGGCCATTTCCGGATTTGCCCGGCGGTAATGCCAAACGAGAGAGGATTCTTTTTCTTCGACGAAACAGCCGGGAGCTCTGTCGCTGTAAAGCTGGAGAATAGGCATAACAACCTGCTTCCAGTCGCTTCTGAAGGGTTCTGCGACCTGCCACTCGCCGTCATGTCGAGAGAACCAGGCACCGTGTTCGGCCACAAGACACACTCCCAGTCCATGCAGCCATCGTTCGAGTGTTCGCCTGTCTCGGCCGCTTATTACCACGATTTCATTGGCCTTGTCAGCAGCGAGTTTTTTCAAAATTGCGATAATTTCTTCGTCCGGCCGGGCTTTATCGGGCCGAGTAACAAACCCGACAAGTGTGCCGTCGTAATCCAGCAGCAGCAGTCGTTTCCTGCAGCTCCTGTACTGTTTGACAAGTTCCGCTTTGTTTATCCTGGTCAGTTTTTTTACGGAAAGCTGCTGCTGTATGTTTTTTACATTGTATAGAGTACCGATAAAATCAGCCACCCATCGTTTGACAGTATATCGTGACAGTCGCTGCTGCATCAACCTGTTGCGATCAATCTGCTCTTCGGGCGGCATTTCAAGGGCTTCGTCCAGCGCCCTGACAATGGCGTGTTTATCGTGAGCGTTTACTATTATTGCCTCGCCAAGCTCGCACGCGGCGCCGGCCATTTCGCTCAGGACCAGAACGCCAGTGCCGTCCGAGCGGGCAGCAACGAACTCCTTCGCTATCAGGTTCATCCCATCCCGCAGCGGGGTAACAAGCGCAACATCGGCAACGCTATAAAGTGCGATGAGCTGTTCGAAGGGAACCGCTCTATACAGATACCAGATGGGTATCCATCCGATTGTTCCATGTTCGCCGTTGATTCTGCCTATAAGCTGTTCAAGCTGTCCCCGCAATAGCATATAACTATTGACGTGAGCACGTGAAGGAACGGCCAATAATATCAGCGTAACCTTTCCCCTGTAGTGCGGATTTTTTGAGAGAAACATTTCATACGCCTCGAGCCGTTCGATGATTCCCTTGGTGTAATCCAGGCGGTCTATCGATATGACAATTTTTCGGTCCCCTACCTTTTGGCGTATCTCAGCGGCATATTTTTGAACTTTACTATCCTGAGGCGCCTGAGAATACTTCTCGTAATCAATGCCCATAGGGAAAGAATCGACCTTCACGAAGCGGTTATCATGAGTAATGGTTCCCATCGAGTGCTCGACACCGGCGATCCTGGCTGCGCTAACGAGAAAGTGTGTTACGGAGTCATACGTATGAAAACCGACGAGGTCTGCGCCAAGAATGCCTTCGAGAAGCTCCTCTCGCCAGGGTAACAATCGGAATATCTCGAAACAGGGAAAAGGTATATGAAGGAAAAAGCCGATTCTCGCTTCCGGCAGTTTCTCCCGCAAAAGCTTCGGCAAAAACATCAGGTGATAATCGTGTACCCATATACAATCGTCGGGCCTTGCAAGAGCCAATATATTTTTGCAAAATTCATTATTTACCTGCTTGTACGCCTGCCAGTAACGGTCTTCATAAACGGTATTTAAGGGAAAATAGTGAAACAGCGGCCAAATCGTTTTATTGGAAAAACCTTCATAGTAGGATTCGAGCTGCCGGCCGGAGAGGAAAACCGGGCAAGAGCAGGTCCCGCCCAGTTCATTGGCTATTTGTGTCTTTTCAGTGTCATTCAATTGGTCCGATGGAATACCCGGCCAGCCGACATTACAAATCTCATAGCTTTCGGACAATGACGCCAAACCTGTTGCCAACCCCCCAACGCTGTTCTGGAAGTGTAAACCCTCAGAGTCTTTGGTGATTGTTACAGACAGCCGATTTGAAACAGTGATAAGTCTTGTTTTTTGGCTGACCTGCTGCAGGTTTCCCGTGTTTAGAGCTGCCATTGTTTGTCGCCAAAAAAAACGGTATTATTGTGTTGTGGCCGAGACCTCTAAACTCCGAATCCGGAGCGGTTATATGGTTAGTATAAGCAATTATTCCCCGCCGGCAAGAAGCAATTGCCTGAGGGCACAATGTTTATCTGCTACACGGAATTTCCGGTGTAGAAAAATGCGAACAACAGCCGAATAAATGCTATAGCAACAATAAATGTTTGATAAAAGCAGTGCCGGCAAACGTCCGAATAAAACAGGTTTTGGCTTGATTTTTTGTATTGAATCTGTTATAAAGAAAGATGGCAGGCACCCCTGCGGTGCTGGTATAGAAAGCCATATTTGAAAAAACCGATAAACCCAAATTAAGGGGAATCAGGCCTTGAGAGCCCGAAAACGCCTATGACAATATTAGGACTTTCGGACACAAGCAACGATTACCCACCTGGACATAGAGGGTTTTATTCAATTCGCTTTCTTACCGCATCTGCGGAGGAAAGTCCTGCTATTGGAAAGGCCTGTAGCAACAGGCCTTTTTTTTAATATTGGTCCTTTTCATCAATCCCCAAAACCTTCACAAACGTAGAAAGTATAGAATTGAACGTCGTTTTTAAGCATTTTTGCCGTTAAGCCAGCCCGCGGTTTTGTCGATTTAAAAGGAGGGTGTAACTATACCTGTATGTTGTTGTTAGTTCCTAAAATAAAAAGACTTACGCGGGGATGAGGTAAAAATGCTCAAGATTCGCAATTACACAGTTCTGCCGGCCCTGCCGGAGCCATTAAAAGACCTCCAGGTAATAGCCAGCAATCTGTTTTGGTCGTGGGATCCCGAACTGGCTGATTTGTTCTCCCGGATTGACACCAACTTGTGGCACAAATGCGGGCATAATCCGGTAAAGCTTTTGGGTAATGTCTCTCAGGAGCGACTTAACAGCTTAGCTGAAAACCAGGGATTCCTTGCAGAACTTCGAAAGGCATCGGAAAAGCTTACCTCATATCTCGAAGGGCCAACGTGGTTTAAATCCATCTGCCCGTCTTCAATAAAACCTACTATAGCTTATCTTAGCGCCGAGTTCGGCATTCACGAATCTCTGCCAATCTATGCCGGCGGACTTGGCATACTCGCGGGTGACCACCTAAAGAGCGCATCTGATTTGGGTATCCCAATAGTAGGCGTGGGCCTGCTATATCAAAAAGGATATTTCAGGCAGTATCTCAACGTGGACGGCTGGCAACAGGAGGTATACGTCGAGAACGATTTTTATAATATGCCTCTCGAACTGGTCCGCAACAACGAAGGTCAGCCAATTAACATAAGCGTGGAGTATCCCGGCAGAGAGGTATTCGCACAGATATGGTGCGCTTCAGTTGGCCGAGCCCAGTTGTACCTGCTGGATACGAACCTTCAGGTAAATTCCGCTACCGACCGAATGATTACCACAACTGTTTACGGCGGCGATACAGAAATGCGGATTCGTCAGGAGATTATGCTCGGTATAGGTGGTATGAGAGCGCTTGAGGCAATGGGTATAAAACCGACACTGTGCCATCTCAACGAAGGTCATACCGCATTTTCCGTACTCGAACGAATACGACAAATGATGAAAGAGTTGAATGTAACCTTTGACCAGGGTCTGGAGGCAGTAAAGGCAGGGACCGTATTTACAGTCCATACACCCGTTCGTGCAGGAGTGGATGAATTTCCAACCGAGCTTATGAATAAATACTTCACTGATTATGCGCCTAAACTCGGGATAGACACCAAAAGACTTCTTTCTATGGGAAGGATACTGGCTGAGGACGAGGGTGAATCATTCAAAATGCCGATTCTTGCAATGCGGCTTTGCAGCCATATAAACGGCGTCAGCGAACTTCACGGCAAGGTATCCCGCGATATGTGGTCCTGCCTGTGGACCCGGGTTCCCACCAATGAGGTGCCAATATCATCAATTACCAACGGGGTGCATATCAAGAGCTGGGTCTCAGAGGAAATTAGCAGGCTGTATGAAAGGTACCTTGGTCCCACCTGGGCAGAAGAAAGTTCGGATTCCCCTACGTGGGGTAATATCGACCAGATATCCGACGAGGAGTTCTGGCGCTGCCACCAGCGCTGCAAGGAACGCCTGATAGCGTTTTCCCGCAGGCAGCTTAAGGCACAGATGGAACGAAGAGGAACTTATCACAGCGAGCTTAACCGGGCAGAAGAGGTTCTGGACCCCGAGGCGCTGACAATCGGCTTCGCGAGGCGATTCGCCGGTTACAAAAGGGCAAACCTGCTGTTTAAGGACCAGAACCGTCTTGCCAAACTGCTGACGGACACAAAACGGCCCGTTCAGTTCATATTCGCAGGCAAGGCCCACCCGAGAGACAACGAGGGCAAGGAAATCATAAGAGAAATCGTGCACTTCGCCACACAGTTCGACGTGAGACGCCGATTGATATTTCTCGAAGACTACGACATCGATATCGCCAAAATGCTCGTGCAAGGCGTAGACATGTGGCTAAACAATCCCCGCAGGCCCTGGGAGGCCAGCGGAACCAGTGGTATGAAAGCAGCCATTAACGGCGCATTAAACATGAGCACACTGGATGGCTGGTGGTGCGAAGGATATAAGCCGGACGGCGGCTGGGCCATCGGCGCAGGTGAAATCTATGACGACGCCGGTTACCAGGATATGGTCGAGTCGCAGGCGATTTATAATGTTCTCGAGAATGAAGTCCTGCCGTTATTCTATACCCGCTCCAGCGATAACCTGCCCCGCGCCTGGATACACAGGGTGCGAAAATCGATGAGGTGGATTACACCGCAATTCAATACATCCAGAATGGTAATGGATTATACGCGACGATGTTATCTTCCCGCTCAATCGAGGTGGAATTATTTGAGCACTGATAACCTGAAAAGAGCCAAAGAGCTTGCCGCCTGGAAGGCGAATACACGGAGTGCATGGCCTGAACTTGAAATCAAAGACGTTCATGTCGAACTGGGTAATGGAGAAGGTGCCGGCACACTTGATGCGGGACATCCACAGCTTAAAGTCGGTTCGGAACTCAAGGTCAACGCTCTTATCAAGCTCGGCAGACTCACGATAGAAGATGTCTCAGTCGAGCTTTATCACGGCCCGCTTGACGCCCGGGGCAATATAATAGACGGAGCAGTGATAAAAATGGAACACAAAAGTGCATCCGGAAATAATAACGAGCACTGGTTCTGTGGATTTACCCCCTGCGATACCTCTGGACGAAGAGGCGTAGCTGTTCGCGTCGTACCAAAACATCCCGATATACTCAATCCTTATGAGTTTGGGCTGATTCTGTGGGAATCACACGTGGAAAAGCTTGAAGAGTGTAAAACGTAACAACATTGCTTAATTATCGACCCAATGAGGGATTATTCATTTTCTTTGCTGCTTAATAACTCATAGAGTTCTTCAGCAGAATCCACATTTTGAATCTTATTCCTGAACTCCTCATCGAGCATCAATCGGCTTATTTTCGCAAGGGCCTGAATATGAGGTCCGGTCTGGTCGGCAGGTGAAACAAGCAGGATTATAATACCCACCGGCTTTCCATCAACGCTTTCAAAATCAATCGGCTCACCGGTGATGCCAATCGCCATAATCAGCTCTTTGACGGCGTTGCATTTGCCGTGTGGAATCGCTATCCCGGAACCGATGCCTGTGCTTTTTGTCTGTTCACGCGTCAGAACCGCCTGCAAAGCAACGTCTTTATTTAAAAGAAGCTTGTTCTCCTCAAGCGAATTAACCAATTCGGTGATAACTGATTTTTTGTCCTTGCCCTCAAGAGGCACCTTTACACAACTCAGCTGCAAAATTTGTGACAATAACATTTCCACCACCATAAAAACATGTTAGATTTCAGCAACTACACAAAGATTTAATTGTAACAATTTATAAATATCAAAGCAATAGCTTCTATAGAATTTTTCTCAGCCATAAACATGTACAGAGCATTCGAACAAGCTTACAGCCAAAAGGCTTCTTTTTACCCCTCCCCTCCCCCAACTGCCCTGTTAAGCCGCAGTATAAGGACTTTGGGCATTGCCCTTTACATGACCAAAGCGACTGGCTAAAATACGTTATTCTTGAAAAGACGCTTTATTTTCAAAACCATAAGTATCGTTACGGCCAACGGCAAAGATAGGGCTTTTTTATGGAAAAAATCAAAATCTACGACACTACCCTGCGAGACGGAATGCAGACCGAGGGAGTCAGCTTTTCTCTCGAGGATAAACTCGCAATCGCCAGGCGTTTGGACGAGCTCGGCATCGACTACGTCGAGGGCGGATATCCGGCATCCGGGCCAAAAGAAACACAGTTCTTCGCCGAGGCAATTAAGCTGAATATGAAAAATTGCAAAATCGTCGCTTTCGGCAGCACACACAGAGCCGATACCAAAGTAGATGAGGACGTATCTATCAACGCGATACTCTCCTGCAAGGCACCAGCCGCCACACTTGTCGGCAAAACATGGGACCTGCATGTTACAAGCGTTCTTAACTGTTCACTCGATGATAACATAGCGATGTGCGCAAATTCGGTAGAGTTTCTGAAAAAGCACGGGCTGGAGATAATCTTTGACGCAGAACACTTTTTTGACGGATTCAAAAAAAATACCGAGTATGCCACCAAGGTATTGCAGGCCATAGCCGAAGCAGGGGCAGATGCAATCGTGCTGTGCGACACTAACGGTGGAACGTTGCCCAACGAAATCTTCGAAATCACGAAAGTCGTCTGTAATAAATTACGGCCTTTAACCATCGGTATCCATACTCATAACGATTGTGATTGCGCAAACGCGAGTACCATCGCAGCGGTCCACGCTGGCGCTCGTCACGTCCAGGGAACCATCAACGGACTTGGCGAGCGATGCGGCAACGCTAACTTATGCACCGTTATCCCGAATCTGGCACTGAAAATGGGCTTCGATGTACTAAATCCTGAAAAGATTAAAACGCTCACCGAAACCTCACGCTTCGTATTCGAGATATGCAATCTCACTCCTGTGATGAATATGCCTTATGTCGGGGAAAGCGCGTTCGCTCATAAGGCGGGCCTGCACGTTGACGCTTTGCGAAAAAGCAAAAGGACATACGAGCATATCGACCCCGCACTGGTGGGTAACGAACGGAGATTCCTTATCAGCGAACTAAGCGGTAAATCCAATATCCTTGCTGAACTTGAAAAGGCAAAAATCGCCGAAGACAAAAATCTCGCAAAAAAGATACTAACAAGGGTCCAGGAACTCGAAAATGAGGGCTACCAGTTCGAAGCTGCCAACGCCAGCTTCGATTTGCTCGTCCGGAAGATTATGGGGACATACAAGCAGGCATTCGAACTCATACGATACAGCACGAGTGTTGAAAAGCGCAAGAACGGCGAGCTTGTAACCGAAGCAACCGTCAAGCTGAAAGTCGGCGACAGAATCGAGCACGTTGCGGGCGAAGGTGACGGCCCGGTTAACGCTCTCGATGCCGCTTTGCGAAAATCGCTGGAGACCATATATCCAAGCATCAAAGATATGCACCTGATAGATTACAAGGTTCGTGTCGTTAACGCCAGGGCAGGCACAGGCGCCCGTGTCCGGGTAATTATCGAATCTCGCGATAAAACAGATATATGGGGCACAGTAGGCGTATCTGAAAACATCATTGAAGCAAGCTGGCAGGCACTGGTGGACTCTGTCGAATACAAACTTCAAAAAGATGTGTCCTGAAGCGGTTCGGAATCGCTATTGATTTCGAGCTGGAGTCATAACCTTTGGTTTACATTGAAACAGCACCATAAACGTCCGATAATTTGCTTGACGTAAGTGCTCTAATTCTATATAATTGAGTTAACTGTTGCCATTGGGTGTTACGGCCCAAGTTTATTTTGAGTCTTCCCGCTATATGGAGTCACGGGAAAAGAGAGGAGGAATACTTATGTATTCGCGTAATCTATTTACTAAAACCGTTTTTTTGCCGGCTCTGGTTATTTTTGTCCTGTTCTCATTTGACTCTTCTGCTTTTAATAAAACAAACGCCATCCAGAACAATGCGCATAAAAATAGTATTATCAAACGGAATAAGAACACAGTCCGTGAGCAAAGCCCTGAATTGGCACCCAGCAAAGCAGGTCCCGTTCACCTTCCCAAAGAAGCAGAGTTGAACAGCCCTCGCCGAGAAATGGCAAGGCCCAACAACAGGCAATTCGTCGAAGTAGAAGTTGTCATTGAAAATCAGTTTACTCTCGACTATCTGAAAAGTCTTCCCCTCGCTCCGGAAAGCACTCCTAAATTGCTTAAAAAGCCCCTTAGGGTTGTCCTGCAATTGCCCGCCAGGCGGGTTACAAAGCTCATCAGCGAAGGCGCAGACGTTCGAATACTAAGAAAATTTATCCTGGTTGAAGATGCGAAACCGGCTGATGATAAAGAAACCAAATCCGATGACAGCCGGGCAGCTTATTGTTATGGTGAAAACTCTTCAAACGTATCTATTCCGGATTGCCCGGCAGAATGGGCTTACAGTGTGATTTTGATTAGCTGCGCACCGGATGACGCTGAAGTAACTTCAATGGATGTACACTTCGAGATTTTACACGACTACGTCGGTGACCTCGTGGTTGATGTCACAAACCAGAATATGAACTGCGAACAGCGTTTATTTGAAGACGAATTCAACGGCGCAACCTACCTCAGCAGGACTATCACCGGAATTGCAGCTTGCTACGGTGAAAAGGTTAATCAATTGTGGGCGCTATGGGCACTGGACCAATTCGAGTGCTACGACGATGGCTATATCGACTACTGGTGGATAAAAGTATACTACGAAGGCGGAGAACCATTACCTAACGATGAGTGCCTCGATGCCATACCCGTGACAGAAGATGTGCCATACATCGGCTCTACGGTTGGCGCCACAGGAACTGACATAACCACTTGTGGTGATAGTGACTCGGCCGACGTATGGCATTCATTTACACCCCTTAGTACCAGCTCGTATACAATAAGTCTCTGCGGAAGCTCGTTTGATACGACTCTGGCTGTGTTTTATGATTGCGGCGCTGCGGAACTGGCCTGCAATGACGACGAATGCGATTTACAATCAGAAATTGATATTGAGCTAACGGCAGGACACGAATATTTTATCCGTGTTGCCGGTTATAATGGCGATACAGGCAATTATATTCTACTTGTAACAGGAGGCGGGGCCGTTCTTGAAAACGATAATTGTATTGATGCAACAGAGGTTACGCTGGATACCCCCTATTCAGGCAATACGAGTCTGGCTACGGGTACATATACGAGCTATTGCGGCAGTAATGACACTATCGATGTTTGGCATTACTTCACACCTGTTGACACCGGTACCTATACGGTCAGTCTTATGGGCAGCTCGTTTGACACTACGCTGGTGATATTCGACGAGTGCGGCGGCATGGAGCTGGTCTGCAATGATGATTGCGATAATCAATATCAGTCTAAAATCACTATGAGATTAACCGGTGGCCAGACTTACCTTATCCGAGTGGCCGGTTATAATGGTGAATTCGGGGCTTATCAGCTTATTGTTACCTCTGAAGGCTGTCCGCTGCCTGTCGAGCCGTATAGTCCCAGCCCATTACCCGGCGAAACAGATGTGGGACTCGAAGCAATGCTTTTATGGAACGACGCTGGTGACCAAATACTGAGCGCATCGAGTACAAAAGATTCATTAAGCGAATCACCCATAATATCGAAGCTCATTTACGGAAACGATGACAGAAATGACGAGTATCAAATAAGCAACCCTGACATCCTCGAGATAGGTGACTCGACGGTTGCTATTTTACACAGCTTAGACCTAACCGATAATGGCAACGGCACTTTTTCACTGCCCACAGAAACTTTTGCTCAATATTATTTAAACTCTTACGGTATCCAGTTGTGTTCCGATGAGCCATTCCGTAACCAGCCGAATCCTGCTCACTGCTCTGGTTTTCTCGTGGCCCCTGATATCATCGCTACTGCAGGACATTGTGTGGACTTTTGCTGTGACGACATGGTATTCGTGTTTGGTTTCGTAATGCTGAATTCAACGACACCTGTTCTTACAATCGACGAATCAGAGATATATTATAGTACTGAAGTTATCGACTCATTGTACTCTGATACGACCGATTGGGCCCTGGTCCGCCTGGACCGACCGGTGACGGGCCACAAGCCGGTTACATTCAGGACCTCCGGTTTGGTATCCACAAACCAGCCGCTTATGGTAATCGGCCATCCTATGGGCCTGCCGAGAAAATATGCTGGCGGCGCGACGGTCCGCGACAACAACCCCGCATTACCTTACTTTAGAGCCAATACGGATACGTATATTGGCAACTCCGGCTCCGCGGTCTTTAACGCAAGCACGCTTGAAGTAGAAGGTATTTTGGTCAGGGGTAATGAAGATTTTGAGTATGACGTGGTATATAACTGCGACCGCTCGAATGTCTGCCCGGATTCGGGATGCCCCGGCTGGGAAGAAATAACACGTACCACCGAATTCGCAAACGCGTTACCATGGGTGAAATACGATGTTTATTTCGATGTCGTTTGCCCGCCTGAGGCGCTTATTTGTAGTGATATAGATACACCTACCTGCGAACCTTATGACCCCTGTACACCTGATGGCTTGCTGCGGTCCGGAATAACCTACTACTGGCAGGTGGTTACGAAAAATATATGTGGGGATATTCCCGGGCCGGCTGTTCCGGGCGAGTGCTGGTCGTTTACTACGGAGATAATGGAAAATATTACTGTTGAGGTTGGGTTGAGCGGTTTGTGGATGTATCAGTCACTGCCGGGACAAACTAACTCAACTATAACGGCTAATATAACGCAAATCGACGACCCGCAGGGCAACGGCAGTTACACATACCAATGGGAAATCGAACTGCCGGGCGATGTGAGCGTCGAGCCGGCTACGGTATCCGGAGGAGGCACAAACGACACAAGCTGGACATTCGCCGCTCCGGGCTGCGATATAGCGGGCGGTATATCCGACTCGGGACAAACCTTCAAGGTCAAAGTAACGGTTGTCGGCGATGACTACGGCAACTACGGAACGGTCCAAAAAGAGTTCGGCATCGCTTTATTGGGTGATGCGAATAATGACACGGTAGTCAACGGTGCGGACCGCTCGATTATTAACGTGTTCTGGCGAACAGGAGTAGCGGAGCCGTATACTTTAGAGGATTGCGACATCAACTGTGACACGGTTGTCAACGTTGCGGACCGCTCGATAGACAATGCCATCTGGCGAGGATTAATCGGCAGCAATTCCATAACCGCCGAATGCCCCTTTAGAAGCACTCGATAATACTC
>CAYLYB010000017.1:6200-28068 GCA_964387605.1 uncultured Pirellulales bacterium | reverse complement strand
GCCGAAACCGCCGTTACCTCCGCCCGTCGTCCACTCGCCGCTGCCGCCGGTACCGCCGACGCCGCCTTCGCTGGTCGCGAGGATACCACTGGAATACTCACCGGATGTGTATATATCTCCGCTGCCCCGGACCATAACCTCACCGCCTGTGCCTCCCGTGCCGCCTCGCGCGGCATACCTCCACGGCCCTCCGTTGCCGCCCTTGCCTCCGTCACCTCCCTGACTATATACCACGACACCAGCAGAGGAATCTCCCGTGGTCGTAATTTTCCCATCATTTACCACAGTCACAGTTCCGCCGTTTGAACCGGGGCCGCCCGGCGTAGGTATTTTACCGGCGTCCCAGAAGGTGCCGCTCGAACCGGAGGAGCCCTGCCCTCCTTCGGTCTGGGCCAGGATACCGTGAGAATTTGCGCCGCTTGTCGTAATTGTTCCGTTATTGGTGACTAAAATACTCTCCCCGGCGCCGGCAACGCCCATATCAGCCAGTAAACCGTCAACGTAATTCTGCAGGTCAGGCCAAAGCGAACCTGTACTGGTCGGGTCGCTGAACGTGTCATACTGCTCGAAATATATCGCAGGCACAATTTCGAGCGAACCATCGCCGGTCTTGGTCACTCGAAGGGCAATGGAACCATCCGAAAACTGACTGCCATATGGGCTGGTTGACGGAATATGTGTTATCTGAACCTGATAATCAACCTTAGTCACAATGGATTCGCCCGTCTGAAGCGTATCAGCCAGACCGACGGAGTTGAAATCCCATGTCCCTGTGGAATTAAGAGTGAAAAATCCCCCGTTATCTCCGGCAACTTCCATGCCTATATTACTTCCCGAACCGCCAACCGATACCAGCGAGAAGTCAACGTCAGCAACAGAGAAATCCGACAACGTGGTAATCGACAAAGGACTGTAAACGCCTATTTTGTTCTGAGCAAAGATACCGTAAGAATTGTCGCCGGTGGTCGTAATATTACTGTAACTATCAACCTGCACAGGCCCGCCGCTGCCGGCCGTGCCCGATGGGGTCCATACGCCAAGACCGGCAAGCCACTCGTAACCCGCCGGGGCGCCCTCGCTCAGCGCCACAATACCCGAGGCGTCATTACCCTGCGTATTAATTACAACGCCGGCCTGGCTTGTTCCGCTATTGATACTCACGCTCGAACCGCCGGTGTTGACAAACGAGATGCCTGCCTGGCCGGTAACCGGTTGAATGGCCCCCGAAAGGGAATCTATATAGAGCGTTGTGATAGGCGGGGACACAAAATCGACTCCGCTTGCGATGCCGCCGGATTGGTCGCCCGTCGCGGTAGCTACGTTGCCGCTTTCAACGGTCGGCCCCGGCCCGGCCTTAACTAAATGCCCCCGGCAGACCAAAAAAATAACCAAAAGGACCAAAACCGTGGAAATTTTTCTGTTGCGCATAATTCTTCTCTCCTAATCGAGTGCTGCTGGAGCACCCATTCCGCAAATACATTACGCGCCGGCAATCCCTTCACCGACACCTGCCAGAGACGAACTGATACACTGGCGGTTTTACTCTGATTGCTGCCCCCATCCTTCATAAGGACAATACATATATATTACAGTATCAGGCCCCGAGAGTAAAGCCAAATCTCTCAAATTGGCACAGGGAAACAGCCATATTAATCTTTAAATCCGCATAAAAGGTGGACTAGAAATTGCTCGCAGGCCAAAGATGACAATATACCTACTCATTCTTGCTCTTTCAAATATGGTTTATAGTTTCGACACGCTTTGCGCACACTGCGGCCGAATTGCCCCGAACAGTTAAAATCCAGCCTCGTTAACCGGTCAGGAATGCATTTTAAAGAAAATATTAAAGAAAAATAGGATTATATATCCTACTGTTCAGTCTGTTGAATAATTTACCTTTACTCGTTAAACTACGCTGTAAATCATGACATCAAAAATGAACGGTAACAACCAACACTCTCATACAACCCTCGCGCAAGGCTTACGTACCTTTATTGCCTCCGCCCCCCAGGCCATTGCAAAAGAAAAGGCTGAATTAAGTGCCCTGGAACAAAAAAGTTTTTTTAAGCGTTGGCGAGGATACTTTCGAATGACCGGACCCGGCTGGATGCAAAGTGCAATGACACTCGGAGGAGGAAGCGCCATGGCTTCTCTCTTCGCAGGAGCCATGCTCCAGTATAAGTTACTCTGGGTCCAACCGCTTGCGATGCTGCTGGGTGTTATCATGCTCTCGGCTATTTCATATCAGACCCTGTCAACTGGCGCCAGACCCTTTCACGCCATCAGAGAATTCGTTCATCCGGCTCTCGCCTGGGCATGGGTAATAATAACCCTCTTGTCCACGGTCATCTGGCATTTGCCCCAATATGCATTAGCCGGTGGAATGAGTGAGGATATAATCAAAGTTGTCACAGGCTGGCAACCTTCCTCCAGCCAGCAGAACTTACTTATGGTTTGCCTCGGTAGTCTGTTTCTGGCTATATCAATCACCATAACCTGGCAGTACAGCAGCGGGCACAAGGGAGTCAGAATCTATGAGCGCACATTAAAAGTGATGGTCTGGATGATTGTAATAGCTTTTGCTTTGGTGGTATTGCGCGGAAGTCTCGATCATCGCATCGAATGGAGTAAGGTATTAAAGGGATTTTTGCCGTTACATATTCCCACAGACCCACGCGAGGTTTCCGTGGTTATGGCAGGATTCGGGGCCGCAATCGGCATTAACATGACATTCCTCTTTCCATACACGCTGCTGGCGCGTGGCTGGAGCAAGGAGCATCGAGCCTTGTCGAGATTTGATTTAATTACCGGTATGTTCTTTCCGTACTGTATCGCAACGGCTTTAATGATTATAGCCACCGGCTGCACCATTTATGACCCCGAATTGCTTACTTCAGGTTCGACTATGCTCTCTCCTGCAAAGGCCGCTGTGATGCTCGAGGCAGCCGGTCTCGGGACTTTCTTCTCCCGCATCGTCTTTAGTCTCGGAATTCTGGGGATGGTTCTGAGTACTATCACTATGCAAATGCTCGTCTGTGGCTTTGCGGCTTGTGAGGCATTCGGCCTTGAACCCGGCGGGTGGCACCACAAACTTGCATGTCTGATTCCGGCCCCGGCTGTTGTCGGTGTGTTATTCTGGAATCGCATGGGACCATGGATAGCCGTCCCCACCACAGCAATTTGCGGCCTTCTGCTGCCTGTCTCTTATGCGGCCTTCTTTATCCTCAATAACAGTAAAAAATATCTCGGAGAAAACAAACCAAAGGGAGTAAAAGCTGTTATCTGGAATGCCGGTATGCTTACCGCCATCATTGTTTCCGCAGCGAGCTCTTGTTACTACCTTTACACTCACTTTTGTTAGGAAGCTTATGGGTAACAATTCTTATTTCAGATTCAAACCGAGCAGGGGTGGGGAATTGTTTATAGCCCCTCAAATCAAATGTATTGGACTTTTTTGCCCATGCTGCGCCAACTTCAGAAAACAGTTTGCCGTTTTCATGAGCAGCATTTAAAACGTGGTCAATACCCTTGATGACTGTTTTAACTTTATCACCCATAAGGTCGCTTTGCTCGTGATTACTCAGATATTTCTTGTCAATTGGATGGGGGTATCCACACGATTCAAATGCTCCATTTACAACCAGCGTGAAAGGCCTGCAAGTCTCAAGACTCACGGGATAGGATAACCCGTTTTCATAATGCTCACTCATTTTCGCAAGCATATTGATACGCTTGTCACTCTCGTCATCAATAGTGTCAATACTGCCGTTTTCATGCGTTATCTTCGCCTTACTGAAACCAATATACTCAATCGTGGCTTTTTCAGTCTCAATAATAACGGATGGGTCCATTTTCGCATTGGAACAAAGCGAAGCATTAAACAGTATCTCAACACCTTTATCGGTCATGATCCTTAAACTGCTGGTATCTTCGCTCTCAATATCATGGCCATGATACAATTCCGCCTGGACACTTACAGGCTCTGCCATTGCGCCGGGCTTCATAGAAGCAAGATACAATTCGTCACTCAACATGTGAGCAAGAGGATTATTAATCGTCCCGTCAAGAACCCACTGGCCGTCTATACGAAGCTTACCCGCCCACTCGGTACGATTATAATACGTATCGAATCTCGGCCAGCCGGCCATGCCTCTTATTCGTTTTACCCCGCCGTAGCGCCCTTCCACAATACGCTTTTTCAATTGCTGCATAATCGACGAATAGAGATATTGAAACGCTACAGGCACTTTTCTGTCTCGCTTGGACACATATTTCGTCAACTCATCGAGGTCCTGTATAGTAGCAACAGGAGGCTTTTCCAAAAAAACATCAAAGCCGGCATGCATACATTTCCTGGTCAGATTAAAATGCGTGTGAATCGGCGACGGAATAAAAATTATATCCGCCCGCCCCTTGACATTATCAATCATTTTGTCGACATCATCATAAATCGGAATGCCTTTGCTGAGACAAAACGACCTGCCTGACGAATTCCTTGTCGGATTGCTCGTCACAGCCACAAGCTCTATTTTGTCGGGCAAGTCCTGTATCCGCTTAATCAATTCATAAGCGTATCCGCCTGCACCTACCATCGCCAACTTAATCATCGATTGCTCCGTTTTATTCTATATCCAAAACCTTATTCTTTTGGGCGGCCTCGCGGGCAATCAGGCATACTTTTGTAAGCATAAAAGATATATGTTTTATTCCGTCATTGCTTTTGCCGTCAAGAATATTCAAAAGAAATCTGCTGAAAATCTTGTCTTTTCCGTCGGGCAGAGGATGCTGAAAACTGCCTTTATTGTTACTGATAACAGAACATTCCTTTTTAGAGCCGCTTGCCTCGAGCACTCCCTTTGTCCCGACGATTCTTATCCAGTCATCCCCGTGAGTCCCGGCATTTTCCGGTCGGCAATAATCAACACTTATCGTAGCGTGTCCGCCGTTGCCAAGTTCCGCCACAAGAGCACAATTATCTTCACAGGCAGGCCGTTCGCTATGTGCAAAATTACTTTGCATCGCGGCCACTTTTGTAAAACCCAAACCGGTAATATAGTTGATATCATCAAATGCGTGTATGCCGACCCACCCTATTGTGCCGCCGTATTTGTCTTTGTCGCCAAACCAGTCTGGTCTTGTCCCCCATTTATAGCTCTTCCGGGCGTTGACTATAACTGCCTCGCCAACGGCGCCGCTATCATAAACCTGCTTGGCAGCCACAAATTGAGGGTCGCTGCGCATCGTCAGCATAGCCATGAGATTAATTTTATTCCGCTCCACCGTTTTACGGACTTTTTCAAGCATTGACAAATCAAGAGCAAGCGGTTTTTCAGATATTACATGACAACCCGCATCGGCGGCATCCATTATCAGCAGTGGTATAAGGTCAAGTCTCGTGCTGATTATCGCCACATCAGGTTTTAGTTCCTTAAGCAACTGTTTATGGTCGTCATAGACCTTCTTCCCGACAGCCGGCTGAAGTCGCAGGACTTTCGAAATGTCTTCACCCTGATACGCCGGAGCCAGACCTATCAGTTCGGCTTCCTGCATTCCAGCTAAGTCGCGAAAAACCGCATCGGTATGACCGAAACCACCTATATTTACTACTCTTAGCTTATCCATTAAAAATTACCCATACTGATACTACTTAACATCTTTCGATTTAACCGGCATCGGCTTTCCCAGCGGCAGCCAGTTAATATATTCTTCAATATTGGTATACCCATCATTATCACGGTCATTTTGGGAATCATTTGCATCGGAAGGATTAAGGCCAACCGCCAATTCCCACTTATCAGGCATTCCATCATGGTCGCTATCAACAGACGCTGTGCCGGTTGCAATCGTCGGATAGCCGCCGACTTCTTCTATATGATTAATTATACCGCCTGTTTTATTTACAACGCTGTCCACAACACGTTTGTCAACTGCATCCCGGACAGGAAATATATCGCCGGCATCGGCTAAAACCCGTTTATACGCTGTTGGCACATCCTCAGTGGCTACGGGAGCAACCAAAACGGGGGCTGATTGTTTATACGCATCTTTCTGCGCCTGAGTAAAATCAGTCATTTCAACCACGCTCCAGGGGTCCTTTGGACAAGTACCCTCCATCCAGTTGCCGCTGAAATACGCCGTGCAGCCAGTGGTCGTTTCCTCGAAAGCACAGCTGCCAGTGGAGTTGCTGCCCTTTATATAATAATTATTCACAAAGTTCATTTTAGTAATACTATTTGCCTCGTTTTGCCCATCAGCATTGTACCCTGCATGTTTCCCTCCCCAATTATATACAACATTATTACGAAAATCAAAAATTAAACCGCAGGGGTCGCTCTTAGAATCAACGTAATTACCCGGACGGGGACTTCGGCCGTTGTTATGTGCATAAAGATTATGATGATAGGTAACGCCATTGCCGTAGCCGGCGCGGATTAAGGAAGCATAGCCATGGCACCCCTTATGATGGGCGGAACAATTTAGACTTTCCGCAATTATACACCATTGTACCGTAACATTTCCCAGGCTGGGCCTTCTGGAAACAACTGAAATGACTTCATCCACAGCCCAGCTTGCCGAGCAATGGTCGATGATAATATCGCGGCCGTCTAAAACAGAGATAGCATCAAATTCCTGTTTTGTAATATCACTGGGACGCGAACGCAAATAACGAATAATCACATTGTCAGCGTGTACTGCCATGCCGTAATTTTTAAGACATATTCCGTCGCCCGGGGCAGTCTGGCCGGCAATCGTAATATACGGCTCGTTAATATCCAACATTGACTTCAGTTCAATATAGCCCGAAACACGAAAAACGACGATTCTTGGGCCGCCCGATTCTACAGCCGCCCTAAAACTGCCCGGACCGCTGTCATTGAGATTGGTAACTTCAATAACCCGGCCGCCTCGGCCGCCGATAGCTCCCATCCCGAAACCTTCGGCGCCCGGAAAGGCCGGCAATGCTGCCTGAGCAGACCGGGCGCTATTAAAACTCAGCAATACAGAAAAACAAAAAATTCCAACCTTAAAGGTTTTCATAAATATTTAATCCTTGAGAACAGTTGTTTTGCGAAAATCAAGAATTTCCTGTAGCCACTGGTCAATGATATGTCCATCGAGCTTCATAAAGTTTTCCGGTAAAAACTTTTTTGCCTCAGCATCGTTAAGCTGGTGCGACCATTTCACGCGAGATGAAGGATTAGCACCGGGGCCGGAGCTTTTGAACTCGGCAAAAAAAGCCGTTTTCTCTCTGTTGGGGTCGCGCCAATTGTTCCAGCCCTCCGGCTTTACGCCTTTGTCAAGCCAGCAATCATAATAAACCACCTTTGCATAAGGACGCCACGGCCGGCCAAGGTCAGTCTTAATTCCATCCGCTGTTGTGACCCGGCACTTATAAAAAACAAAGCCGGTAGGAAGATTGGGCTCGGAAGCTGCGTGGGCTGTAATATGACTGTTTCCCTTGGAATGTATGACGCAGTTATCAAAAACAGCCTGAGAATAACCATAAATAAAATCCGTGCCGCCTTCTACATAACAATTCAGATAATACTGACGGCCGGAATTGGCCATCAGTGTGTCCTGTCCGCCCAGAAAACGGCAATTAACGGCAATCGCGCGTTCGCAAACAAGTTTTGCTGCAAGTGCCTGAGGATGAGGGCCGTAAGTGTTTTCAATGGTAAGATTTTCCAGTATCAAATCGCTGCTTTCCGCAATAAGCGTCGCGCAATCAGAGCGATATATGCCTGAGCCGTCGGGCTTGAGCATATCATGATTGAGATTATAGCTTATAGTCGTTTTGAATGGGTCAGTGCCTCGCAAGGTGATAAAAGGCTTATCTTTTGGTATCAAAACCCGCTGCTTATAAAAACCGGGCTTTATCAGCACGACAACTCTATCCTTATTACCCTCGTCAATGGAATCAATAGCTTTTTGTATCGAGTTAAAATCGGCCTGGCCGTCAGCATCCACGATAATCTGACGAGTTTTGTCAGTTTCAAAGATTTTAGCCAGACCGGATAGTGTTCCATCCGGCTGCCAGGGCGCATTACTATCCTGAATTGCGTTACACACGCAACCTGTCAACAAAGATAAAACCAGCGATAACCTAAAAACTTGCCCTGTCATAAATACTTCACTTCAAATTTCTGAATATTTCACTAATTTCCTCTCATAGAACTAATATTCACCACCGCTTGTCATCCAATCCTGTGCGATATATAGAAAATCATCCATTGATATCCCGCCATTCCGGTCAAAATCATATCTGTAATTGTAAAGCGGATTACCGGCAGAAATATTCCAGCACCCGGCAAATTTGGCAAAGTCGTAAAAATCAACTATACCATCATAAACAATGTCCGTTCTGACCGAAGATACGAGCCAATCGAGATAGACTTCAAGATTTGTGTAGTCAGGGTCAAAGGTATAACCATTGCGGTCACCGGCATCGTTCGGATTCAGGCCGTATGTTGTCTCCCAAATATCCGGCATTCCATCATGGTCGTTGTCTGCCGGAGCGGGCAGCGAGTTAAGCGCGGGCCAGCCGCCTTCAGGCTGAGCGTTGGTATCGAAAATGGAATGGCCTGTTATATTGAGCACGTCATTGACGATGCGGGCGTCAATTATGTCGCGCTTTGGGTAACTTGCGCCGGCATCGGCCAGCACATCTGTTTTGGCCTGTGCCGCCGAGGTTGTGGTCACCGGTTCCATCGACACTAAGTATGAACGTGCTTTATAGCTGATTATTTGAGCGGCAGTAAAATTGTAAAAATTAACTAAGAGCCACTGACCGGAACCACTCGTCGGCACAACACCGTTATAGGCATTGTCAGCAAAGTAGCCATAAGCATCGGGCGAATATTCGCGGAAAGCATATGTGCTCGTAGATTCCGGGCCCGGAATAAAATCATTGCCTATGAAGTTATAACGGCTGACATACCCGGCGCCGTCGGCATTGTATCCGGCATAGCTTCCTTCCCAATTGTAAATTATATTGTTGCGGAAATCGAAATGCAGCCCTTCAGGGTCGTATCCTATACCAGTGTAGTTGCCCGGCCTCGGGTTTCGGCCCTGATTATGCGCATACAAATTATGGTGATATGTCTTGGCGTCTCCGTAATCGCCGCGAACGAGCGAACCATAACTATGGGACTTGGGAGGCTCCCCCTGTGGGAAAGTGAGGGCCTCGCTTATGATGCACCACTGAACGGTAACATTGTTGGTATCTTCCTGGCATGATATTCCTTCATCACGCGAATAGGAGGCGGTAACGTGGTCAATAATGATATTAGAGCCTTCAGCGATATCAATTGCATCACCGCTGGAATTGGCTGCACCTTCATCCACGCGTACGCGGATATAGCGAATGATAATATCATGCACATTGTTCTTGATATGAATACGGCCTTTTAGGCAGATACCGTCACCGGGAGCGGTCTGGCCCGCGATTGTTGTATTGGATTTAGGCTCGAGAATAACAGACCCCAGCTCAATAGTACCGGACACACTGAAGACAATCGTTCTGTTGGGCTGACTTACAGCGTCGACGATAGAGCCTGTTCCGCTGTTGCTCAGGTTGTTTACATCGTAAACGGCGCCACCGCGACCGCCTGTAGCAAAACGACCGGAACCTTCCGCACAGGGAAAGGCATCAACAGCAAAGGCGTGACTGACTCCAAACAACACAAATGAAAAAAAAACACAAATCGAGATATTATTTATCACTCGCTTATTATGCATCCCCACCCAAAACGCTTTCTCCCCCCTGCCCCCAATCCTGTCCCGGAACATACTTGTTTCGTGCAACAACCGGGACATTATCTTTATACATCCATGGTGATTCAACTCTGTAATGCCGGACCAAATCATCAGGGGTCAATCATCGTATATATATTGTAAAAAAGAAATCTGGAATCCGTATCTTCCGGCTTATTGTCCTTCTCCCAAGTATTCCAATATTCATTATTGAAGACCGACCCCTGTTTTTTAGTCCTCCCCCTCCCAGGAGCTATATACGAAACCGGTTCATCTTTAACAAACCTGACATGCCCATCCTTAAACAATGCATTAATACCCCCATTTACTGGGCTGCCGTCCTCGTCAAGTCTTGACTTATGAGCTATGCCCGCTCTTGACCAAATATCATCTGTTAAATACGGTCTCTTGCGGTCAAGCAAAGAAAATCTTCTTGCTGTGTATTTAGGCACCTTGACACCGCCACTGTCTTCCATACCAGCGGCACTTGTGAGATGCTCATCTATCGGATAATAAGCGTATCCTATACGTACCCACTGATTTGGTGAGGAAAGTGTATCGTTATAAGCTTGCGGGAGAGTACCCCACTTGTTGCTTATGTTTTTCCCCGAGGGTTTCACATAAGATTTATACTGTCGTCCGGCGTTTTTATTGGATGGGCAATAAAAGACCTTCGGATCACCTATATAGTGACGTGCATACAGACAGGCCATTTTCATCGGGACAAGCGGGGGTCCCAAAACACCGTCCCCATAAGGTGGATTAAGCCGATAAACAGCATAAGGATGTAATTCATCGCTGGGAGTAGAGCTATAAAAGTCACCAGACAAGTAAGGGTCCTTACCTCCATAAAACGGCATTAAATCGCTATCCGAGGCATATGCCAAAATCCCAACTCCAATTTCCTTAACGTTATGGCCGCAAACCACACGCCTGGCATACTCTCTGGCCTTGCCCAATGTAGGTAACAGTACCGCCATGAGCAGGGCGATAATCGAGATTACCACCAGCAATTCGACTAATGTAAAGCCTTTTTTTCTTTTCATGGTATTATCCTTAAAATTAACCTGAAAAGATTTTACTCTAACGAACCAAACGCACAACTATTTATTCACATCTAAACCAGCTTACCAGCCGGCACAACCACCGTCTGTTCTGTTGTAACAATCCAGCCATTCATCTGCGAACCTATCTAAATCAGCATAGTCGATTGTATATGCGCCAAATTCATCATTCATCCAATTTTCCGCAAAAAACGCGTAATCTTCAAAAGTAAGGACACAGTCATGATTGAAGTCCCATTCCGGTCCACCCACATGAGGGGTGGCATCGGAAATCGCAAACGGGCACTGCCAGGTAACCGTTTTAAAGGACCATATATCACTGCTGACAGTGCCGTCAGTTACGACCTGCATATAGTAAGTATTTCCGGCAGAAACCGTCATGCTTACGCTGTGTTGACCGCGAGTAGCGGAAACCGAACCTCTCGAAGTAATTGGGACCGGATTAGTGTCACAGAAGACCTCATCGGTTGTGCCGCCGTAACCCGAGTACCATTTCAACTGGATAGTACAAGGGTCAGGATTACAATAAACCATCTCATCGCCGTCTTTAGGCGTTGGCGCTGAAGCTATTTTGGGCAAACCGTCTGAATCAAAGATAGTACCGTTCTCGCCATCTTGAGCAAGACCTGTACTGTCGCCGTCGGTGCCTTTAGCGCCGCCGTCAGCGGTAATGATACCGGGGTGGTCATATGTAGTGCCATAGAAAATGGCCACACGGCCGCCGCCGCCGCCGCCGCCTGTATCGTTTTCATTAGCGCCGGAGGCGTCGCCGCCTTTGCCGCCACTTGCATTGATAGGGCCTTCAATGAGAACAGAGCCGCCGGCAATAATTCTTACCGAGCCGCCGGCGCCGCCGCCCGCCGCGTAACCTACACCGGAACACAGTTGGCCGCCGCCATAGGCATTTATTTGAGAATTGACGTCAAAGACCACGTTACCGGTAGCGACAATCTCAATACCGCCGCCGCCAGCGGCACCGCCCGGAGAACTACCACCGCCCCATCCGCCGGAGCTGCCTCCAAACGGGACTGGCACTTCCTTATCGCCGTAGCTGGGGCCGCCGGAAAATATACCAGTGAAATAACCCCGACCTGCGTCACCACCTACGCCGCCATAACCGCCGCCGCCGCCGCCTTTATATGGCGGGTTTACAGGCTGACCAGGACCAAATACGCTCTTGGCAAGGTCCGTTGGAATAAATATGGGCTTTTCGGAACTCAGGGTACCAAACCGAGTGTGGTTGCCAGCGGGCATAACCGGCTGGTCCCAGTAATCGGCAATGAGGACTGTACGGTCATTAAATACGCTTTCAGTCTGATTGTGTTTCGGTCCGGGATAACCGCCCGAACGCGCGAAGGTGATATCCTGGGTTGTAGTTAAAATATCATCACCTGCAATCTGTATCCTGCCGTCAAAATAGAAATTACCCGTTACGTGAATAGCAAGCGGTGTGGGGAAAATAGTCTCATTAATATCTGTAGCGCGATACTCCGGTACTACGATAATATCGTGGCGCCTGTCATAATTGAAGCCGCTCGGGAAGTCAAAGACTGCTATGGCGTTACCGTCTTCGAGGGTACCGTCGAGGTAGCCGGTTGTGACAGTCGACCATCCGTCCGAATGGAGCATGCATGTATAGGGCAAAATGGGCTGATCCGCATAGGTTATATTAACATCTGCAGTGTTAAAAACAAGCTCATACGGCTTGGTGCGGAAACTCCATATATCACCGGCTACGGAACCCGTCGGATAAGTACTGTTTACACGCCAATAATAGACTGAGCCTCTGGAGCTGGTGTTAACATCGTTTACGAAAGTATCTGAGATACCAAGAGCAACATTGACGTCGATGTCGTTGGACTCCACCAGGGCCTTGTTTTTCGAAAGATAAACATCGAATGTTGCCGCAGTAGGAGTGGTCCAGGATAAATCAACTCCACTGGTATTTACATCCACCTCACCATCCTCAGGAGACGGATTGAGCGCCTTGCCTGTTTCGGAGGTAAACGACCAGAGAGGACCATTCACATCACTGCCGCTGATGGTTGACTTAACATACCAATAATACTCAGTGTTAAGATCGAGCAGGTTGCCATCGTTGAGATACTCATTATCAACCATGTTTAGCGAGCCAGTGCCCGACCCTACTTGCGCCAAAGCACCGGAATTCGTGCCGAAATATACATATTGTGCAGTAGGCGCAGGCGAACTGCCAGCAGGCTCCCATGTCAAATCCGTTGAAATAACCACGTCTGAAGACCTCGGAATAGGAAGCAGGGCTCTGGGTTTGGTTTTATCAGGCTGATTGAGAATACTGACCTCCAATGGAGTCAGGACACGCCAATAAAGACGAACATCGTCGAGCGAGCCGTCAAATTCGCGCTGCCCGGCGCCAATCCATAAAGGCGAGTCATAAAAGATGTCAACATTCATACTTGCACTATTAAGAGAAGTAACTATTACAGGCACTTCAATACCATCGACGTATATCTTGGTGCTTAACTTCTTTGTGGGAGTGCTTGTCTCTTTGCTATCAGTTCTGTCAATTACAACGGCTGCATGATACCATGTGCCGACTGTAAGCCCCAAATCACTCAGTGTAGATGCCGTCTCCATACGGAGGCAATTGTCTTTATGATAGAAATGGAGCTTTCCGCCAAATATGCGTATTTCCCACAAGTCATTCTCATATCCAGACGCACCAAGGTTGATGCTTGCATGCCTTATAATTGTGCCTTCAGTGAGACTCGGCATATTGAACCAGAATGTCCACGTACTCTTATCTTCCGCATAACCAAGGTCGAAGACGCCTGTATCTGATGGCACAGTCACCTTACAATCATTGGGGCTTGGGACGTTGTCTTCCACACCAGCACCTGGGCCTTTGTCATGAATCTCCGCGAAGTTCGCATCGTAATCGAGACCGGCCTTACTTGTACCTCCAAACACATTTGGGTCGGCAGTGTTATAATCAATCAGCGTGCCAACAAGATCGTCCACTGCATCTACAGTCGTATGCGCTGTGTTGTCGAAAGTCTTAAAATTCATGTTGAAGACCAGGTCGGCATCCGTATCAGGATCCCATATCGCCGATGCACTTGTGCAAATCAAAGCTACTGCTGCCAAAGCTACCCAACTTATGTAATTTTTCATAACCATGTCCTCCTCACAAAAACTGACTATACGTGCCGAGAAATTGAAGTTTATAAAATGGTTTGTATTCCAACATTAAGTTCACTGCTTTTAGACCTAAAATCTGTTAGTGTATTATTACATCCTGTTTAAAAGGCTCCGTCCTGATAATGTGAAATCCAGTAATAACGCAGTTATTAATACCTTGACAACAGTAATGCCCAGATAGACATTTTAAAGAGCTAAAGAATAATACTCTTACAAACTACACTCCTCAGGGCCATATTCCTTTACCGAATATGGCCCTGAGTTAGTCTCTGCTTTTTATTTACTTTTTGTTTTTACTTTTTGTTGCGCCTTACGGCAAGTAAGCCAAGGCCAAGCAACACAATGGTAGCTGGCTCAGGAACAAAAGTCAGCCGAAGCGTGTCTACATATCCACTACCGGCATCTACTATGCTTGCTTTGATATAAGACGGAAGTGAAGCAAATGACCCATAACCAAGGTAGTTACCCACATCATATTCGACGCTCAATACATCCCAATAGTCGCCTTCGGTGGGTACATAACCGACAAAGTTGACAATCAGTGTTCCGTCGAGGTAGAAATTTCCTTCCGTGCCAATATAGTCCCAGTCAATTCCAGCCGTACCGGAAGCATCGCCAAGGTCAAAAACAATCGCTGATTCGCTGCTCATGATGAAGTCACAATCCTGGCTGTTTCCTATCTCGATGTCGCCGATTGAGTGAATGTAATCCGGAGGCGGGGCTCCCGCATCATCGCCCCCTACAGCGGCTATCTCAAGGGTGGATGCGCCCAGCCTGAAGCCGTAGCCTGCATCCTCGGTGAGAAGACCAAACTTGTCGATCTCATTTCGAATAACGAGGGTGCCGCCAGTACCATAGAAGTTACCGCCGCCTGCCCTGTCGCCTTTATTGAGGTCCTCTGTATCAACAATCCCTCCGTTGCCCAGATTGAGGTTTCCTACGGTTGTGGCAAAGTATGTGTGGTTCAGACGTAACTCACCCGCTCCGTTACCTCGCCATACATTCAATCTGCCGCCATTTGAGACATTGAGATTGTTAGTATAGCCGTCGGTATAGGCCACACTGACGAGCTCGGTACTACCCACGTTCACGTTCAACGTTTTGCCGGCATTCACATTCAAAGTAACATTCCCAACGTTGGCGTCAGCGCTGCGCCCCAGATGCAGATTGCCCATCGTGTCGTCCATATCGGCAGTCGCTGTACCGCTGCCGAATCTCATGTTTTCGGTAGGACTATGTGGTATCGTAGCCGGCGGTGAGACTGAGCCGTCGTTCCAATTATTCGCGTCGGCCCAGGAATCACTCACATCGCCTTCCCAATACCAGGATGCGTTTGCGACACTTACCATAAGACTAATCAACAAAAATACACCTACACATTTTCTCATTCTCTGCTCCTCCTAAAACTAAAACATTAAAGGATTCTAGTGCTTGCTTGTATTTATATACATGTACCCGCTACTCATCAGGTACCATATATACAAGGCACATCTTCATTCTTATTACAATTTTCTCAAAAATTAAAATTCAATACAACGTCATTTTACGCACAAATAAAGACGATTTCGCGCAAAGGCCGTAACTGCGTAAAAATAAAGGGGTTAGCTCCTAATTCTTTTTAGATAGGATATTTTTTTAAAAAATTATTTATCCGCCATAACGCAATATAACACAAGGACTTACGAAGTATTATTTGTTTTGGTCCCAAAAAATCGTTTAAATCGCTAATTTTGATGTTCCGGCGCTATCTGTTACCTGATGCTTTGAATTCTTATTTTTTTGGGAATTCTATCACTGGTTTTACGCTCAAAGGCCGAGCTATTCGCTCTTCCCTGGGATTCAGTGCTAAAGAAAAACGAAAATAAAAAGAGAAAGCAGACTCTTCGCAAGCTTATACTGCAGTGCGAATCCTGCCGCTGCGCCAGCGAAAAATCATCTTGAAATTCACTGTCTCAAAAATGAAAATCGGTGAGCGATGTGCGGCAATCTCAGCTTAAATAAGTTGCAGCATGTTGACAAATCCATTTAAAACGATATAAGGTCATGATGAGATGAAAGAAAAAATAAAAATAGCTTTCGCTCACAATAATATCACTCACAACACCGAAGGGGTGATGGCCGGTATCTCTCAATACATCCGTAAAAGGGGAGACCGGCAATTGATTATCTGGCCTGATTGCTCGCAAAAGTCCCTGAAGTTTCTCAAGGAAAGAGGCTGTAAAGGCGCTTTTGTAAGCGTACAAACAACTACAAAGGCAAAAGAATTGCTTCATATCGGCATACCCGTGATAGGAGTTGCCACAATACAAAATTTGCTCAATCTGCCCTTTATAAGCGCGAATCCTAAAGAGGTCGCACAGATGGCCTGCGAATATCTGCTGGAAAAGAAATTCGTAAATTTTGCATTTTTCGGTCTCACGCAAGCAAGGTGGTCGGCTGAAAGGCTGGAACACTTTTCCCGATACCTGGCCAAGAGTGGTTACAATGTCCATGCGTTCAAAGAAAAGCAGGTACTTCTTACAAATGATTCGACCTCATTTACCAGAGTATGGATTAAAACGGCTTTCAACACCGGCCAACAGAAATTAATAGAATGGCTTAAACAATTACCCAAGCCAGTAGCCATACTGGCCAGTTGTGACATATTTGCCTGCCATTTGATCAATATGGCCAAAGAAATGAGCCTTAACATCCCGGATGAAATTGCAATCCTCGGTGTCAATAATGACAATGCCATCTGCAATATCTGTGACCCGCCTTTATCGAGCATCGCGCTTGATTTCAAAAAAGCCGGTTACAATGCTGCCAAATTGCTCGACAAAATGATATCAGGACATGAGACTATGCAGGGACAGTGTATCGAAATTCAGCCGATACATGTTGAAACACGGGGCTCAACGGATATATATGCAATCGATGACCCCGCTATAGTCCAAGCTATGAAGTACATCAGACAAAACGCCAACGTCCCTCTTCAGGTCGATGCAATCGCCAACCACGTTTGTATGAGCAAGCGCCTGCTGCAGATGAGGTTCCATGATATAATCGGGAAATCCGTGCACGATGAAATCATTCAGGCGCATTTCGAAATCGCCAAAGCAATGCTCATTGAGACGGATCTTCCAATCGATGAAATAGCCGCCTGCTCAGGATTTCATTACACCTCAAATATGAGACGTGCATTTAAAAAGGTCACCGGCATGCTGCCTCATAAATACCGTCAGCAACACCATCCTCAGTAGTTTACTGCCAGCACTCACTTGCGGGCTCTCTGTTGCAGCTCAGCCAGTCTAACGCGAAATCAGCTATGTCTGTCAGCTCAAGAATGCCAACCGCCCATTCATCAGCCAGCAGAGCGTAATCGAATAAATCCACCTGACAGTTTCCATCAAAGTCGGATGCAATCTGATTCATACAGAAGTAGTCAGAAAGACCTGCACCGTTATATATTTCAGTGATTTGGTCCTGAGTAAGAGCATAAAGGTAAATACGCACATCGTCTATCGCACCATTGGTGAAAACGCCATCGGCCAGATACAACGGTTCAGACTGGCTGATGCTGCCTGTATTGTCTGTAGCTGAGCCTCTAAGCACACTATCGGCATAGAGCCTGATCTGATTAGCTCCGGTATCACGAACCGCTACGATATGCACCCAGTTGCCGGTGCAGAAATTTGTAGTGGCAATAGATATTTCTGATTTTGTTACATTATCGTCAATTGCAAATCGGAAATTGGAGTCTTTGCGATACAACTCATAGCGTTTTCCGGAACCGGGGAATGCCCCGCTGCCGATAGTACCCTTGATGAAAAGTTCATACTGTCCGCTGAAAGACACCGGCTGTATAGCCCAGAGTGATACCGACAAATCTTCGTCGCCAAAATCGATTGTTGAGCTACTCGGCACGTATACTTCTCCTCCGCCCCCTGCGAAAGTCAGATAGTTGCCAAAGTGGCCGGTTGTCCATACAGGCAGAGTCGTACCCTGCAAGGTGCCTTCAAGAGTTGTATTACCGGTCACATCGTGAGCTGTTGTGCCGCCGGCCTCATTGAGCGTCCAATAAGCCACAGGAGGAGGAAGCGTTACCAAATCAAAAGTCGTATCGCCTGCCTGGCCGGACCAGCCCGTTTCGTTTTGATTCAAACTCTTGTCGCGTGCCATAACCTGATATGTATATGTCGTAGAGGGTAGAAGGTCCGTATCCGTGAAAACAGGGCTATCCTGCCAGTCCGAATCGTGAGTCGGGTCGGTAATGTTTGCAAAGTAATATTCAACGCCGCTTAAATCCGTTGCTGTTGTTGCAGTCATAGTTATAGCGGTAGAACTAATCGCGTTGGGAACGACTGCCCATGTCATTGGGTTGGGAGTTGGAGGTGTTGCATCCGATTGTATGGTTGCCGAGGCCTCGGTTGACCATTCGGTTTCATTGAAATTACTGCTCAAATCACGAGCCTTCACTCTATATGTATAAGTTACAGAAGTTAAAAGACCGGTATCTGTGTAGTCTGTAGCTGGCTGCCAGCCCGAATCGTGACCGCCGCCGGCTGTGCAGGCGAAGTAATATTCGACATCTGTGGCATCGTCGGTTGCCGTTGAAGCGACCATAGCTATGGATGTCGGGCCTGCCACGTAAGGTGCTGTCGCAAAGGTCATCGGATCCGGAGTAGGGGCCACGTTGTCGGCTAACGTTGCTGCCGAGGCCGGGTCGGATTCGGCGGTTTCATTGTGAGCAGTGCTTGTATCTCGGGCCTTTACGGTATAGCTGTACATTGTGTCCGGCGCAAGGTCTGTATCAATATAGGTTGTGCCGTTTTGCCAGCCGGAGTCGTGCCCGCCGCCTGCCGTGCAGGTGAAGTAATATTCGACACCTGAAGTATCGTCAGTTGCCGTTGAAGCAACCATTGCAATGGAAGAGGAACTTACCGCATAAGGGGTTGTCGCAAAGGTCATCGGGTCCGGTGTCGGAGGAGTAATATCAGCTTCTACAAGAGAATAAAGATAAACCTCCAGATTAGTGTAATTTACGCTGAGGTCATAATAGTTACGGTCAGCTGCATCATTAAGGTTTAATCCATTAGCCGTTTCCCAGTCGTCCGGCATACCATCATGGTCGGTATCGGCCGGAGCCGGCAAAGAGTCAAGTGTAGGCCAGGAGCCCGGACCCGTATTTTCAATTGAGCTGCCTGTGCCGTTGATTACGTCATTTACTATTCGTGTATCTACCGAATCGCGAGAAGGAAAACTTGCACCGGCACCGGCGAGCACATCGGTTAGTGCCTGAGAAGCCGAGGTCGTAGTCACCGGCTCCATTGGTATCTCATAAGAACGTGCCTTATATGCGGCAATCTCGCCGGAAGTAAATCCGTTAAATGTAACAAGACTCCACTGGTCGGAGGGAACTGCTATGGTGCCGTAGCTTGAGCCGTGGGCGTTGCCGGACCAGTATGCGTAGGCATCAACGGCGTCCTCTTTAAAGGCCTTGTCGCCGGACGACTCGACGCCCCTGATAGATACATTGCCGACGAAGTTGTACCGACTGATTGAGGATGAATCGGCGTTATAGCCGGGATGACCTCCCGCCCAGTTATATACCACATTGTTTCGGAAATCGAAATGCAGGCCTTCCGGGTCGCTGCTGCTGGAGGTATAGTTGCCGGGCCTTGGATTTCGGCCGTTGTTGTGTGCGTAGAGGTTGTGGTGATAAGTCTTTTCCTGTCCGTATTCGCCCCGAATAAGCGAGCCGTAACTGTGGCCTTCAAAGGTCAGGGCTTCGCTCATAATGCACCACTGGACGGTTACATAATCGGAATCTTCCTGGCACGAGATTGTTTCATCTCTTGCATAAGAGCCGCTTACATGGTCGATAATAATATCGTAACCATTGTCGATATCTATAGCATCGCCGTCTGAATTTGCGAGTCCCTCATCGACGCGTATACGAATATAGCGAATGATAATATCGTGGACTCCGTTTTTTATGTGGAAACGTCCCTTAATACAGATGCCGTCACCGGGAGCGGTTTGTCCCGCTATTGTCGTATTGGATTGAGGATACAGCATTACGCCGTTCAGATTGATTGTGCCGGAGACCGTGAAAACAACCGTACGATTTGGCTGGCTCAAGGCGTCAACGATTGAACCGGGGCCGGAATTACTGAGATTGTTTACCTCATAGACATCGCCGCCGCGTCCACCGGTTGCCCAGCAACCCGAACCCTCGGCGCCGGGAAAAGCCACCGGGTCTGCAAACGAGACCGCCGTAAGGAAAAATACAACCGCGTTGAATACGACGAGGAAAAACACCTTTTTCATCATTCAATCTCCAGCAAAGATTAGATTGCACAACTTTATTGTGCCAAAAATCAAGCCGTTGCCTCAAAACGCCACAGCCCTGCTATGGGCACGCTGCTGCTTCAAGATTCGGGCCTGTTACCTGCATGTAGTCGATATTGGCAAGGCCATTGCTAGTTGTTGCTTCGAGGCGTACAGTTTTTGCGCCTGTCGTCAAGCTCACATTAACTGCTGATACCGTAGTCCATGTCGTCCAGCCGCCAGTACCCGGGAAACTGATTCCAGAAACCTCCGTGGTGCTGTTTATAATCAAGTCGCCAGGTCTGTCGCTGGAGCCGTTGGCGTATGTCCAAGTGAAAGTGTAGGTACCGGCGGTCAATATATTGACGCTGTAGTCGACACCATTGCCGATGGCGTTGTCGGTATTTGCAAAACCGTCACCGGTGAAACCTGAATTGTCGCTGTCGATAGTACCGTCGACACCGCAGAAGCCGGTTTCATTTTCCTGTATTGTAATGCTGCTTACCGGCAAACTGGGCGTAGCTGAATCTTCACTCGAGTCGACGGATTCATTGGTTGACGTATCGACAGCAGTGACAACATAGTAATAGGTCGTGCCGTTGCTGACGCTGTTGTCGGTGTAGTCGGATGTTGCCAGAAGCGTACCGTTGAGCTGACTGTAACCACTACCTGAAGTAGTCGAACGATAGATGTTGTAGCCATCTAAATCGGTTTCGCCGTTGTTATTCCAGTCGAGCGAAACCGTTCCGTCGCCGGCCGTTGCTGACAGGCCGGTCGGTGCCGCCGGAGGTGTTGTATCCTGAGGTGCAGCTGAGGCTTCACTTGAGTCGGCGGATTCGTTCAAAGATGTATCTATCGCTGTAACAACGTAGTAATAAGTCGTGTCGTTGGTGACACTGTTATCTGTATAATCGGATGTTGTCAGAAGCGAACCGTTGAGCTGACTGTAACCACTGCCCGAGATTGTCGAACGATATATGTGATAGCCGCCGAGGTCAGCTTCGCTGTTATCGTCCCAGTCAAGGGAAACCGTTCCGTCACCCGCCGTTGCTCTCAAACCTGTCGGTGCCGCCGGGGCAGTTACGTCGAACGCACTTATATACCAGTTATTAGCGAAAGCTGAAAATTCGTAGAAGTTGATTATGCAATCACCGCCTAAATCTATCTCCGCTGTCAGCTCACAGTCGTCTTCCAGCCATAAGGCCATAAAGTAATCAAGGTCATTCACATCTACCACGCCGTTGATTACAAAGTCTCCATACACTGTCGGAGTAGCTGATACTTCACTTGAGTACACCGATTCATTAAAAGATGTATCCACTGCGGTAACAACATAGTAGTAGGCTGTTACATTGGTAACATCAATGTCGTTGTAGTCCGAACTGCTCAAAAGCGTACCGTTGAGCTTGACATATCCGCTGCCTGAGGTTGTTGAACGATATACGTTGTATCCTTCCAAGTCGGACTCGCTGTTATCGTCCCAGCCGAGCCAGACTACCTGGTCATCGCCTATTGCCGTCAGGCCTGTAGGCGCCGAAGGAGCATCTGTATCCTGAGGC
>CAYLYB010000017.1:0-6100 GCA_964387605.1 uncultured Pirellulales bacterium | reverse complement strand
GCTGTAACGACGTAGTAATAAGTTGTGCCGTTTGTGACGGTGTTGTCTGTGTAATCAGAATTCAGCACAAGAGAGCCGTTTATCTGACTGTATCCGCTGCCCGAGGTGGTCGAACGGTAGATGTTGTATCCGGCGAGGTCGCCTTCACCGTTATCGTTCCAGTCGAGCGAAACGGTCGAGTCGCCTGCTGACGCCATCAAGCCTGTCGGCGCCGCAGGAGGCGTTGTATCGGCGTCAGTTGTCGCCGAGGCCGGGCTTGACGCAGTCGTTTCATTATGATTGCTGCTTGTATCACGGGCCTTGACGGTATATGTGTATGATGTACTCGGCGTCAGGCCTGTATCTGTGTAGCTTGTTCCTGACTGCCAGCCGGAATCATGTCCGCCGCCTGCTGTGCAGGTGAAGTAGTATTCGACACCACTGGTATCATCTGTTGCCGTTGAGGCGATCATAGCGATGGATGTTGAACTTGTCGCATGAGGCGCTGTCGCAAATGTCATTGGGTTTGGCGTCGGAGCTGTTGTGTCTCCGCCGCTTATATATTCAAAAGCTCCGAGGTCAGGTGCACTGCCCTCATAAGGCAATCCTACATCAGTTCCGCCATCAATGAGGTCGCTTCCGGCTGCAAGATGCATAAAATCAATGTCGGGCAAACTGCCATCGGCATTTCGCGGACCGTATGCCGCGGAAGAGTCAATACTGACAAAGTCCGCACTTGTAACAACAAACGGGCTCTGCCAGCTATTTGTCGTTTGCACAACGAAACTACCGAGATGTATAGACCCTGTAAAGTAAACGCAGTTGGTTACCGTTGCCGTCGAGCCGCTGGCAAGCGGCGAGGTAGCTATGCTGTAATTATACGTGCCATTGTTGAATCCCGTGCAATTGTAGAGAGTCATTGAACCTTTGTTATTGTTCTGATCGAAACCTTTGACCGCGTTCTCAAAAGAAAGGCAATTTATTAATATAACATTATGTCTGAGTGTTTTATTGTCGCTTCCGCCCATTTTAAAACCGTTACCATCTCCTCCGCTGGCAGCACCGGATTTCAGGTAACCGTTTTTAAATGCCCAGCAATTTTCGTAAGTTGTCAAAATACCGTCAGAGGGTCTGAGATATCCGTCGTATCCATCATCTAAATTCTGCCACGCCCTGCAGCCATAAAAATAGTTACCTGTGCCAACGTCCAGTTTAGGCGCAAAACCGTCCGCATTTTCCAGCGAGGAATCCGCGTTATAATATGAGTCGCAGTTTATAATATCGTTATAGGCAGCGCCGCCGCCTAATTGTAAACCGGTATCGCTGTTTTCGTAGAACCGGCAAAATTCAATAATATTGTAAGAGCCGGTCATGTTCATTCCATTATCGCCGGCTTTATAAATATCGATACCTTCTATATGCCAATAGCTTCCGCTTAATTTTATTCCCCTGTTGCTGCCGCTTTCTGACATAGCGGAAAAGTCGAGGACGGGTCGCTCGCCCGGATAGGCGAACAAATAATATCTGGCATCGGAAGAGCCGCTTTTGGAGATATTAATGGTAGTTGAATAAGTATGGGTTCCGCCGCGGAGGTAAATAGTATCGCCCGCTACAACCATTGTTACTGCTTTAGGAATCGTTTTCCAGGGATTGCCTATTGAGCCGTCGCCGGTAGTATCATTGCCATTTGTGGCGACAAAATAAGTGCTGCAATACGCAGGACAAACCGCAAAAAGTATGCACAAAATTAGCGGCAACACCCCCTGCCAAAACGCTCTTTTCATACCGGCTCCACCCACTAAAATACATTAAGTCACTTATCATTATATCATATGTCTTGGCAAAATTTCCCTCAAAGTGGAGGTTTTGCGCAATTATATTCTTTTTTTTGCGCAAAAAGCTCACTTGCCAAACTTGATTTCGTATTAGAATATGAATGTTCCTAAAGGCCGAACTTCCGATAAAATCTTTGGAGTGTCCGTTATGAGAAAAAACATTATTCTAATTATAACCGTACAAATATGGTTTTGTTTTGCTGCCTTCCAAATACAGGCTCAGGATTCAACTACACCCAATTCTGGCGCAGCAAAACCGGCCTTCGTTAAAACCGCAACCGTTGCCCCGCCTCAGAATTTGATGGTACCCCCCATGGCTTATGATGATTCAAGCATCACCGCGATTTGGAGTAAACCGTCCGATTATTCCAATGTTGTCAGCTATAATGTTTATCAAGAGGGGTCTCTGGTTGGAAATACAAAAAATCTTTTTTACACCCTTACGGGATTAGAGCCGGATACTCCCTATTCAATTGTTATAAAGTCCGTAGATTCAGCCGGGACAGAATCAGCACCCAGCAACAAAGTTATAAAGTCGACAGTTCCTGCAATGAAAGTATTTAACGTGGCCGACTACGGTGCGGTCGGCGACGGCACAACACTAAATACCGCCGCAATTCAAAAAGCAATCGATGAATGCACGCCGGGCGGAAAGGTTTTAATTCCTTCCGGGACATTCATCAGTGGTGCTCTTTTTTTAAAAAGCAACATCACCCTTCAAATCGATGGGACTCTGCAAGGCAGCGATAATGCTGCTGATTATCCGCAGACAAGTAAAAGATTTCCATATTACTCATCCGGTAACAACTTCATGGGCCTGATAAATGCATATACTACGGACTACTACAGCATTACAAATGTTAGAATATGCGGCAGCGGCACCGTCAATGGCAGCTCCGATACTGTCGGCTTTATCAGGGGACATGCTAATACGATACTCGCTAATAACCAGGTCGCCGCAAGCGAAGGTGACGACAGTGACAGAGCTGATATGGTTGTCATAAAAGGCGTTGACGGATTGTACATTGGGGAACTTACGTTTGTGAATCCGGCAATGCACACCATATTTATCAGCTATTCCAAAAACATTACCGTAAACGGAATTAATGTCAGCACTTATGATATACATAATGCGGACGGTATCAATGTCTGCACTTCTGATACGACTTATATTTTCAATTCTACTTTTGATACCGGCGATGACTGCATAAATTTTAATGCAGGCGTCGGCGAAGCAGGCGTAAAGGAAAACTACTCAACCAAAAATGTCAGAGTGTTTAACTGTTTATGCAAGCGGGGGCACGGCGGTGTAGTCTTCGGAAGCTTCACAGCGGCCTGGTTTCAGGATTTCCTTGTGGAGGACTGCATTTTCGATGGAACCGACAGAGGGCTTCGTTTCAAAACCGGTCTAAAGCAGGGAGGCGGAGCCAAGAATATTCTTTGCAGAGATATTGAAATGAAGGATATCGTAAAAGATGCGATATTCTTTGACAGTACTTATGGCTGCGATTATCCCTCAGGTGGTCCGGGGCAATTTAAGGATATTACAGTAAAGAACATTACCTGCACCAACCTTAAAAGGTATGGTATTTATGTAAACGGATTAGCCGGCACGCCGCATACTAATCTTTCTCTCAGCAACGTTTCTATAGATGGCGCCAAGGCCGGCGGAGCCTATATCAAATATTGCACAAACAGCACATTTGACACAATCAATATTACAAACAGTTCTCCGCCCTGGGTAATCGATGATAATTCAACCGCCGGACTTGTTTTCAAAAATTGCAGCCCTTCGCCTGAATACCTGTCCGAAGCAGACAATGCCTCTGAACCGGCAGCAGAATCCCCTGCCGAGGCAATGCCGCCAGACCACAATATCCGCATTGTTATTGTGGGTGATACGACGGCCAAAGACAACAAGGGCTGGGGGCCCGGCTTCAAGAGTTTTCTTAACGACTACGCGGAATGCATAAACACGGCCGTCGGCGGGCGCAGCACCAAAAGGTTTATCGACGAGGGACGCTGGTTAAAGGCGCTGGCGCTGAAAGGCGATTATTATTTAATCCAGTTCGGCCATAACGATGAATCGGCCAAAGACGAAACCAGGACGGACCCCAATACCACCTACCGCGAATATATGACTCGATATATAGACGAGTGTCGCGCAGCAGGCGCCAAACCGATACTCATAACCTCGTTAGTGCGCCGTGAGTGGGATCCGTCCGGCAGCGGTAAAATCAACTCCAGTCTGGAACCCTATACCAAAGTGGTCAGAGCGCTTGCGAAGGAAAAGAACGTGCCGCTTATTGACCTTCATGCTCGCAGCAAAGAATTGTGCGAACAGTTAGGTAAAGAAAAGTGTGATGAGTTTAGTCCCATCAAAGCCAATAACCAAATTGACAACACACATCTCGACGAGAATGCCAGCGTGATGTTCGGTCGAATTGTTGCCGAGGAGCTTATCAAAGCCGTGCCCGAGTTAAAGCCATACTTCCACATCGAAGAGGCAACGGATGCGAATTCAACCGCTGAAGCCAAGCCGAATCCTGATGTGCGAATCGTTCTCGTGGGCGATTCGACTGTTACAGACAAACAGGGCTGGGGGCCCGGTTTCAAGAGTTTTCTAACCGACCGTGCGGAGTGCATCAATGTTGCGCGAGGCGGCCGAAGTTCCAAAAGCTTCATCAACGAGGGACTCTGGACCGAGGCGCTGGCACTCAAAGGCGATTACTACTTGATTCAGTTCGGCCACAACGATGAACCCGGCAAAGGTGAACGCTCCACAGACCCCAATACCACCTATCGTGAATTTATGACGAAATACGTCGATGAAACCCGCGCAATCGGCGCAAAGCCGGTACTGGTAACCTCACTGGTGCGCCGCCAGTGGGATAAATCCGGCAGCGGCAAAATCAACTCCAGCCTGACTCCCTACGTCGAAGTGGTCAAGGAACTTGCGAAAGAAAAAAACGTACCGCTTGTTGACCTTCATGCCAGCAGTAAACAATTGTGCGAACAGCTTGGCAAAGAAAAGTGCTGGGAGTTTAGCCCTATCAAAGACAATAACCAAATCGACAACACGCATCTTAATGCCGAAGGCAGTATGATGTTTGGTCAACTTGTTGTTGAGGAGCTTATCAAGGCCGTACCCGAACTAAAGCCATATTTCCACAGCGAATCGGCAACGGGTACCAACTCAACCGCCGAAGTTTCTGCAGTTTTTTCGCATAAAGGCCTTATTTTTCGACAGCCCTTATTCCAGCGATTATCCTTTATCTAAAACGTCCTCTTTATTCACCGTCCGCCTTGAACGGCGGCCAAACCCCGCCCAGGAGTGGCGGGGTATTTAATGTAGGCCTTTTCGCGCAAAACAAAAAATGAATTTGCGCAAATATCCAAATCGGCGGCAATTTAGGCGAGATTTATGATATAATTAACAATTGTCTTATTTGTGCTTTTTAGGATGAGCGGTATGAAAAGACCTTTTTTTGCGGGGGTATTAATAGCAATATCGTTGTCGTATTGTATTTCAGCAATGGCGTATGACAGCGCCCCTGTCGGCTGGGCCAGTATGGACGGCGGCACGACAGGCGGCGCAGGCGGCACGACAGTCACAGTTGATAATGCCACCGACTTTATTTATTACGTAGAGGACACACACGATGACCCTTACATTATTTATGTGAGCGGCAATATCAATCTGGGCAGTTCGAACGTCCGAGTCCGGGGCAACAAAACAATCATCGGCCTGCCGGGCTCGCATATCACCGGAAATTTGAAGAGCTACAGGGCCGAAGAAAGCAATAACATCTTCAGGTTTCTGGACATGGACAACTATAACGAGGCGGGCGATGGGGACTGCATCAGCATTGATGGTGCCAGCCACATTTGGATCGACCACTGCACGTTTACTGACGGCGGCGACGGCAATATCGACATCAAAAACGGCGCGGACTATGTCACCATCTCCTGGTGTATATTCAAGTATACACGCGACAGCGGCCACAATTACAGCAACTTAGTCGGACATTCCGACGACAACGGCGGTACGGACAGGGACCATCTGCTTGTCACTTTCCACCATAACTGGTATTCGACCATGTGTAAAGAACGCATGCCTCGCGTTCGTTTCGGTAAGGTGCACGTTTATAATAATTATTACAGCGACCTTCTGGACGGCGGTTATTGTATCGGTGTCGGCGTCGAAGCAAATATTCGTGTCGAAAACAATTACTTCAATGCCGTGCCGATGCCGTGGAAAGATTATTACACCGGAAACGGAGCTG
>CAYLYB010000016.1:21031-28221 GCA_964387605.1 uncultured Pirellulales bacterium | reverse complement strand
TCTATTGAGTTAAACAAACGGGGCCGGCGTTTATCGCCGGCCCCGCTCTTTTAATACGATCCAACGAGTCGTTTTTTCTATCCGGCGATGGCTTCCGGCATAGTTTCATTTTGATAATTGGCAACCGATTGCCTTTTTCTTTTTCTTCGGTTTATTGTTCGTGATATCGGTTCGATTGTCACTGCCCCCGTAGCTATTTCCAGTGCCTGCTCAGCCGTGGAGGCAAAGGCATCAGCACCGATTTCCTGCCACAATCCCTCCGCCCGATTAAAAAGTCCTCCTGAAACCATTATCTGCATATCAGGATAAGCATCAACTTCCTTCACCCGGTCAATAAGCTGTCGAACCGAAGGGGCCTGTCTTGGGCTTGTTCCATATATCAAAAGTATATCAGGAACGTAGTCGTGAACATAAGCAAGGATGTCCTCATTTGACAGTCCTCCACCGAGGAACCGCACTTCCCAACCGTCACTTTCAAACAAATCAGCCATAATCTGGCCGCCAAGCTCCTGTAGCTCCTCCGGCGCACAACAAACTGCATCTTTCTTGTCTCTGGCGGGCCTGCGGGGCAATTTGTTCTGAAGCTGGTCTACGATTGTGCGATTAATTCTCGTTGCAAGATGCTCCTGAGCCGGGGTTATCTGCTCTGCACGCAACAATCGCTCAATCTCCACCATCGTCGGCCAGATGACCTCCATATATACGAGGTTTGTCGTAGTTCCACTCTGCAGTGTACCTTCAATAACCGCACGTGAACCGTTCCTATCCCCCTTCAACAAAGCATCCAGGTAACGCGTAACAATTTCCTCTCTTATCATATATCCGGTCTCCTTTGCTATATTGTCAGAGTCGCTTCTTTAAACACAAACAAGTTTAATTAATCGCCAAAATGTTAATATGGGTAAATATAGCATCGGAGAGGATATTCAAAAATCTTTAGTTAAAATAGGCAATATGCGCAAGGGAGGAGTTTTGTTTTATGCTGTATTAGATGTTTGATTATATTTCAAAACAACCCCAAATACACATTCTACTAATCAAATGCTAAATCTGTGATTGATTGAAGAACCATTATAGGACTATTGCGTTTTTGTCTGAAAAAGATGTGAGAATGGACGAGGATTAAGACTTATAAAAATTAATCATAAAATAAATCTATTGAGGCACGGCTGGATTTTTGCCTTTAGGTGGCATAGTAACCTGCCTGCATACGACTGACCTCTCACCAAGCAAGGTTTCTGCTGCAAACAACTGGAAACGATATTCACCAGGATGCTGAAAAACCACGCCCATGAGGTTAATAGCAAGCGTTACAATCTGCTTTACATCCTTAAACTGTACCGGCCTGCCCTGCTCAAAAATAATCTTTTCCTGATTTTCGAGGTCAACAAGCCGAATCTTAATATCCGTATTGCCATGGCCATTGGTTAACTCACAGAAAAAAATGAGCTGGTCGTGCCGAGCCGGATACTTTGGAGCATTTATGGACTGGATAATATTTATGACACTCGGCATTCCGGTGATTCGGTCGAATATCACCCTGTCGCATATAATAGACGAGAGCAGAATCGGTGCAACATGGTCCATTTCAAATCTCCCTTTCAGTAAAACTACAAAGCGTTGAGTCGTCCTTACAATCACGCAAAACTGTCAAGTATTTTATCAAGTCGTTCAAGCTCGCCGCTTTTCATATGGTAGCTGTGCTCGGAATCAGGATACCGGCCAGCCCTGACTTGCTCGGCAAATTCGGCAAACGCGGCAACAGAGGCATCCGCGAGGTTCGCAAATCTTTTGGCAAACTTCGGCTGATGTCCCTGTGTTAAGCCGAGGATATCAGGAGCAATAAGTATTTGACCATCACAGTCGGGACCTGAACCAATACCAATTACAGGCACTTCGTTTCGTTCTGTTATAGTTTTGGTAACCTGGGCACAAACACCTTCGAGCAGCAAGGCGACGGCGCCAGCACTTACCATTTGACCAGCCAGAGCGATGAGTTCGGCAGCCATCTCCGCGGTAGAGGCCTCAGCTTTGAACCGACCGATTTTGCCTATGCTCTGAGGTCTGATACCGATATGCGCCATCACGGCTAATCCAGCGTCGCTTACGGCTCTGATAACATCGAGATAAGGACTGGCAGCTTCGATTTTTATCATTTGCGTGCCGCACTCAACGGCAAATCTGCCGGCATTTTTTACCGCTTCGGTAACACCGAGCTGATACGATAAAAAAGGCATATCGGCAACAAGGCAGATATTAGGGGCCGCCCTGCGGACAGCAGCCGTCAAAGCAACCATAAAATCCATAGAGGCGGGCAGTGTGGAATCATGACCCAGGATAACCTGAGCCGCGGTATCGCCGACAAGAATCATCTCAGTGTCGGTCTGGGCAATAAGCCGGGCCGTGGTGTAATCGTAACAACTAACGGCAACAATCTTGCGTCCCTGCCGCTTGGCTTCATGTAAATCTGTTAATGTTATCCTGCCGGTCATTTTATTGACTCCGAAAAATAACAACTAATACGTTAAAATAAGAGAACAAAACAGAGTTAGCAAGCGTAAAATTATCGCTCTTAAGGGGCAAATTTGCGGTTTTTTAGCGGTACAGGCAAAAAGTATGGCTCTTTTAAGACTTTGCGAACTTGACTATATGGGGCCTTAAATGTGTAGTTGGTGAAGGAAATTTGACTAAAGAAAAGTCGACTTTTATGGCGATTATTTAAAAGGGCAATTAATAAATTTATAGAGGATTAAAAAAGACGCTCTTATTGGCTTTTCATCACCCTCCTCCGAAGCCAGATTCTTTTTTTGGGAATCTGGCTTTTTTAAGCATTCCATTTATAAGATAGAAAACACTGCCTTCTTCGGCTTTGATAACGTGGGAAAGAAGGGGCCTGTGAGGGCTTCTTCCATACTTGGTTCTGTTCTGCCAAACCTCCACGGGGTTCTGCTATAGTTACAGAATGTATTTTGCCATTTTCGGCATCCGCCCAATAGCATCAGTGATGTATTGAATAATAATATCCTCAATCTGCCTTATAGTATTAATTTGGGCCGACTCAAGTAAACGGACATTGGCGAAACATTTTGCCCCCTGTAAGGTTAGTTTGATTTTGTCCGGAAAAGCCCCCTGGCAATCTGCGCAGATAAATCCCCTGGCACTGCTGCTGAAAAATATTTCACTCCAATTCTTACTAAAAGGATTTTTACAGTTGGCACAGCTTTCGAGAACGGGAGACAAGCCAATTTCTCTAAGCAGCTTTAATTGAAACAATATCAGCAGAACCAGCACTTTTCCCCCACCGAGTTCCGCAACTTTACACCGGCTGATATCGTGAATAAATTGAATCAGACCATCATACAAACCAGGATGAGAATCGTAATCTTCGGTAAGTATATTCACGAGTTCGGCGGCAAAGAGACAACAGTTTAAGACGAAAACATCACCCGTCAAAACCGAATAATCAACTGTTTGGTGAATCGGCTCAAACTCGACAAGAGTCGCAAGCTTATCACGGCGCGAATCAGAAAAGACGATTCTGCCGCAGGAAAACACCTCGAGGGGGCCACCGAAAGGCCAGCGTGGTCTCTTTGAACCTTTTGCAATCACCGTCAGCTTGCCGTTTTGCCTTGTAAAAAAAGTAACTACCTGAGAGGTTTCGGAGTAATCTATCGCGCGGATACATACTGCCTGGTCATTTGTCAACATTTTGCACTGTGGTCTTGCGAATTCTGATTGCTTTTATACGCCTTGGTTCAGCGGATATAATAGTGAAATGAAGCTTGCCATATTCAAAATTTGTGCCGGTCTGAGGAATATAACCAAGATGTGATAAGACAAAGCCGGCAACCGTATCGTAATCCTCATCTTCGGGTAGCCCCAGGTCAAATTCATCATTAAGCTCATTCACGTATGTTCTGGCGTTAACCTCGATAGTATCATCAGCGATTTTTCTTACAGGCCCAGGTGCGGTTTTTTCGTATTCATCGCTTATTTCGCCAACAAGCTCTTCGAGAATATCCTCGAGGGTAACAATGCCGGCCGTACCGCCATATTCGTCGAGTACGACGGCAATATGGAGCTTGCGATTCTGAAATTCATGCAGGAGCATCTTGAGCGGCTTTGTCTCAGGAACAAAATATGCGGGCCTGAGCTTGTCACGCAATCGGAACTGGTCAGGGGATTTGCCGATTTCCCCAAGCAGGTCCTTGGCGTAGATAAAGCCGATTATATTGTCAATGTTGTTTTCATAAACAGGCATGCGGGTATGTCCCGCGGTGGTGATAATCTCGACAACCGTATTCAAGCCGGAATTAGCTTCAATCGCAATAACATTTGTGCGAGGAGTCATAATCATATCGGCGGTGTTTTCACTGAGCTCCAGAACACCCTCTATCATCTCCTGTTGTTCTTCGTCTACCACTCCATCCTTTCTCTGCTGCATCAAGTCATCAAGGAATTCGTCCTGTTTCTTCTCCCTCTGTTGTCCGGGGGTGTCATCCACGACTCCAGCAAGACGGCGAACAATGCTGTCGACTAATTTCCAAAGATACAAAACCGGGCTGACAATAGCGCCTAATAAAAAGAGAAATCCAAAGGTTCTGCTCAGAAATTTCTCACCTGCGTATTTGGCCCAGGCATACGGAATGGAAAGGCTAAAAAGCGAAAAAATAAAGACTGCCATCAGAAAACCAATGATGTAATCACTCAACGACGGTCCGGATTCTCGACGTGTAGCAAAAACAGCGACAAGCAGCAACAGGATAACCATATTCAAGATAATTCGATACAGTAAGCAGGACATAATCAGGTCGTCGGCATTTTTTGCTATGCGGTCGGTTATGATCTCTGCATCCACATTATTACGTTTCGCCCCTAACGCCTGCTGCAACTTCGTATGCGAAAAAGTGCGTAGCGCCGAGGCGGCAACCGATAAAAACAGTGTCGCGCCTGCAAGAACGCAAACTATAAATATCATCCAGCCAATGTAGCCCATTAGTTTTTCCTTAGCCGGGTTTAACTTTGCTCCCGGCTCGCGGTCTCGGCGATTTCACGGGATTATCGTAAACAAAACCGAATCCCTGCTGTTGTAAAATCTCATCTTCCAGACAATGCATTTTTCGTGACTTCGCCGTTGACTCGTCATCAAAACCAAGGTTATGCAGTAAGCCGTGTGTAACGTAAAGCGCCAATTCTGCCTGTTCGCAATTGCCTCTTTTCATCGCTTCAGTCTTTGCCTTCTCGCCGTTTACAACCAATTCGAACCATCTTCGGCCTTTCTCCGACAAATCGAAGGCCAGGCAATCAGTGATAGTGTTTCGATTCAGGAATTTCCGGTTGAGTTTACGAATACCAATATTATCCACTATCGCAATACTAACAGTTACGTCTGCGATGTTAAAACGATCGCAGATTGCCCGAACAAGTTTTTTGAGTTTCCGAGCCGGATAATCAATATCTTTGAATTCCCGTTCTATATGAACCGCTACGCCGTGCATGGTCTAAGCCTGATTGCTTTTATGACTCTTTTCTGGCGGTATATCTGGCGGCTTAGGATACGCAATTCGTCCATGATAGTGTGCCGCAAGAGATTTCGATAAACTTGCCTCAATCTGGCTCAGCTCTCTTAAAGACAATTCGCATTCATCAAACTGGCCATCCTGCAGCCGTTTCATAGCCATATTATGCACGACCGCTTCTATCTTTGTCGGGGTAGGCTCAGTCAAAGACCTGACGGCTCCCTCGACTGAATCCGTAAGCATTACAATTGCTGCTTCTTTCGTTCTCGGCTTGGGGCCGGGGTAGCGAAACTCTCGCTCAGAAGGAGGTGGCGTATCAGGTGAGTCCTTTTTCTCGTGCTGTTTTACTGCTTCGTTGTAAAAATACTCGACCAGGGTGGTTCCCTGATGCGTTTCAATAAACTGTCGCAGGACCGCAGGCAGGCCGTATTCCTTGGCCAGTTCAATGCCGTCTTTGACATGGCCGACGATAATCAACTGGCTCATTGCGGGAGAAAGCTCTTTGTGCCAACTGACCGAGCCAAGCTGGTTCTCGACAAAATAGCCCGGCTTATTGATTTTTCCTATGTCGTGATAGTAAGAACCTACTCGGCACAAAAGTCCGTTGCGACCGATGGCTTCCGCAGCGGCCTCGGCGATAGAACCGATAAGCAGACTGTGGCTGTATGTGCCGGGCGCCTCGATTGCAAGCCTCTTCAACAGCGGCTGGTTGGCATCGCTGTAATCAAGCAGTGTCATACTCGTGGCTATTCGAAATACCTTTTCGAGAACGGGCAAAAGCCCCTGAATTAACACGCCGACAACAAGAGTAATTGCGCCGTTTAAAACAGCGACTTGAAGCACGTTCTCGAAGATGGCCGGGGAAAACAGTAACTCCAGAGAAGCAGACATCAAAAACACCACAACCGCAGCAACCATACTTACCTGCAGAAGCTTCATTCTCGTGCGGATGTCCTTGAGAAAAAAACAATACGGTATGACGCCGGCAATCATAGTAAGCAGGACGTTGAAACTCGCCATACTACCCGCAGCAAAATATGCGAGAACACAGTAGAAAAGACTCATAGCCATAGCAAAACGCTGTTCGTACGCAATCGCCAAAATCATCGCCGCACCGACCGCTGTACCGGTAATCCAGAAAGTATGGCCTGCCAGCGATACTGCAATTTTTGCGATAACCAGAAGACTGCCAAACAAGGCGACCAGTCCAATCGCTCTGGCTCGGTTTTTTAACAGGCGTTTTTGATACTGAGTGATATAGTAGGCCGCAGCCAGACAAATCAAAGCAACTATTACAGCCATGGCCGCCAGACGAATGTAATTGGCATGTTCGAGCATCTCATACCCGAGCACCGATATAGACAGAAGCACAAAGAGCAGCCAAATAAACGCCGAGTAAATCACATCCGGATTGGCCAGGCGGCTCAGGTCTACATACCGGCTGCCCAGTCCTTTTCGGACCCGGCTTCTTCGTAAATTCGTTCTGCTGAAAAAACCCATTTACATCCCCGACATTTAGTCCAAAACGTCGTCCATCATTGCCCAAAACAAAGCTGCCTCAATCTACCACCTTAGATTTCCGTTTTGTTCCTGTCAACCTGTCGCTTCGATATGCTTGAACAATATCCTGAACGAGCCGATGTCTGACAATATCGTTTCGTGTCAGTTCGA
>CAYLYB010000016.1:0-21021 GCA_964387605.1 uncultured Pirellulales bacterium | reverse complement strand
TATACCCTTAATACGGCTCAGCCGCTTGATTGCCTCTACCATTCCGCTTTTCTGGCCGGGAGGCAGGTCGGTCTGCGTTATATCGCCTGTTATTATCATTTTGGAGCCGTGGCCGAGACGAGTAAGCACCATAAGCATCTGCAGCGGCGATGTATTCTGCGCCTCGTCACAAATTATAACCGATTCATTAAGGGTCCTGCCGCGCATAAAGGCAAGAGGAATTATTTCGATGATATCGAGCTCCATAAACTTTCGCATCTGTGCAAATTCCATCATATCTTCGATCGCGTCAAACAGGGGACGAAGATAAGGATTTACCTTTGCCTGTATGTCACCTGGTAAAAATCCGAGTTTTTCGCCCGCCTCGACCGCGGGCCTTGCAAGTATTATACGTCTTATCTGTTTTGTTTTAAGCATTGAGACGGCAACCGCAACGGCAAGATAAGTTTTACCCGTTCCAGCCGGGCCCGTACAAAAGGTCAGGTCATTGGCAAGCATGGCCTGAATATACTTAAGCTGCCTTTTGGTTGACGGCTCTATCACTTTTTTATGCGAATAGACACTGAGCAATTCACTGGGCTGGGAATCATCGGGGGAGACAACATCGGAAAGTATTCTGCCGACATCTGCGGTTGTCAGGGAGCCGTGCCTGAGCAAATGCTTTTGCATCTTGTCGACCGCGGCAGCCGCCATATTTACATTAGCCGCCTTGCCGGCAATTCGGAGACTGTTTTGCCGTGCGGTTATTCTGACATCCAGGGCTTCTCTCAGCAGGCGCAAATTGCAGTCGGCAGGCCCGAATAATTCGAGCTGCGAATCAGGTGAATCCAATTGTATGGTTATTTCCAAGAATTTCCTCTATCTTGCCATAGCGAAAAAAAACAAATACCCAAATGGTGCCGTAATCAGAACCGAATCGACAACATCCAATATGCCTCCGAAGCCGGGCACATTATTCGACGCGTCCTTCTGCTCGGCATCGCGTTTGAGCATGGATTCGGCCAAATCACCCAGTTGGCCGATAAACGCAAAACCAACACCAAACAACACGGCCAACCACACCGTCATTATATCAAAAAATACGGCAAAGGCCACTGCAACCGCCGCCGAGACTATTACCGCACCAGCCATACCCTCCCAGGTCTTGCCGGGACTGATTACCGGCGAGAATTTGTGTTTGCCGAAGAGCCGACCAAATGTATAAGCCCCTATGTCGGCACATTTTACGACAAATATCAGCATCAGCAAATGCCAGGGGCCGAAATCGATGCGAATCGCGGGGACAAATCCGGCCAACAGCCCCAGGTAAATAATCGAAAAACACGCAGCCCCGCAATCAACCAGCACCCCCGACAGGCCGTAACGAATGCGATGATATAAAAAACACGCCATTATGGTAAAGGCCGGAAGCAGACAAAGGACAAGTATAGACGGCATTGGCAGAAACCGAAGCCAGTACCAGCTCGTTGCCAGCAATACCGAGGCGGGAACCGATACAGGCAGCAGGATTTTTACCCGCTTTGCCGCGGCAAGTTTCGATAGTTCAAATAGTCCCGGGATTATCAATAAGGCAATAAGAAAGACAAGCAGCGTTCCCTGAATAGTTTTATCATCGACAGATGAGGGCGTTATCGAACCGTCGAGCCGGCCGTCAAACAAGACGATGCCGATAAATGCCGCCGTCATTAATGTGCCGAAAATCAAACGGTGTTTGAGCATAACGTCCCTGTTTTTAATTTAATCGCTAAGCGGGCAAGGATGCCGAGACAATATCAGGTACCGGGCGAATCCACCACAGAACCAAAACGCCTGGTTCTTTTCGCGTATTCCAGAATCGCTTTTTCCAAATCTTCGCTCTCGAAATCGGGCCAAAGCGTTTCAGTTACATAAAATTCACTATAGGAAATCTGCCACAGAAGGAAGTTACTGACCCTCATTTCGTTCGCGGTCCTTATCAAAAGGTCGGGGTCCTGTATTTCAGCCGTATAGAGATGCCGGCTTATGCAGTTTTCGTCTATATCGCTCAACTCGATTTCGCCGGCCTTGTGCCTGCGGGCGATTTCCCTCGTTGCATCGATTAGTTCGGCCCTGCCGCCATAGTTGAGGGCCAGCGCAAATACCATCCCGGTATTGGCCGAGGTAATCTCCATCGTCTCGATAAGCGCATCTTTCACCAAATCCGGCAAAGGGTCTATTCTGCCAAGATGAATGAGCTTAACATTGTCTTCCATCAGTGTCGGTCGCATCTTTATAAGATACTCGGCATACAGATGCATCAGGGCGTTGACTTCGTCGGCCGGCCTTTTCCAGTTTTCCATACTGAAGGAATACAACGTGAGCGAATCCATCCCGAAATCTACGCAGAGCTGCGAAATTTTTTCGGCGGTCCTGCCGCCCTGCCGGTGACCTTCGGGCCTCGGCAGGCCCCTCTTTTTTGCCCATCGGCCGTTGCCATCCATAATTATGGCGATATTACGCGGCATATCTTCCGGTTTTATCCCCAGCCGAGCGGCGGTTTGTGCAAGTTTGTCCTGCATAGCGTTTAGCGTGCAGCCAACAGTGATTCACCAATCGCTATCGGCTGACGTCCCTGAAAATCGTTTGTCGGCGGTTCGGCCCGACACCAACCATCCTGACGGGCGCCTTGACGCTTTTCTCGACGAGCATAACGTAGTTTCGAGCGTTAACGGGCAACTCGCTGAAATCGCTTGCGCCGGTAATATCCTCTTTCCAGCCGGGCAAGGTTTCATAGATGCATTTTGCCTTTGCCAGCCGGGCGATATTCGCCGGGAAAAACGTGGTCCGTTTACCATCGATTTCGTAGCCGATGCATACCTTCAACTCATTCAGTCCTGCTAAGGTATCGACATGCATCAATGCAACCGAGTCGATTGCGCCCAGCGCCACGGAGTATCCGACCACTACCGCATCGAACCAGCCGCATCTGCGAGGCCTGCCCGTCGTTGTGCCGTATTCGTGACCTTTATCACGAATATACTGGCCGATTTCGTCATCAAGCTCGCTGGGAAACGGCCCCTCGCCGACCCTTGTCGTATATGCCTTCGCGACGCCGATAAATTCATCGACCGCCTTCGCGGGCACGCCCGAACCGGCTGGCATACCGAGCACGCTGGCGTTGGAACTGGTCACAAAAGGAAACGTGCCGTGGTCGATATCCAGTAAAGTTCCCTGGGCGCCTTCGAAAAGAATCGATTTACCCCGACCCAGGGCGGTATGCAGATACTCCGTCGTATCGAGCGTAAAGGGCAGCAGTTTTTCGGCGTAGGATTTGCACTTTTCGAATATCGCCGACGCATCAATCAGCTCGGCGTTATATAAGCTCGTGAAAATCCTGTTCTTGTATTCCAAAATTACCTTAAGCTTCGCCTCAAGCTCCACGAGGTCTCGTAAATCGCCCATGCGGACGGCATAACTTCTTCCCACCTTGTCTGCGCTGCAGGGGCCGATGCCTCGTATGGTCGTGCCGATTTTATTTTTACCCAGCGACTCTTCACGAAGCCGGTCTTCGGTTTTATGATAATCGAGGACAATATGGGCATTTTCGCTGATGAAGAGGCGATTATCCAAACTAATGCCCCTCCGCTTGAGGCCCTCGATTTCCTCTATGATTGTCTCCGGGTCAATAACGACAGCGTTGGTGACTACACACGCGGTTTCGGGCCTTACGGCGCCACTGGGCAAAAGGTGCAGTGCAAATTTTTCACTGCCCACGACAACGGTATGCCCGGCGTTTGCGCCCCCGTTGTAGCGAACCACAATATCACTGTCTTCGGCAAGGATATCCACGACCTTGCCCTTGCCTTCGTCGCCCCACTGCAATCCAATAACACACCGATTCACAGAACATCTCTCCACATCAATTCAGACAGTCGCAATACAACAACCGAATATTTAGATTAACCACAACGGCTTATCAATGTAATCCTTTGCGGCTCCAAAAGGAAAGCTTAAATATACACACTTCGAATTTCAACTGATTTTCGCAACAAGGTGGTCCAGTATCGCTTTGAGATTGTCATATTTTTTATCGCTGATTTTAAGGTCGGTCTCTTTGCCGCTGGAATTCTTATATGTAAGCGTGAAATGACCTTTGGAATCAAAGTGGGTCTTGTCTATTTTCTCGATGGAATCATAGGGAATGCTGAGCTTGCCGTTGATAACAAGAGCGTTTTCCTCGGCCGTGATTTTCCGGTTTCGAATAATCAGCAAATACCCGCCAAGCAGCACACTGATACCTATAAGGACAGCCGGAGCTTTTTGATTAAAGACCATCGTGCTGTCGGGATTGCCGTCGGCATCGGTATGTTTGTCGATAAACGTCTGGTTGAAATATCCGTCATAGACACAATAAGCACCAAAGCCGACGCACAGAGCTATCCAGATTAGAAAACTTTTCCTTGTGTACTTACTAAACGGCGCTACCAAAGCCATAGTCAACCTCTCTGAATGATCAAATCAACCGTTTCTGGGCAATAACATTGATAAGCGGTCGAACAAGATTCCCAACGATTCTGTCCGCCATCAATTCCTCAGCCAGGTGACACTGGTTTTCGAAAGATTTCAAAACGTCGAACCTGCCCGCGCCGTATGGGTACTGGCGAACAGTGAAAGACAGACTTATCGCTTCATCGAGTGCCTGCGGGATTTTGTCTGGGTCGTAAATGCTGGTTTTCGATTCAACACTAATTCTCGCCTGCGTCCTGGAGTCATCGGATAAGGCCACTACTATCGACGGTGAAAAGTCAATCGCCTTCGATGAGGACAGGTCCAGCAGGCAGTTGAAGGCCCCCGAGCCAAGCGCCTCGGCTATAATCTGGTCGTGGTCGCCGGTGCAGCAAAAATCCATCGCAAAGGTAACATCGAGCGAATCCACGTCGAGATGACTTATGCCCAGCATATAAGGAATCAGACCGAGCACAAACCGGTCCTGGCTGTAAACCTCGCCAAAATCGGAAGGATTCACTATCCCTGAGCCGACCCGGTCAACTTCCAGTGACACCCATCGATACTGACCGCTTCGACGGTCTTCCTCCAGACAAAACTCACTGCTCTCACGCCGGTTGAAACTTGCCATCGAGGGATACTGTTTCTGAATCCTCTCGAAAAAAGCCAGAACGGTATCGCTCTGGACAGGCAGGTCAAGCTCGGTATTGACGAACATATCCACAAAGAAGTCATCACAAAGTGAACTGTACGCATTGGCCATAATTACAGGCACCCTTCAAATTCAAGGTAAAAACGCCGCTCACACGAGGCACTAAAACACCCTGATGCGAGCCGGCGGACAATTATACATTAAGGTATTCGTTTTGCCAGTTTTTTTCGGCCAGGCCCATTATCGGTGTCGCCTGCTGCCGGGGCAGCGGGGTTTTACAAATCAGGGTCGGGCAGCATAAGCTCGGTGATAATGGCTCCTATGGTCGTAACTATGGCAAATATAAAGGTTCGCCACGCCCATACCAAAATAATCGAAGAATCGAATGCAGCCCCCTGACGGATTAAGACAGCCGAAATCACCGTATAAAGAGTGGCGGCTAATATGCCCGATACGGTCGCAGCGACAAACCGCTTCCATAACGCTGCCCCGCCGCTGCCGAATGTTATCGCTGCCCCGCATAACAGCAGCAGTGGAACCGCAAGGCAACAGACCCCCTTCAAATGCAGCAACTGGCCGGTCTTATTAAGCGAAAGCAAATCCGCCAAACCAAGAACAAAACTCGCAAAAAGAACAATCCAGATGATATGCTTATATCGTGGTTGAAGTGCCGCTCGAATCTCGCCACGGCGCAGCATTCGCCGGCGAATCGTCAAGGGCCAGTTGTAAAACAGCCCGAATACCCAGTGCTCCAGCAGCGCCCCCCTTTCGCCGAACACGGGGACCATATGCACGGCTTCAGTAGCCCAGTGACTCGCCATAAATCTCGAAAGGGCCGGATAGCGATACGTCATTTGAATCGGGAAAGCCAGGTAACCGATGTATTTGAAGAAACTCAAAAATACCGCGATGTTGTAATCCTTGAAGCTGCGGTCGTAAATCGCTATGCCGACCGCGTAAACACCCCGTGCCAATGAGCCGGGCGAAACCGGTATAATCTGAAACAGGACCAATATGCCGCCGGCGCCAAGCTCATTGCCGGTTTTGTAGTAATAAATACCGGCGACAATAACCGACACTATCTGCGTCAGGGGTAGTGTAAAAAGGTGAACGACGAGACTGACGAGATACCGCTGGACGTATCGCTCTTGAATGTGAGCAAGGATGATATCGGCGTCCTCATCGGTCAATATATGCTTTTTTTTGCCCTCGCTCACCATATCGCGAAGCCACTGCTCGCGCAGTGACGCGTTAAAATACAGACGGAAAGGCCTGACGAATATAAAGACGAGTTTTTCCTTTCTATAGTCGGCGTCGGTGAGGAAACGATGCAGCGAAGGGAAAACCAGAAGCAAAAACGGCAAATGGCAGAAGAATTGCCAGGAGTGGTCGGCGATTTTCATCGCCTGATTCATACTGATTCGCCCCGCCCTGTGCCAGTCGATCGTCTTTTCTATAATCCTGCCGTGAGCCGCTCGGCAAAGGTAATCCCAGCTTGAAATCATAGCGCCGTAGTGGCGGCGCCAGTCGCCGTGCGCCCAAATACGCCGAATGACCTTGCCGAGCAAAGGTATCAGGCCTATGACTAAAAATAACAATTTCAGCAGCGTGCTGCCGCGTAATCTCCGCTGCCATCGGTCGTCTATAGTGTTTCGAATCTTCCAGCCGGTAACCGCGCTATCGAGCATCGTTGACCATAATCGGCGGTCGTATAACAGCCGAATATCATTGCGTGTGATATCAGGAACGCTGTTTCGGTATATCAGCTCTGCCTGCTTCAGCTCTTCAAACATATTACTCATATCCGCATACTGTTCCGGGTGCGCCTTTGTAAACGCCTCGAGCTTCGATATATCGCCGTAATCGAACTGCACAAATGAGCCGCGCATGACGCCTTTGGCTATCAGCTTGAAATCACCGGGGCTCATCGGCAAAAACGGCAATAGCACAAGGCCCGGCTTGAAATCGACGGCGACAAGCCCCTCGTCGGGCTGTTTATCGCTGTCACGCCGTTTGAGGCAATTCGGCTGGCTCTTGCACGTCCACCATTCGTATTGCCTGGCAAGCTCATACGCCCCGATATCGTGCAGCAGCTTGACGAAATCACCCATAAACCGCTTCTTGGCGCGGTATTCGGGCGAGCCGAGTTTTTGTGTATCGATGTCCCTTCCTCGCCGCCACTGTTTGAGCAAATCCATGCGCTCGTCCACCTCCAGCCGCCACGTGCGCCCCTCGACCCATTCGCTCAATTCGCCGCAGCTGCCGATATTCTCATCTACAAGCGTTGCGTGGACATCGACAACCGTCCATTCGTCGCCGAACCGGATTTTGGCTGCACGACGAATAAACTTCTGCCAAAGCGCCTCGGCTCTCGCCGCGGCGGGATTGACCTGAAGCTGAAAAGGACCCTGAAAACCGATTCGGTAAAGTATATTACGAAACAAAAGTGAAAAACCCGAAGGCGGAACGAAGATTTTCAATGCATATATTTCGCCCCTCTCAATTTTGCCTACCCGCCCGTCGGCGTTATCAATTGATTCAACCTTCACCTTGTAAACCTGCCCGGCAAAGCCACCCCCCACGAACCGCTCCACCCGCAAATGCACGCTGGCGGCCTCGGCGCTTTCGACGTCGGTGATATCGTAGGCAAGCTCCGTACCCGGCTCATACCGGCTGATGCGCATCGCCCGATGCAGATCCATACTCTCGAACTTCGATTGAAGCACCTTGCAAACTTCTGGACTATACTCTTTCGCCATCTTGGCTTCCGTTTTTACGGATAATAAAAAATCACCACTATTTCAAAATCCATACCTCGGCTGCGATAATCAGGGCGACCGCCGCGAACACGCCCGCCATTAAGTCGTCGGCAAGAATACCCCAGCCCGCTGGAAATTTCTCTAATTTATATATAGGCCAGGGCTTAATAGTGTCAAACAGCCGAAACAAAAAATAACCCAGCGCCGAAATCGCGACAACCTGACGAATCGGCGGCGCAGCTCCAATCAGAAAAGGCAGCGCCAGAAACGTCAACGCCTGGCCCGCAATTTCATCGGCCACCACCTCATTCGGGTCCTTATTGCCCGTGGCGGCCACAGCCGCACTCGAAAACCTCACGCACACAATCGAACCCGCCAGCAATAATAAAACCATCAGACCAAACGCAATAATACCCGAACCGCCGAGGTAATACACAAGCCCGAATACAATCGCCGGAGGCAGCGAGCCCCACGAACCGGGTGCAGCAGGCAAATAACCCAATCCGAAACAGGATGTAAGCATTCTTCTGTTCATATTCGAAAACAAACGCAAGGATTATAATGAGTCGGCCTCAGAATTGCTCGACCATTTTCAGGCAGAATCGGTCGGTCATCCCGGCGATGTAATCGCAGACGGTCCGCTGCAGGCCTTCGGTACGAATAAAACGCTGAAAATAGCCCGGCATAAGGTCCGGCTGGTGACATAATTCATCAAATAATCGCCCGAGCCACTTTTCGACTCTTTCAATCGTCGAAAGAAGCAACGGGTGATGATAAAAATTCTCGAACAAAAAATGCTCCAGCTTTTCCAGTTCCGCATCGCTGTTTTCCGGCAGGACAATCAAGCTGTCTGGCCTGCTGTATATATCTTCAACCGTTTTAATCTTCGCGCCGGCAATCACAATACCGCTTGCCTTAATGCATTCGCCGACGAGTATATCGATAATCGCCTTGGCGGTTCTGGTTCTGCGAACGATTCTATCCTCGATTTTATCGACCTGTGCGCGGTCCTGCGCGAGGTGAAATATACTGATGTCTTTTAGCTGGCCCTCGTCAATCAGCCCTGCCCTAAGCCCGTCCTCGAGGTCGTGCGAATTGACCGCGATTCTGTCGGCGATATTGGCGGCCTGGCCTTCGAGCGAGCAGTTCTTCTCCGGAAAATCACCTCCCTCGGGCCTGTCGTATGGGCTTGTGTGTTTTATCAGCCCCAAGCGGGTCTCATACATCAAATTAAGCCCCGCAAAATCCGGATACGGATGCTCCAGCAGGTCAACCACCCGCAGGGCCTGCCGGTTGTGCTCGAAGCCGCCGTAATCGGCCATCAAATCATTCAGGATGCCTTCGCCTGTATGGCCGAACGGCGAATGCCCGATGTCATGCGCCAGGCAAATCGCCTCGGTCAGGTGCTCATTCAGGCCGAGGCACTTGGCGATTGTCCTGCCGATTTGGGCAACCTCAATGGTATGGGTAAGACGGGTTCGGTAATGGTCGTCCAGGCCGGGAGTGAAGACCTGCGTTTTACCTTCGAGCCGGCGAAATGCGGCACAATGAATTATCCGGTCGCGGTCACGCTCAAAATCGGACCGATATGGATGCGGCTTTTCAGCGAAGCCCCGGCCGGCACTGCTTTTTTCACTCACGGCGTAAGGGGCAGGTTTTACACTCATATTTATAGAGCGGGAAGTTCGTTTGTGCTGCTTGTTTGTTTAAGAAGTTCCAAAAGTTCCTCGAGACTTTGACTAATCAGGTACGCGTCGCTGCAGGTCCGCACAAAATTGGTGTCCCCCTTCCAGCGGGGAACAACGTGAATGTGCATATGCTCGGGCAGGCCCGCCCCGGCGCATCTGCCGAAGTTCACCCCGATATTGAAACCATGCGGCTTTATCGAAAGCGATAATGCCTTCTGCGCCGAACGCGTCAGCTTCATCATCTCGAGCAGTTCCTCATCGTTTGCCTGTTCGAAATCCGCAATGTGCCGCACAGGCGCGATAAGCAGATGGCCGTTGTTATACGGAAACCGGTTCAAAACCGTGATGCAGTTCTTCGAACGCCAAAGGACGAGATTATCGTTATCGTCCTGCGGATTTTTGACGTCCCTGCAGATAAAGCACTCGCTTTTATCGGCAAGGCCCTGGATATACCCGATTCGCCACGGTGCCCAGAGATTTTTACGTTTCAACGTCCTGTTACCTCCAACACGCTCCTGCTGACTCGTTTAATGCGAACAACACTACTTCTCTTCCGCCATGGCCGGCGCAAGTAGCTCCGTTGTAAACGTCTGGTTGATGGTTATTTTCGGATTAATCCCCAGCCCCATAGGCAAAGATGCCGTTGCGTTCATCGTGTATTTTTGACCGGATTTCTCAATTCGCCCCGCATCTATATTGAAAAGCTCCTCACCCTCGCCCTGCAAATCGAGCAATTTATAGTTTCGCAAGAACCCGAACATACCCGACAGATTAAACCGCTCCGTATATGGTATCGGCCATTCGGGAGGATTCGGATATCTCAGCGTATAAGAGCTGTCTATCACCGCGATTCGGCCCTGCTCGCTGCTGCGTATCTCCCCCAGCCGATAGGTAACATTCCTCGCGGCAAACAAAATCGTCGGGCCCGGAGCGTGAAGCATCGACTGCCATTCGTCGCCTACTGCCACCCCTTGGGCGAAATTGCTGATACTCGATATAGAATCCCACAGAAACCACTGAGTCGCGGTGATGTCATAAAGCATATCCGGCTCCTTTACAAGCCCCTGGCTCCTGTCGGCCCTGAACGCCTTGGCCCCGGCTTCTCTCAGCACTTCCACAAATCCCGACCCGTCTTTTATTTTCCCCGTCGCTCCGACAGTAAAGGTCCAGCTCTTACCCGCGAAACTTTCCGCCGCATCAATCTTGCTGCCTCGCCTCGATGACCCGTAAGAACGTTTCACCTTTGCGGATTCGCACTTCGCCTCTATAGTCGAAAATCCGTAAGGATTCACCTCGACCGGCGTATAGTTAACTACCATTTCGAGCGATTCCGACGACGTCTCGACCTTCTCTTTGCCTGCAGAAGCTCCTTTCATCTGGCCCCAGTTGACTGTAATATCCCTGCTGCTGAGGAACTTATATCGAAGGGTCTGGCCCTGCTGAAAATCCACCGTTAAAAGTGTCTTTCCGGGCGCTAAAGCCGACTGTTGCTGCTGTGCGCAGCCGGCGCCAATAATACTGATGAGAACAATAGCAATTAAAATCCTGGGCGAACTCAATTTTGCTCCTTTCACTCAATCAAATCCAAAAACAACCGGATTACTTTATCCTTTGAATCTCATAATCATGATTTGCAGTCATCATGAGCACAACCGGTTCATTTGCGTCGGCCTGCTTGCCTGCCGGAAGCGCCGCGACCCAGCTTGCCTGAAGATTTTCACGATAACTTTCAATCCCGCCCGTCTTCAAATCAACCTCACCGCTGCCTGTGTATGTTTCCTTCGTATCGAACATCTTCAAAAAATCGGCCCGCTGCTGCTGACCACGATATTTCTCCTCAATTTCCGAACTTGGTATCGAGCTCATATCGATAACCGCAATCTTCCGGCCTTTAACATCACGTATTTCTTTTACACTGTACTTCTTCTCATAAGATTTCAGACCCATCAGGCCGAACGAAAAGGTTTTGATTCTGCTCCACTTGTCTTGCGATTTAAGCTCTTTCGCACCCGTCTTGGGTAATACCAGAGTCGCCTGAAGTTTGGTTATTTCATCCGGCGTAAGAAGACCTTGTCCCGCCCTGTCGGAAGAACTGTTACCATTTAATAACGACCGGCCCGATTCCAGCCCGGTAACCGAATTGATGTTATTGTCCGGGCCATATGCTATCGTATAACTTTGACCTATCAGCTTAGACAGCGGATTGTCCACGTCCGTTTTCCTGGAGCTGTCGAAATCTACCATTGTATTATTCTTGATTATGGAAAAATACTTCAGCGAATCAATTGTAACTTTCGCCACCTCGACGCCCTTGGCATCCCTGCCCTGCATTCGTTCGTTAACAATCATTTCCACCCGCTGGTCATTAAAGCTCTCGTCAAAGGCCGCCTTATCAGGCACAGGCCCCTGCCACTTGATGCTCCAGCGCACTTGTGTATTAATCTTATAGCTGCTCTGCTGGGCACATCCGCCCGAAAAAACAAGCCCAATTATGCCGGCGAAAACTATACTTCTCAAAATCCTGCTCTTTATCATCATTTATTCTCCCTGTAGTTCCTTTTACCCAAACCAAAGCTGGTATTATACTTAGAAAAGCCGTTTATACAACCAATTTTTCTTCATTCGAACGCCCCGAGCCGTTAAAATAGCGGTCCTGAGATTTTACTTATTCACCGGCAAATAGTGCAGAAAGGAATACATAATGAGAAGCGACACAGTAAAAAAAGGATTCCAGCGGGCGCCGCACCGCGGGCTTTTACGTGCCTGCGGCCTAAGCGACGCCGATATGGACAAGCCGTTCATCGCAATCGCCAATAGTTTCTGCGAAATAGTCCCCGGCCACGTCCACTTAAACAAGGTCGCCCAGACCGTCAAGCAGGCGGTCCGCGAGGCGGGCGGCGTGCCCTTCGAATTCAATACAATAGCAGTCTGCGACGGCATCGCGATGGGACATACCGGTATGAAATACTCGCTCGCATCGCGCGAGATTGTCGCCGATTCGGTCGAGACTATGGGTAAAGCGCACTGCTTCGACGGTATGATTTGCATTCCAAACTGCGACAAAATCATACCCGGTATGCTGATGGCATCGGTCCGGCTTAATATCCCTACGGTTTTCGTCTCAGGCGGGCCGATGGCGGCGGGTAAAACAAAAGACGGAAAAACGGTCGACCTTATCAGCATATTCGAGGGAGTCGCGCAATTCAACGCGGGCTCCATAAGCGAAGAGGAGCTTAAAGAGCTCGAATGCACCGGCTGCCCCACCTGCGGAAGCTGCTCAGGAATGTTCACCGCAAACTCGATGAACTGCCTTTGCGAGGCAATCGGCATTGCACTGCCCGGAAATGGCACCATTCTCGCCGTGGACCCGAAACGTAATGAGCTTTACAAAAAGGCTGGCGCTCAAATTATGAAACTGGTCGAAAAAAATATCAAACCGCTCGACATAATCAGCGTCGAATCAATGGATAACGCCCTTGCGCTGGATATGGCTATGGGCGGCTCGACCAATACCGTCCTGCATACACTGGCTGTGGCAAGCGAGGCGGGTATAAAATACGACCTCGACCGAATAAACGCCATATCCGCAAAATGCCCCAATATCTGCAAGGTGTCGCCTTCGAGCAAATTTCACATCGAAGACGTCGACGCCGCCGGCGGCATCAGCGCAATATTGAATGAAATAAGCAAAATCCCGAACCTGCTCAATCTCGATTGTATGACCGTCACGGGCGAGACAATTAGTAAAAATATCGCAAACGCGAAAATCAAAAATAACGATGTGATACACACAATCGATAATGCCTATTCGAAGACTGGCGGCCTGGCCATTCTTAAAGGTAACCTTGCTCCCGACGGCGCCGTTGTAAAAATGGCGGGCGTCGCGAAAAATATGCTCACCCACAAAGGCCCCGCCGTCATCTTCGAAAGCCAGGAAGACGCCTGTGAAGGAATACTCGCCGGCAAAGTTAAAGCGGGCGACGTCGTCGTAATTCGATACGAAGGACCAAAAGGCGGACCCGGTATGCAGGAGATGCTCAGCCCTACCAGCTATATTATGGGCGCCGGCCTTGGCGAATCCGTCGCCCTTATCACAGACGGCAGATTCTCCGGCGGCACTCGCGGCGCCTGCATCGGCCACGTCAGCCCCGAAGCGGCCCTCGGCGGACCAATCGGCCTGCTCAAAAACGGTGATATCATTGAAATCGATATCCCTAATAGCACTATGAATGTGAAACTGAGCAACGAGGAATTGGCCGAGCGCAAAAAGAACTGGAAGCCGGCAAAGCCCAAAATAACCGCCGGCTACCTCGCAAAATATGCCACTATGGCCACAAGTGCCGATACCGGCGCGGTGCTGAAGTGGTAATGGGCCGACACAGAGTAAAAATGCTCTAAAACAGCACAAAAGCTTGGGTTAAATATACGCTTTGCGTGGCTTTTGGCGATTTGAAGTTCTCATATCAGGACCCGCTACGGACAGCTTGGTCCTATAAAAACTTAGTGCTTGAAAAAGTATCGGCTAAATGCTAAAAGAATGGCTTGCGGAGGAGTGGAAGTGTATTTTCACTTCCTGCCAGCAACTAGGGTCTAAACTGGTACTGTTATTTCGGGCTGCGTACGGACGTCGAAAAGATGGTGGAAAACGGAGTCTCAACCGAACAAAACAATTCAGGAGAGGAGAAATTTGTCCCTACCTGCCCGATATGCGGCGATAAGCACTGGCCTCACCATCCCCTTGTGCCCTGCTTTAACGCAAAAAAGGTAAAAGAGCGAGCCAAGGCCGAAGCCAAAGAAAAGGCCTTTGCTGAAAAAAGGGCAAGAGTCGAAGCCAAACTTCGGGAAAAAGAAAAAGCCCGGCAGGAAAAACTCGCAAAAGCACAAGCCAAAGCGGATGAAAAGGCACAGGCAAAGGCGGACCGGCAGAACTATCATGAAGCCATCACAAAAGCCGAAGAGATAGCGCATCAGGAGGCAACCGCGCGGGCAGAGGCCGAACGAGTAGCACAGGCGGAGGCCAGGGCAAGGGCCGTAGCTGAAGAAAAGGCACGGTCCGAAACCCAGGCAAGGGCGAAAATCGAGCGGGAGTTGAAAGCAACGCTCGAAGAAAAGACCCGCTCATTTCAGGAATCTCAAAAACAACTCGAAAAACGACTGCAGGCCGAAACAGCAGCCCGCACACAACTGCAAAAACAAGCCGATGAGCTTCACAAGCTGATTACCGACCTTCGGGAAAAACTTGAGGCGGAAAAAAAGGGCCGTGCCGTCACCGCACAACAGGCCCGAGACGAGGAACAATCAAGAGTGCAGACCGAACGTCGGCTGGATAAAGAAACAGTAGCACGCCAGCAATTGCAGCAACAGCTCGACGCCCACGGCAAATTAATCAGCGAATTGCGTGAATCGCTCGACGTCCAAAAGCAGGCGCGTATCGAAGCCGAACTGCAGGCACAGGCCGAATCTCAGGCAAAAGAGCAGGCTGAATCATCCCTCGAGCAAAAGACAAAAACATTCAGCAAAGCGATTGAAGAAGTAAAGACAAAGCTCAACGCCCAGACCGAAGCGCTGGAACAAACAGACAATAAGCTCAAACAATACAGCGAGAACCTGGCTCAAACAGAAATTCGACTTCGCGAGCAGGAGCAGGCAAGAAGCGAAGCGGAGGAAAAACTCGGCCTGGAAATTCAGGCGAGAGCAGCCGCTGAACAAGAGACTGAGCAGCAAACCGAATTAAGAATCAAGGCCGAAACGCGGGCGGAACAGGCCGAACGCCAAATACGTGCCGAGCAGCAGGAAAATGCTGACGCGCAACAACGGATAAGAGCTGAACTGGAGGAAAAGTCGCGAGTTTATGGCCGGGCAATAGCAAAAGCCGAGGAAAAACTGCTACGCCTCGAAGAATCACTGACAACTGCCCAACAACAAGCAGCGGAACAAACCAGCACAGCCAAAGAATCTGAACAAAAACTCAAAGAACAAACAGCAGTGCTCGCCGAATTAAGCAGCAAAATTGAGAACCAATCGCAAACGATAGCTGAGCTTCAAGAAAGATTGGATAATCAGGAAACTGCTTTAACTACTACAAAGGAACAATTACAGGCCGAATTAAAAGAAAGAGCCAAGGCCGAGGCACTGGCACAAGCCGAATCGAAATTAAGACTCGATGCGCAACGGCAAATCGAGCTTGAAAAAGAGGCCCGCGAACAGGCAGAAGAGAAAACGCGAGCAGAGCTCGAGCAAAAGGCCACTGCTTATGGACAGGCAATCGCAAAACTCGATGAACGACTTGCCAACGCCGTCGAAGCTAAACAGCAGGCCCGCCAGGAGCTGGAGGCCCATAAACAGACGCGGGTCGAGGCCGAAACAAGGGCGGAAAATCTTGCAGCGATAATCGAAAAGCTGCGAAGCGAACTCGACACACAAGACAAAGAAAAGGCAAGCCTGCAACAGCGCCTGCAGCAAGAGAGCCAAATAAGACAAGAAACCCAGCAGCAATTAAAGGTACTGGCGGAAAAAACGGCCCAATTAGAGCAAACGCTTGCACAGGTCGAAAGCAAATACGGACAGGCACAGGCACAGCTGCAGTCAGAAGCACATAAACGAGCCGAAGCAGAGCAAAAGGCCGAGCGATTAAGCGAAGAAGCCGCCAATGCAAAAGCAACGGCACAGGCCGAGCAAAGAGCCAGGGTAGAGGCCCAGAAAAAGGCGGAAAGCTCGCTGCAGGCAGTGACGGCAATCGAAAGACAAACAAAAGCCGAACTGGAGAAAAAGGCGCTGGATTACGGCGAGGCCATCGCAAGGGCGCAGGAAAAAATCAGGTCACTGACGCAGGCCCATACACAGGCGGAGGAAAATTTAGAGACACAATCACAGGCAAGACAACTCGCCGAACAACAGGCAAAAGAAACCGCAGACAGATTAGCCGAACTCACCGAACAGATCGAATCACAGTTAAAAATAAGCGCGGAGCTGGACGAAAAACTAAAAGCCGAAAATTCGGCTAAATTAAATGCTGAACAGTCGGCTGATAAAGCAAACGAAGAAAAAATACAGGCACAGGCGAGCGCACGAGCGGAAGTAAAGGCACGAGCCGAGGCCGAACAACATGCGAAAGCGGAAACTGAGGCAAGGATTAAACTCACAGAACGACTCGCCGTTGCCGTTCAGGCAAAGACACAGGCCGAAAAACAGGCCGAACAGCAAAGTAAGGCACTCGCTATAGCCGAGGAAAAAGCACAGGCCGAGGCGGAAAAACGGGCACAGGCCGGGGCACAGGCAAAATCAGCTGATGAGGCAAGGTTACGTGCGGAACAATCAGCAAGGCAATTAGCGGAGGCACACGCTGAGTTCGAACAGCAAACAACAGCGAAACTGGAAGAAAAAACAAAAGCATACGCAAGCGAAACCGCCGCCCTGCGGGAAAGAACAAAATCATATCAGGCACAGATGCAGGAACTTAAAAAACAACTGGAAGCGGAATCGAAAACGCGAACGTCGCTTACCGAGCAGCTATCAGCGGAACAAAAATCAAAGTCGGAAGCAGTCGCAGAAACAAAACGCCTGTCGGACCGGCTTGAACGGCTGCAGGCCGACCTGCAATCGACAAAAGAAGCAAAGAACCTCGCCGAGAGCAGCCTCAACGAACAATTCAAGGCAAAAGAAAAAACAGAAGCAGTCGTTCGTTCGCAGGCAGAAAAAATACAAACACTGGAAACCAGGCTCAAACAAGCGACCGACTCACGCGCAGAAAGAATGGCAGTCGCCGAAATCAGGGCAAAAGTAAAGTCACAGGCGGACGAGCTTGAGGCTCAATTAGGCATGGCAAAAGAGCAAATCGCATCACAGGCTGAATCGATACAGGAGGCACAAAACAAGATAAAAGCAGAAGCCGAAGCGAGATTAAAGGCTGAGCAAAAAGCACAGGAAGAAGCACAAAAGCGGTCAAGGGCAGAGGCACTTGCAGAAGCTCAATCGAAGGCCAAACTCGAAACAGAGGAAAAAATCGAGAAACAGGCCCACCACTGGCAACAGCTCGAACAACTGATGAGGGTCGAACTTGAAGAAAAGGCAAGAGCATCCGGCAAAGCGATAGCTACCGCGGAGGAAAAGACAAGAGCAGCCAGTGAAATACTTAAAGCGGCCGAACAAAGATTGAATGAGGAGGCAAATCAACGGCAGCAAGCCGAAGATATTATCAAGACTTACGAGAAAAGACTCGCCAAGGCAGAGGAGAAACTGGTCGCGGAGAAAAATAACGAGGTTGAGATTAACGAGCAATTAGCCGCGGAACGCAATGTCACTGCAGAACTGCAGGAACAGATATCAGCGTATTCGGAACGGCTCACACAGATAGAAAAAGACCTCAATGCCGAATTGGATGCAAGGGCCAAAGCACAGGAGCAATTAGCGGCGGCAACCGAAGAATTACAACTGGCCGAACAAAAAACACATCAGGAAATCGAGGAAAAGGCCAGAGCACAGGCCTTTGCGCAGGCACAAGCCAAGGCGAGGGCGAATGCAGAGCAAAGAGCCGAAGCCGAAGCGCAGGCAAGAAAGCAAATCGAGCAAATGGCGTCAGCACAACTCGAGGAAAAAACAAAAGCATACAGCGAGGTAATTGGCAAGACGCAGCAGCGGGCGGAATCGCTGGCAGAGGCACTCGAACAAGTGCAGGAAAAATTGTCAGCCGGCGAATCAGAAAAAGCTGAGATTGAACAACGATTGAGACGTAACGCAGAACAAATGGCGGGGCTTCAAAGCCAAATCGAAACCCAGGAAGCTATGATTACCCAGCTCGAGGAAAACCTGGAAAACGAAACCCGGCTGAGGAAGGAATCGCAGGAATTATCGCAGGAACAAACCCAGCGATTGGCACAAGCAGAGTCAACCGCTCAGGCACAATCGCAGGCCAGGGCCAAAACGGAACGAAACGCCAAAGAAGCAATCGAATCTGCTGAGCAGGCAAAACAAAAGGTGCAGAGCGAACTTCAGCAGCAGGTAAAGGAATTTACCGAGGCCTTATCAAGTATTCAGCAAAAGCTAAATCACGAAACCGCTGCCAGGGCCACAGCCGAACAACAGCTAACGTCACTGACCGAGACAATCGAACAATACCGGCAACAGGCAAAAACACAAGCCGAAGACAAAGACCTTCTCGCGAGTAATGTCAGAGAACTCGAGGAAGAGCTTGCGGAGACATGCAGAGAGCTCGATGCCATAGCACAGACAAAGACGAAAGCCGAAGAACGACTGGAAGTCGAAATCACCGCGAGGGAAACTGCGGAAGAAAAAGCCGACGAACTCTTCGAGGAGTTGGCCAAGGCCCATGGCAGAGCCGAGGCTGAAGAGAGGGCAAGACGGGTATTAGAGGAAAAGGCCCGGTTCGAATCACAGGAAAAAACAAAAGCAGAACTACAGGCACGCGCCCAACTGGAAGAAAAGGCAAAGGCATACGGCGAGGCCATTGCGACCGCCCATGAAAAGGCAAGGCAGTATGCCGAGGCCCTGTCGGAAATAAGGGGCAAATTAATCGAGCAGGAAAAGGCCGTGAAGGATTCTCGTAACCGCCTCGACGAAGAAACAAAGGCCCGGCTCGAACTCGGGGAGCGGATAAAAAGCTATCAGCAGCAAATCGAACTTTTCGAAAATGACATACAGGCAGAGATGTCGGCAAAGCAGCAGGCCGAGGCCGCCCTCAAAGCACAGGCCGAAGAAATCGCCAAACTCAGAGAACAACTACAAACCCAGTTAAAAGACCAGGCAAACGTGTATGAGCGCCAAATAATACTACTCGAGGAAAAACTTCAGGACGAACTGGAAAATAAGGAAAAACTGCAAAAACAGCTCGAAGACGAGGCGCAAGGCCGCGAATCAGCCGAGCAAAAGGCAAATGAAATCCTCAGACAAAAAACAGAGGCATACGAGCGAGTAATCGCCGCCGCGGAGCAGCAATTAAAAGACGAATCCGAAAAAACCTCAAAGACAGTGCAAAAGATTAAAGAGCTGGAGCAGGCGAAAAAAGATGCTGAAACAAAATTGGCCGAGGAAACAGATGCCAAAATAACGGCCCAGGAAAACGCAAGAACCACCGCGGACAGAATCGCCGAGCTTCAGCAGCATCATGCGGAACTCACCGCCGCAAAAAACCAGTTGGAAAACAAGCTCCTCGCCGAAACCAACGCAAGAGAACAAACCCAAAAACAAATAGAAATGCTGGCTGAAAAGGCATATCAGGTAGAGCAAAAACTAATCGAGCAAAATGAGGCAAGGGCCGCGATAGAAAAGAAACTGCAGGATGAAGAAGACGCAAGATGGAGGGCCGAAGAAAAAGCAAGAATGGAGGCCGAAAGACGCGCCGAAATCGAAGAGGTATCGAAGCAGCAGATAGAATCACCGATAACACAGGATGCATCGATCGGCAGTGAAGAATATAATCAGACATTCACTGAAGAACCATTCACACAGCAGAACGAGCCCGCTATCGCGGAAAATATAGATGACAGCGATGAAGATAAAAATATACAAGCTCAGACCGTTCCCTTCGAAATACGAGAGATACCTCAGCAAAAGTTCACCTGCGACTGCTGCGGCCGAAACGATATATCAGGAAACCAGCTCGTCCGCATAGACTCAGGCCATCTCTTTTGCCCCGACTGCATCGCGGCAATGAGAAGATAGGGGCTTGCACTTCGATATGTCCGGCGTAGCCAAAGCAAAGTCGGAAGCGCAGCGAAAAAGGGCCCGCCAAAGGAGGAAAAAGGCAGGCCCCATTTCAAAAAATTACTTTGCGACTTTGAACTCGTATTGATGAACGATGTCCTGGGTTAGGTCTTTGCCCCGGCATTTCAGTATGAAGCCAGCGTCGGTCTTTTCGTAGAGAAAATCTTCGCCGCTGAACATATCCTTCGCCAATCCCGCCGGAAGCTCATCCGGCAGCTTGCCCGTCTTCGCCTTGATTAAATAGATATCAATCCCCGCAATAACGGCGTTGAGATGCGTCTTGCGACTTGTCTCTACACTGCACACTTGGTCGGTCGAAGGAAATAGATATCTCGCTATAACCGCCTCGGGTTTTTCCCTGGCGGCCTCTTCCGCTTCCCGAACTAAATCCTTGCACTTTTGGAAAGCTTCCGGATACGGCAAATCAAGGGTTCTCTGCCATTCGGCATAAGTACTGTAATGATATTTTCTTGACTTTGCGAAAAACTCATCATCCCCCTGAAGAATCTCTTCGGGCACATCGCAAAGATCCATCTCCTCAACCAGAGCAGGTATCTCTTCATTGTTTATATGCTGCCCGAAAATCTCTATCTCTTTTGCTATCGCCGTTTTCAGCGAAGGACTTCTGCTGGATACGTCGGCAAGCCGCCACCTGAGCCACTCGAGCATTTCGCAATCTCCCCGGACCTCCGGCAGAATTTCCACGATACGCTTGTTTGCCAAATCACCAACTGCGTGA
>CAYLYB010000015.1:25377-28797 GCA_964387605.1 uncultured Pirellulales bacterium | reverse complement strand
TTCCCGGCACATTCATTCGTGCAAATAAAGGTGAAAATAAAGAAGTAAGCAGGAACATTATCAGTAGTAGGATGGCCTAAGGTTAGAGAATCTTCAAATTTGCTAACATGAGCTTTAGAAACAGGATGTTCGGAATAGATTAAGCAGCCTTTTTTCTGTAAATTTTTTTTTCGCATATGGTAGCGGTTTCGTTGTCGTTTTCCGATTCCGGTCCGCTAAACGAACCCTTCGACGCGCTTCACTTGCTCAGGGCAGGCGGCGAGGTAAAATTTGAGAAAGGGCCCGTCATTTGTGACGGGGTTTAGTTTTAAACATAGTAAATATTGACAAGAAGTGCGAGTAATCTTAGGTTCATGCGCATATATTATAGCAGGAAAGATATAAATAGTATTTTAAGGAGATATAAAATGGTGCGCATAATGAAGAGTGTGTTGGCAGTTTTAGTAATAGTCAGCTCAAGCTGTTTGGGGGCAAAAGCGGATAAGCCGGACTTTGACAAGCTCAGTCGTGCCGGTGTGGGGCTGACGATTTATAACGATAATTTCGCAGTTGTTCGAGAGACGAGGAATATGCGGTTCGAGAAGGGACAAAACACGATGCGATTCACAGACGTGGCATCGGCGATAGACCCGACGAGCGTGAAATTTACGTGCTTGTCTGCGCCGGGGGCGGTGTCGGTATTAGAACAAAACTACGAATATGACCTTGTGAATACCGAGAGCTTATTGAAACGGTATATCGATAAAGAGGTAATTGTAGTGGTCAGAGGCAGCGGAGCGGAGGCAAGAAAATACACGGCGGGTAAACTGCTCGCATCGGTCGGGGGTGATTTGATTGTGCAAGGTGAAGACGGGATTGAAATTATCGGCAGAGCGAGCGTGGAGGAGGTAACGCTAAAGGAGCTGCCGGAGGATTTGGTGACGCGGCCAACGTTGGTATGGCTGGCGGAGGCGAAAAAGGCGGGTGAGCAGCTTTGCAGGGTGACATATACGACGGAGAGAATCGGCTGGCAGGCGGATTATACCGCGATTTTGAACGCCGACGATACGGCACTGGATTTTTCGGGCTGGGTGACGATTGATAACAGAAGCGGGGCGGGATACAAGGACGCAAAGCTGAAATTGATTGCCGGAGACGTTCGGCGGGAACAGCAGCCGATGGGTAGGGTTTGGACTAATCGTAGTAAGATTGGTATGGAATTAGCGGAGGCGCCGGCTTTCGAAGAAAAGTCGTTTATGGAATATCATATGTACACGCTTTCTCGAAAAAGCACGATTAATAATAACCAGGTCAAGCAGATAGAATTTATCGAGCCGGCTGCGAATGTAGCCGTGAAGAAGATATACGTGTATGAAAGGACCGGCTGGGGACAGCGGCCGGGAAGAAGCAGTCAGCCCGAAAAGGGGAAAGTAAACATCAAGATTGAATTCGAGAATAAGAAAGAAAACCAGCTTGGAATAGCGCTGCCGAAAGGAAAGGTGCGGGTATTCAAGCGAGACCCTGCGGATGACAGCCTGGAGTTCGTCGGCGAGGACCAGATAGACCATACCCCGAAAAACGAGAAACTGTCGTTATATATAGGGGACGCGTTCGATATCGTCGCAGAGCATACGATGACCGATTACAAGGAGCAATACGGCAGAAGATACGAGACGCATAAGGTCGAGATTCGCAACCGCAAGGAGGAAAAGGTTACGGTATTCGTCGATGAGAAGCTGCCGAGCTACGAGGACTGGAAGATAGAGAAATCGACGCACGAGTGGGAGAAGCGGGCGGCGTTTGTGGCCCGGTTCCCGGTTGATGTCGGTGCGGACGAGAGCGCGACGATAGAATATACAGTAAGCTGGCGCATGCCGTAAGCCGCCACAGAGGTTAATTATTTTTATAGCCACAGAGCACACAGAGGGCACAGAGGATTTTTTTTATACCCTTTTCGCTAACACAGGAGGTGCGTCGTGAGTATTGCGTATTGCGAGATTCGTAAGCCGCATGCGGTGAGTAAAATTTCAGAAGAAATGAGTGTGGCGAGGCCGGATTTGTGCAAATATTATTTTTGCAGTTGTTACTGTATTAATTTCATCCGGGTTCACATTTTTTGCGATACGACGATTATCCGCAAGCCCTTTCCGGTCAGCGTGAACTTGACCTTCGAGTATTTATACTTTCCGTTAGTCAATTCGAATCTTGCCCGGAATACGGCTTTTAGAGACAAATTGAGCTTGCTTTCGCCTTTTAGCTGTGCGGTAAAAGAGGCAGCAGGGTCATTTTCAAAAATAACCGCAACGACATCAGGATAGTACCCCGTAATGAAACGCTCGATTTCGTATTTCAGACGATCGATATCAGCCATGAAATACAGCTTTTTGTCAATCCTGCAAAATTCGTCCCCAAAGACAACCATAGAGAAAAATGAAACATCCAACCAATAATCATTGAGATATGTTTCAAGCCCCGTGCCAGGATAATTACCGATGTGCATATCCGAGATATCCGTTCTTTTTATATTTATCTTTTTTGCACTGATTTTCATTTCGGATTCGAAAAAGGTCCACTCCAAATACCAGTTTGCGCACTTGGCAAGGGGATGGTCGCCAGCGATTTTGAATAAGAAGGACAGTTTCTAGTTTAGAGTTTTACCATCGGAATCTACCACGATTAAATCTGCCTTTGCTGAAATTGTAACCTTGAGACGGATCTGCTTATCTTCGTATTCGGTTTTTGTTTTCGTTTTGACAGATATGCTATCGTACACAACCTCTCTTTCTTCGACGTTTATCCCCGCATCGGCGAGTGCATCATCGACAAATTCCTCGAACATGTTCTTTATCCTTATCGGGTCGACATCAATCATGAGGCGGTCTTTTGCGTCGAGGCCGTAGGAGCAATGTAAAATGAAATCTACATCCTTATCCGCAAATGCTACGTCGGGAACGTCGAAGACGGCGGTGTAAAAGCCCTTTTCAGACGTGGAGGCGAGTTTGGGCGGCACGGATTTTCTTTGTTCCATAGAGAGTCCATCTGGTCCCCTGCACATCGTCCATTATCTCTGCATAAGCAGCATTACAAAGGCCGTTGAAAAGTGAGAGCAGTATCAGCGCTAAAGTGAGTTTTTTTATCATAATCGGCCTCCCAGATTAAATAGCTCAATTTTATATTGTACTGAAAATGTCCCTTTATGTCAATACGGCCGAAACACAGTTGCTGCGGTAATGGAGGAGCTGAAAAAGGGCTTTTCATAATAATTTAGCGCTTTATAAGGCATAAAAACGGCCATAACCATCATATCTACAAGCATTTAAGGTGTTCTGAAAAAATATCATTAAAGTTAGATAATTATAGAACTTTTGAAGGAAATGTGGTATAATCTCGATACTCGATACTCGATACTCGATACTCGATACTCGATACTCGATACTCGAT
>CAYLYB010000015.1:0-25277 GCA_964387605.1 uncultured Pirellulales bacterium | reverse complement strand
CTCGATACTCGATACTCGATACTCGATACTCGATACTCGATACTCGATACTCGATGCTCGATACTTGATGCTGGATACTGGAAGTTTGATGAACACGGCGAACCTTGGAAAAGGGTATGAAAAGTTAGAAAGGTGAGAAAGGCAGAGGACAGAGGACGGAAGCGGGTAAAATTTGAGATTTAGAGATAAGTGGCTGCGGTGGATCCCGGGTTTGCGTATACAAAGAAGCTCACCCTGGGGACCTTCGCTACGCTACGGGGAGAAAAAAGATTATGGCGAGGGTAGAGATAAAGATACCGGACTGGGTAGATAAGATTTGCGTGTGGCCGGTGATGTTGTATCGCAAGAGAAAATACGGAGAGGCGTTTCGAAAGATTGATTTGGGAGAAGGTGAATTTACGATTGTGGACGCGGAGGATTACTACCGATACGGGAAATACAAGTGGAGCGTCGTGGGGACAGGGAAGAATTTATACGCAGTGAGAAACGTGAAGGTGGGGCCGAGACTGACGAAAATAATACGGCTGCACAGGGAAATTATGCACGCGCCGAAGGGAATGCTCGTGGACCATAAAAACAGCGACGGACTGGATAACCTCGGGAGTAACCTTCGATTAGCGACGCATTCGCAGAACCAGTGCAATAAGCGAAAGACACGGTCGAAGACAACGTCGCAATTCAGGGGGGTATATTTCGATAAACGCAGGGTGCAATGGCAGGCGTATATACGGTATAATGGGAAACGGAAGTATTTGGGAAAGTTCAAAGACGAAACAGAGGCGGCAAAAGCTTATGACCGGGCGGCACGAAAATATCATAAAGAGTTCGCGAGGTTGAACTTCCCGGATTAGCGATGACGTTTTTTTGATTGGGCGGGCTTGACTTTGGGCGGGAAATTCATATCTTTGCAGGTGTATTAAGCATGGAGGCCTAAGGTGGCAAAGAAGCAGGCAGAAGGAGCTTTCGTTTTCGAGCCGGTGGCGCAATCACCGGCGGGCAGCGTTCTATACGAAGAGCATCTCAAACTCACCCCCCCCGCTGCTTCGCAAAGCGAAGCAAACCGGCGGGGGCATATGGCCGAATTCGCGGGATATTTGATGCCTTTGTGGTATTCTTCGATATCGGCGGAGCATTCGGCTGTTCGGGAAAAGGCGGGGCTATTCGACTGCACGCATATGGGGGTGCTGGAGGTCAGCGGAACCGAGGCGGAGGCATTTTTGCAGGCAGCCACCACCAACGATGTCGGTAAACTTAAAACGGGCGAGGCACAATACGGCTACATACTCGACGCAGCAGGTAATGTGCTGGATGACATAATTGTGTATCGGCGGGAACGGGAGAAATTTATGGTAGTTGTCAACGCCGCGAATGAACAGAAGATAAGGGCATACTTAGCGGCGGTTGAGGGAGACAAGACGCCGATAGAGCTGGCTAACCCGGACAGGCAAATCAAAAAGGCCTGGGTTCGAGATATGCGGGAAACAAGCAGGGCAACGGATTGCAGGGTAGATATCGCGATTCAGGGGCCAGCGTCGACTGAGGTGCTTGGTAAACTCGCGGATGAGGAATCGGCGGCAAAGCAAATAGGGGCGCTGAAGAGCTTTACATTTTGCGAGGGTTCTTTGGGGGGAATAGACTGCATAATATCGCGGACGGGATACACGGGCGCAAAGACGGGATACGAACTTTTCGTGCACCCGGAGAACGCAGCGAAATTGTGGAACAAATTGCTCGAAGCGGGCAAAAAAAACAGATTAGTGCCTTGCGGGCTGGGAGCAAGGGACAGCTTGCGGATAGAAGCCGGGCTGCCACTTTACGGCCATGAGCTTGCGGGGCCTTATAATATATCGCCATTCGAGGCGGGCTACGGATGGGCGGTGAAGCTCGATAAGGAATTCTTTATCGGCAAATCGGCGATGGAGGAAATCTCGAAAAGCTACGATATGAAGGTCGCACGGATTGAACTGCCCGGACAAAAAGGCATCAGGCCCGTTCGAGGAGGGGACGGCGTGATAAGTGATGGGGCGTGTATCGGATGGGTATTGAGCTGCGCGAAGGCGGGAGAGAGGCAGATAGCGCTTGCGTATATAGAAAAGGACAAAACTAAAGAAGGAAACAGCGCCGGCATTTATTACTTGGCCCGCAATGAGAGCCAGAAAAGCAAGGGAAGAAAACAAACAATAGAGCAGGGAGAAAAAGTAAAAGCGGATATCGAAGGCAAGATAGTAACGAGATTCGAGAGGTTTTGAAAGGCACAGGTGCAATTATGGTTGTAAAAGATTTGCTATACACACAGGACCACGAGTGGCTGAAGGTCGAGGGAGATACCGGAACGGTGGGTATAACGGACCACGCGCAGGAACAGTTAGGCGAGCTTACGTTCGTGGAGCTGCCGGAGGTTGATAAACAGGTCGAGCAAAAGGGCGAGCTTGCGGCAGTGGAAAGCTCGAAGGCGGCCAGCGACGTTTACTCGCCGGTGAAGGGGACGGTAATCGAGGTGAATAAGGAGCTCGAAAGCAAGCCGGAATTGATTAACAAGGACTGCTACGGGGCCGGTTGGATTTGCAAAATCCGAATCAGCGACCCTGCTACTACTGAAAAACTTATGAACGCGGAAAAATACGAGAAATATCTTGCAGGCAGCTAAGCCGGGGGATGATGTTATGCCGTTTATAGCAAACACGCGGGAGCAGCAAAAGCAGATGCTGGCGGAGATTGGGCTGACTAGGAGTGAGCTTTTTTCGGATATACCGAAGGAGCTTCTTTGCGGCAAATTGAAGCTGCCGGAGGGTATGACAGAGCAGGAGGTGCGTAACGCGGTTGCCGAGCTTGCGGGGAAAAACTCGATAGACCTTACGCTTTTTTTAGGCGGCGGATTTTACGACCATTTCATACCCGCTGCGGTTTACTCGATAATATCACGCAGCGAATTCTATACGGCCTATACGCCATATCAGCCGGAAGTTTCGCAGGGGACCTTGCAGGCGATTTACGAATACCAGTCGATGATTTGCCGGCTGACGGATATGGAGGTGGCGAATGCGTCGCTTTACGACGGCGGGACGGCGATATACGAGGCGATGATGACGGCCCTTCGGATAACGGGCAGGAACAAGGTAATAATCGACGACAGCGTGAATCCTATTTATCGTGTGATAATCGAATCATACACGAAAAATTTGAAAATCGAGCTTGTGCAGACACACTGCTCGACCGGGCTTGTGGACCGTAAAGAGATACTGGAAAAGCTGGACGAACACACCGCTGCGGTGATTTTGCAGAATCCGAATTTCTTCGGCTGTATCGACGACTTCAGCAATATAGCAAAAGAGGCGCATAGCAAAGGCGCACTTTTAGTGGCGTCGTGTTACCCGATATCACTGGGAATACTGAAAACACCGGGTGCAATGGGGGCCGACATCGTTACGGGAGAAGGGCAGAGCTTGGGTATGCCGATGTCGTTCGGGGGGCCATATCTCGGCTTTATGGCGACGCGGATGAAATACGTCCGCAAGATGCCGGGGCGAATCGTGGGGCAGACCAAAGACCGACAGGGCAGGCGATGTTTCGTGATGACATTACAGGCGAGAGAGCAGCATATACGCAGGGACAAGGCAACGTCGAATATCTGCTCGAACGAGGCCTTGTGCGCATTGACGGCTTTGGTATATCTTGCGCTATTAGGTAAGGATGGACTTCGGGAGACGGCGCAGCTTTGCGCGGACAAGGCCAGCTACGCATACAAGCGACTGACAGCAATACCGGGCGTCAAGCCGCACTTCAAGGAAAAGTGGTTTTTCAATGAATTTGTGCTGGATTTGCCATGCGAGGCGGCGGACGTGATAGCGAAGCTGATAGAGAAGGGATTCGCGGCGGGTTTTCCGCTGAGCAGATATTATCCCGATATGAAAAACAGCATATTAGTCTGCGTGACAGAGAAACGAACGAAACAGCAGATAGGTATGTTCGCAGAGGCATTAGAGAGCGTATTATGACAACAGATTTCACGGATTACACTGACAGGTAATAAGGACAGATATAAGGAATGTATCGAATTATATATTATGGTATCTATGTGATGCTTTTTTTGTTCCTGATATGCATTCCTTTAGCATATTGCATTAAAAAAGGTGAATTTATACGCGGATTCTTTTTTACCTGGATAACGTGGACGATTGTCTGGTTTGTCTATGGATTTTGCCTTCCCGCTTTTTGTGTGATAATTGAGGAAGTGACAGGTAAACCTTGCGATATAAGCTGTGTAACTATGTTTTTGGGAATATTTTTTGGGTGGATACCGGGACTTATATTTGGTGCCATTTTCAGAAGAATACCCGTAACGGAAACAAAGATTTCTGATACTTTGGGTGGAAAAAATGGAGCTGATATTTGAAAAAAGCGTGGCGGGCAGGCGGGGCGTTCGGACGACTCGAAGCGATGTCGGGACAACAATAAATATAAAGCGTGAGCTTCTTCGGGATAAGCCGGCTGATATTTCGGAATTGAGCGAGCTGGACGTGGTGAGGCACTTTACGCAGCTTAGCCGGAACAATTTCGGCGTTGATACGAATTTTTATCCCTTAGGCTCGTGCACGATGAAATACAATCCCAAGGTCGCGGAGCGCATTGCTTCGTATCCGGGATTTGCGCATCTTCACCCGCTTTTGCCGCAGCTTCGCGGCGGGGGTATGCTGACGCAGGGCGCGCTGGCGGTCATTTACGAAATGGATATGCTTCTTCGCGAGATAACGGGGATGGCGGGTTTCACGATGCAGCCGATGGCGGGCGCCCACGGGGAGCTGACGGGTATAATGATAATGGCGGCCTATCATCGCGATAAAGGCAATAAGAAAACGACGGTCTTAGTGCCCGACAGTGCACACGGCACAAACCCTGCCAGCGCGGCAATCGCGGGCTACAAGGTGGTTTCGGTGCCGAGCAATGAAAAGGGCGTGATGGATGTAGATGCGTTAAAAAGTGCGCTAAATGACGAAGTGGCGGGCTTAATGCTGACCTGTCCGAATACACTTGGGCTTTTCAATCCGCACATAAAAGAGATTTGCGAGCTGATTCACAGCGTTGACGGGCTTGCGTATTACGACGGTGCGAACCTGAACGCGATAGTAGGCAAGGCCCGGCCGGGGGATTTCGGATTCGATATAGTTCATATAAATCTTCACAAGACCTTCGCCACGCCGCACGGCGGAGGCGGGCCGGGGGCGGGGCCTGTGGGCGTGACGGAAAAATTAGTCGATTACCTGCCCGTATCGATAGTGACCAAGCGCGACGACGGCACATACGCACTCGAATATGACAGGCCTAAATCGATTGGATACATCGCCCCCTTCTACGGCAACTTCGCGATAATACTCAGGGCCTATGTTTATATATTGATGCTTGGGGCCGAAGGGCTTATTAGAGTAGCGGAAAACGCCGTGCTTAACGCTAATTACATTCGGAGCAAATTGCAGGATTGCTTCGAGCCGGCTGTTGACGCCGTATGCAAGCACGAATGCGTATTTAGCCCCTCGAAGAAGATGCTCGACGCGGGCGTTCACGCAATTGACGTTGCCAAGGCGCTGATAGACCGGGGCTTTCATCCGCCGACGGTATATTTCCCGACGACGGTGAAAGAGGCGATGATGATAGAGCCGACAGAGACGGAGAGCAAAGAGACATTGGACGCCTTTATCGAGGCGATGAAGGAAATTGCGGCTGTTGCAGAAAGTGAGCCGGAAAAAATAAAGGCAGCTCCCGTTACAACACCCGTTTGCAGGCCGGACGAAACCGCCGCGGCCAAAAACCTCGACGCAGCATGCATATAAAGCCACAGAGCTTTTTTAGCCACAGAGGCCACAGAGCACACAGAGAATTTTAATTGTTGCCACAAATCCCCGCTTAAGACCTGCGGGGACAGGAAGGCACAAAAATCAACTATGCCTGAAAAAATAATGCAATATGGTTTTTACCAGCCATTCCAAAATGTGTTCTCAATATCCTCGTTAAGAGAAAGGCATTCCCTGAGAACGATTATACAGTTTTCTAATAGCATGGTATTTCTCGCGGGATCTTCAACGGAACCAGATTCAAATTTTCCTCCATGGAAAAGATTATTGCGAACACCATTCACAGAACAAACTAGATTTTCCAATAATGCTTTTGAATTTAACTTCCTTTTCTTCCAATCTAATCTGCCATCATTATTTACAACTTGTCTTTTTGGAGGATTTTGCAAGAGATATTGAATGGCTGCTTTAAGATTGGGATTCTTTTCAGTTTCAAAGAGATTATCGTGATCTTTTGCGAATTCAAACCAATCCGGTCCTGCTTCGCCACTGAGACCTTTTTTGCAATAATGGCTTTTCTTTAAGGCATATTCGAAACGAGAAAACATTATCATGAAACCAGTTACAAGGTCCTTATTGATATTAAGAAGGCAATATAAATCATTTGGGTCGCTTAAATTCTTTGAGTTTGTAAGCATGGAAATATCCTCATTTTATATTTATTCTCTCAGCCCTTTTGGCAAGGACTGTTCATCCTTTTTAAATTCTGTTATGTGTCCAATTTTGCAAGTAGGGCTCTTAGGCGTGCCATAATCAAAAAATATCGCTTTCTTTTCTTTCATAAATATAAAGTGTTCCCACACTTGGCCAGTTTTTGTATCAAGGACATAAAAACTCGACTCGTTCTTGAAAAAGTCATACCGTCCATTCTGACTATTTTTATAAAGGGTTAGCAGAATACCGGCCAAAAGAAAACAACTCAAGAACAGTAAGCCCAAAATGATAATCTGTTTAGTGCCTTTTCGAATGGTATTCTCTGGCATTTTGTTCATCCCCTAAAATTAAACGTTAATTGAGGATTTACTACTTTCAAATCTTTTTCACGGCAAGAATGTACACCAATTGCGGCTTCTAGTAGCGGCCAATGCCCCTTATCAAAATCAACTTCCCATATTTTCTCAGAATATACCGAACCGCAAAATAATTCCGAGACGATAAACCCTATGTGGTTTTTTAAATCGACATTATCTTCCCCAAAGCATTTTACTCTATCACCCTTTTTCATATAATTCCAACCGCAGCTTAAGAAATCAAAATAAATAGTAAGCTGGAAACTTTCTACTCGGCGAAGTGATGCTTGACGGGTGCTGAGGGGCTATATCGCCAATTGCAATGGTTAATTCGGCTGGAAATAACGGCTTCTTAAGTTAAAAGGCCGATTTAAGGCAATATAAAAACATCGCAAATCCTCGCCAAACTGGATTCCCGCTTCCGCGGGAATGACAAACGACACAAAACGGTGTCAATCTGTGTTATAACTGGATTCCTGCCCCTGCTTTCGCAGGGGTGACAATCTTGCGCAGGAATGACAAAAAATCTGTGTTTAAAAAAGAAGAGAAAAAACGTCGAACTTTCAACCCGCCTTCGTTAATACTACTGCGGGTAAACATCGAACATTGAACTTCTAACAAAAACAAAAAGCTACTTAAGCTCGACGGACCAGTAGGCATTGTCGAGGAATTGTTTCCAGCTTTTATATCGCTGATGGCCGAGATGGATATGGACGAGGGGATTGTGTTTCGGCTTGGTGGGTTTCTGGATTAGAGTCATTGACGCCTGATGGGGAGTCCGGCCTCCTTTTTTGACGTTACAGTTTGTACATGCGCAGACGATATTAGTCCAGACGGATTTGCCGCCGGCGGTTTTCGGGATAACGTGGTCTAGTGAGAGCTCGCTGGTGGGCTGTTTTTTGCCGCAATACTGGCAGCGGTTTTTATCTCTTGCGAATATATTTCTGCGATTGAATTTTACTTCCGTTCGCGGCAGGCGGTCGTAAAAGAGCAACCGGATTATCCGCGGCACGGCTACGTAGAAATTAACGGTTGAAACCCAGTCGTGACTGTCACACTCGAATTGCCTTTTAAACTCGCTGACCTCGCACCAGCTTTGAAAATCATAATTGGCGTATGTGCCGTCTTCGAGAGAAACAACTTCGGCAAGCTGGCGAAACAGGAGAGAAAACGCCCGCCTTGCCCCAACAATGCGAATGGCCATATAGTGCCTGTTAAGAACAAGCACGTTGCAGTCCAGACCGGATTGATAGCCTGCGGACAGCATAATCCTAATCCGCCTTACTATATTGGCTTTTCATACATCACCTATATATTCAAATATCAAATAATCGGCGAATCTGCAAGAGAAAAACGGTCGTTCTTTCGATATTCCGCAGTTGAGTGCTACTGCTAAAATATGACCATAAAAAGCTTTATTACGAGGGGACAAACCAGTACAGGCGGCAATATCCATATTGGATGGAGGAATTAGTGATGAGTCGAACCGGCAAGACTAATGTTTAGTGAATTAACTGATATAGAATAACCTCTCCGACCAGAGTTGGATAAGGCCTTTGGATACGATAAAGCGCCGAAGCAGTTCAGCTTTTAGTCTCGCTTCCCGCCTTTTTTGCACCGGCTTTTGCTGCAGAGCAAGGTACTACGTTTTGTGCTCTCGGGCCTTTTTCGCCCTGTACGATATCAAAGGTGACCTCATCACCTTCGGCAAGGGTCTTGTATCCATCGGAGGCGATATTTGAATAATGGACAAAAATGTCGCTGCCGTCGGCGGTTGCGATGAAGCCGTAACCCTTCCTTGAGTTAAACCACTTTACTGTTCCCTCTGACATAAACTACTCCCCATGAACAACATTACCGAACACGCTATCTTAACAGCCGTGCTGTCTTCGAATCATACACGGCATAAAACAACCTGATTTTACGCATATCGGGGCCTCAGTTACTCATTCGGGTATTTACAAGATGTATCTCAAGTTCACATAGAACGACTATTCAGAAGTATCAGAAGACAACTTATCTCTCATTAAACGGCCCATCTTAAACTTGACGGTTCTTTTCGCCGGCACCTCAACCCGTTCGAGTGTCTTTGGATTCTGTGCGATGCGAGAGGCACGAGTTCTGGTCTCAAAAACTCCAAAATCTCGGAACTCGAGCCGGTTTCCCTTAGATAACTCTTCTGTCATCTCGTCGATAAAGGCCTGTATTATACGTTTAACAGTTACCCGTTTTGCCTGAGTGCTTTTTGCGATACGTTCGATAAGTTCTTTTTTTGTAACGGTTGACATAATCACCTCGCTTCAACGAAAAGCCCGTAGCGAATTAACGCCTCCTGTTTGCGGGAAAGCTGTTTCTGACCCAAAACCTTCTTTTGCCCATGCGGGTCTCCATTGCTTACCTCTGCAAAACCCATGTAATCAATGCCGAAGCCAATAATTCAAGCAGTCGCAAGTAACTATACAACAACGACTTCTACGCAGCAAGCATTTTTGTTTAAAAAAAATTTCTTAATATCAAGGCCCTTTGTCTTCGTTTGTAACAAGGCAAGAGGGCTGCCGTTACACATAAAATGTTTTGGTGCAACCGGCTACATACCTTTATGCTATTGAGGGAAACACCCGAAGGGGAAAAAGTGATTTTGAACGTAATCCCTTAATACACATAAGGTTATAGCTCACTAAATCGTTTCTGAATTTGCAAGAAAGAAGTGTATTTATGACAAACATAGTTTTTCTTAACAAGTAAAAACCAATTACGAGGTAAAACCGTAGACATTGCTTAAAGATTCGATTTTATCGCATATAGATAAGCCATCTGGTCTTCAAAGGCGCAAGTTTGTTGACCTGCCGGAGACTTGTCTTCATAATGGGGCACTCGATTCTGAAAGGCCTGTTGTAAGGTCGATAACAGTGGTATATATTGGGAAGTTATGCCTAAGGTCAATTCAAAAAAACCTGTTACTAAAACAAGAGACCGAGTAGTCGAAGTTGCGAATACACTTGAATGGCTGATAACGGCCTTCGCACTGGCTTTCGTTTTTCGAGCGTTTGTTATGGAGGCCTTTCGCATACCAACGGGAAGTATGGCTGACACACTGTTGGGTGCGCATTACAGATTACGATGCACACAGTGCGGTTACAGATACTCCTATGGCAAGAACGACTACGGCTCCAAGCGCAATGTGATGATGAGGCGATTCGAAGGCCAGGAAATCTCGCGATGCCCAAGCTGTGGATACTTTCAAAGAACCAGCGTCGCTGCGGCGCCGTCGAACGGCGACCGTATTTTAGTGCTGAAATGTATTTACCAGTTCGTGGAGCCCAGACAATGGGATGTAGTGGTTTTTAAGAATCCCCTGAATCCATCGGAGAATTACATAAAGCGGCTTATAGGCAGACCGAATGAACAGATTGAGATAATAGACGGCGACATTTATATAGACGGCCGAATCAGCAGAAAACCGGTGAAGGTTCAGCAGGAATTATGGAAGCCCGTTTACGATAATGATTACCAGCCGGCAAGGCCGGAAGAAAGCAAATTTAACGGCCATACATGGTACCAGCCGTTCAAAAACGCAGCGGATTCAAACTGGATAAACGAAGACGAACACCCTACTATTTTCAAACTCGCGGGCAAACCCGATAAAATTCACTCGCTCGTTTACGATACGAGCACAGGCAATGACTTCAAAGCAACATATGCGTACGACGAGATAACGGACTATAAAAACATGCCCCTTTGCAGCGACCTGATGATTCGTTTTTGGGTCAGCTCAAGTGAGCCGATTGTTATCGCGGGTGCGTCACTGAGCAAATACGGGACAAAATATATCGGCCGAATCGATTCATCGGGGAATATGAGTATCGCCAGATATTTCGACGACACCGAAGAAATTCTGGCAAATAAAAAAATTGCCCCGTTTGGGGCGTATAAGCCCACGAGGTTAAGCTTTGCCAACGTGGACCACGAACTTATTTTTGAATTCGGCGATGAGAAACTAACCTTTGATTTGGGAACAGGGCCAAACGACGCGGGCACAAGAAGAACGGATATTGAGCCGGAGGTGAAAATTTTAGGCGCAGGCAAAATCACCGTCTCACATATCGCCTTATTCAGAGATATCCACTATACCGCCAGAAATCCCAACAGCAACGATCCGGGCAGGGCCACAGAGGGGAATCCGCTCAAGCTCGAAAAAGACCAGTTCTTTATGCTCGGCGACAACAGCCCCAACAGCCAGGACGGCAGATGGTGGGAACGACCGGGCAAGGGCAACAACGGGAAAATCTATCCCGAAGGCATCGTGCCCCGTGAATACCTTGTCGGCAAGGCGCTGTTTGTTTACTGGCCCGCCGGCTTCAGACCATTCAAAAGATCACCGCTGGCGCTTATTCCAAACGTCGGTGAGCTGAGATTTATTTATGGCGGCTCGGACACAGTCAATTAATTGTGTTTTCACAAATTATTCTTAAAACAAACTTCACTTCCGGATGAGAATGCATTTTTTTAAGAAAAAATCACTCTTAAGAATTCTCAAATGGTTTGCAGTCTGTGTTGTCCTTGCTGCAGCGGGAGGCCATGTTTTAATAAAGTTTTTGATAGGTCCGGCTTACGTAGCTTCACGAGTAGAGGAAGCATTGTTGCGTTTTTGGTCGGGGCCGGTTTATGCCGAAGACGTGGAGTTCAACTATGACGGGATTATGCTCGTTGGCAGCGTGCGACTGTGCGACCAAAAAGAAAATGATGTGATAGAGGCAAATAACGTTACGCTGGTTTTGGGGAATTGGCCGAGCTTAAAGTCATTTTCGAAAAAAATCACGGTCGAACAACTCGACGTGAAAATAAAACTCGATAACGGCACACCGAATTTAATGTTCCAGTTTAACCAGCCGCCGGACAGCAACGAAACCTGCCTGGAAAATCTGTGGATACAGAAAATTATTGTGAGCTTCGAGGACAACGAGGCAAGAATCTCACTGGACGAAATGCTGGCGGAAGCCAGGAAAGCCGGGGGACCTTATGAGTTTAATATCGGCACAAGCGGAGACGATGACGCCCGCCGTATTCGCATCAACGGTATTGTTGATTTGAAAACTAAAAGGATTAATACAACCCTGAAGCTATCGCAAGCAGTAAAACGTGAACAAACAAGAATGCTGCTGTCGGCAATCGGGGTTTCGACGAAATGGGACTGTAATGGAACGGTTCGGGCGAATTTAGAAACACAAGGCAATCTTATGGATTCGAACAGCTTATGGCCCGATGGAATGGTTACTATTGAGAACTGGAACATTCTCGTCGACCAAAATACGGTCGGCAAAGAAATAGCCGGCACGTTATTTGCCAGAAAACGACATCTGGATTTAGAGCAGATAAACGGAATAATATGCAAAGGCCGAGTTACAGGGAATCTTTACCTGGATGTGAAACAGCAGGGCCCTGGCGGTTACGGTGGTGATTTTCTCCTTACGGATATCAGTATGGCCGAGCTGACGGAGCTGATGAAAACGGAAAAAAGATTCACCAGGGGCACCGGCAGAATCAGCTTTCAGTTCACAGCGGACACCAACAGCATCGATTCATTGAAGGCGCAAGGCATTGCGTTTCTCGATGACGCCGATTTATGGCGATTCCCGCTTATAGGCCAGTTGTTCAAGAGCATCGGGATATGGGAATACCAGGCGGGGGGAATGTCGGATGCCGAAATGAAGTTTAATTTATCCGGCCCGGAGATGACGATTGAACGTGGGCATTTATCGAACCGATTCAGTGCGATAGAGGCCGAACCGGGAGGCAAAATTAACTTACGGAGCGGGCAGATTGATATGTTCGTAGTTGCGGCCCCTTTGAAGGATTTGGAGAAGCTCATAGGCAAAATCCCGGTTGTAAACTGGTTTTTAACCTTCAAAGACAAGCTTGTCCGCCTTCAGATAAAGGGGAGCTGGTCCAATTCCCCCATTAAGCTGGTCAGCAAACGGCCGATTAAAGACGTCAAAGACAGCACGGTCGAATTTTTCGGTTCGATAATAGAGAGCGGCGGTCAATTCACCCGCAAGATAATAGACACATTCGGCCTTGTCTTTAATCGAAAAAATAATAAGACTCCCGCCGAATAACTTTGGATTCTGCTGCAATCAGCAATCTTATTGACAAGTATCGATTATTGAGTTAGGTTTTTACGGTCGGCTTTTACCGGGTTTACAACATATCGCCTGCACAAACATAAAGCATAAAGAACTATGGAGACGATAGAATAATGTCGTTTTATGATTCAGCAACTTTTACGTATATAGTGCTGCCGATTCTGATTGCGATGGCCAGGGTCTGCGACGTAACGGTCGGCACGCTGCGCATAATGACGCTGTCAAGGGGGCATAAATACCTCGCCCCGTTATTCGGGTTTTTCGAGGTTTTCATCTGGATTATCGTAACCGCCAAAATTTTGCAGAATATGACCAATATAATGTGCTACGTCGGCTATGCAGGCGGATTCGCCATAGGCAACCTCGTCGGCATTACGATTGAAGAACGACTGGCAATGGGCACGCTGGTCATCAGGATTATCACCAAACAGGACGCTTCGCAACTGATAGAAAGGCTTCGAGAAGCCGGCCACGGCGTAACCAGTATCCCCGCTCAGGGCAGCACGGGATTAGTGCACGTGGTTTTCTCCGTAATCAAGCGCAGCGACCTCGACAAGGTCGCAGAGATTATAAGAACATTCAATCCAAAGGCGTTTTACTCGATTGAGGACGTGCGCTTTGTGAGTGAAGGGGTTTTCCCGCAAAGAACACCTTTACCATATCAAGGTGTTTTTTCGCTGCCGAGGGTGTTCCGCAAGAGTAAATGAACGATTCATAATAATAACTGCCTGAGGGCAAATAAAATCCGCATCCGCTTAACAAGAGGTAAGCTATGAAGAAAACAATAAGAACCGAGATGTTCGAACGCTATCCTAAAAACCCGATTCTTACCGTAGATAATTGGCCATACCCCGCCAACGCGGTTTTCAATTCGGCCGCTGCCATTGTTGACAGCGAGACATTGCTTTTAATACGGGTCGAGGATTTTCGCGGCGCCTCTCACCTTACGGTCGCTCGAAGCGCCGACGGTATCAGCAACTGGCGAATCGATGCAGAGCCGACCCTGGAGCCGGACCCCGCCCATCCGGATGAAATCTGGGGCATCGAAGACCCGCGCATCACCCGATTGGAAGAGACGGACCAGTGGGCAATTACTTATACGGCTTATTCGTCCGGCGGACCATTAGTATCACTGGCAACCACGAAGGACTTTCGAAACTTCAATCGGCTCGGCTCGGTGATGCCGCCTGAAGATAAGGATGCGGCCCTGTTCCCGGTAAAATTCAACGGCTTATGGGCAATGCTGCATCGGCCCGTGATTTGTTCGCCGCATATCTCCGGCCATATATGGATATCCTTTTCGCCCAATCTGAAGCACTGGGGCGAACATCAAATACTACTACACGCCAGGCAGGGAAGCTGGTGGGACGCAAACAAAATCGGCCTGTCCGCCCCGCCTATGCAAACAGAACACGGCTGGCTGATGCTCTATCACGGCGTGCGAATGACTGCTTCCGGGTCGATATACCGCCTCGGATTGGCGCTGCTCGATTTGGAGAATCCCGCGAAGGTCCTGCGACGCTCCGATGAGTGGATATTCGGGCCTAAGGCCTCGTATGAACGTGAAGGCGACGTCGATGACGTGGTTTTTCCGTGCGGCTGGACGGTAAAAGACGGCACCATATATATGTATTACGGGGCGGCGGATTCGTGTATTGCGCTCGCCACGGCAAAACTGAAAAATTTGGTCGATTACATTCTCGCCTGCCCGGTTTATAAACCGGGCGAGGAGCAATAAACAGTATTAAAAAACCATAATAGCAGGGGAATATTATGAATCTGGCATTGTTTCTAATTGTGCTTGTCGTATCCTTCATAGCGGTGCGAATCGGGGCCATCGCGTTTCAGCTAACAGGGCTCGAATGGTCGATGGCGAAATTTCAGTCGCTTTCCTGCTTTACCTCGACGGGATTCACAACCAGAGAAGCCGAACATATCACCGGTCACCCGCAGAGACGACGCATCGCCTCGACTTTAATGGTCCTCGGTCACGCGGGTCTGGTAACGATGATTGCTACTCTGGCAAATACGCTGCGTGCACAGGAGGTAATTGAGGAGGGACTTTCCAAGCCGCTTCTGCCTTTCAACATGCCGCCCTATCTGGTCAAGTTTATAAACCTTTTGATAATCGTTGTCGGCGTCTTTTTGATTTACAAGATTTTTACTAATACCGTCATCGCCAAAAAGCTGACCGATATTTTACGAAAACGGGTAATCAAAAGGCGGACGCTCAAGCCCATATCGCACGAGGAGCTTTTGGTAACAACGGGCGGTTACGGCGTTTCGACCGTGAGAATCCGCCAGGACCACCCCCTTGTCGAAACGTCGTTATCCGACTCCGGGCTTCGCAAAGACGATATAAACGTGCTCGCTATAGTGCGGGCGAATGAGACGATAGCTAATCCGAGTGCCGACGTGAAAATACTCAGCGACGACGAGCTGATATGCTTCGGGAAACTGGAGAACATCAGAAAAGAGTTCGCATAACCGGCTTTACCGGACATCAGGCGGGCCGATATAAAAAATTACCGCCCTTCGCCCTCAGGCGCCTTCTTTCGAGTATCTTCAACGAACTTCCCCAGAGGCAAAAAGAACTTTCTCTTGCCGATTTGCCCGCTGAATGTCTTAACTCCGAACACCCCCTCAATCCGCTCAGCTAATAGAACCTCATTCGTGTGGCCGAATTCGTAACTGCCGTCGGCGCCCAACAGCAACGTCATATCGCTGTATTGGGCGGCAAGGTTGATATCGTGCGTAACCGAGACAATCGTCTTTTGCTTTTCAAGCTGCATCCTTTTCAACAGGTCGTATATCCCGACCTGATGCTTCATATCTAAAAAGCTGGTCGGCTCGTCCAAAAGCAGTATCGGCGTCTGCTGCGCCAGTGCGCGAGCGATAAATATGCGCTGTCGTTCGCCGCCGCTCAACTGATTGAGCGGCCGGTCGATGAAACGGGCGCTATCGGTCATCTCGAACGCCTCGGCAATCGCCTCCCTGTCGGCTTTGGATTCGAAACCCAGCGCGCCGAGATAAGGCGTTCTCGCCATCGATACGACCTGCGCCGAGGTAAATTCGAAAACCGGCACGAACTCCTGATGGACGAACGCCACCTTTTGTGCGAGCTTTCTGATTGAATAAAACTTAATCGGGGCCGAGGCGATTTTTACCGAGCCGGCGGTCGGCTTAATAAGGCCCGCCAAAAGATTCAGCAGCGTCGTTTTGCCGGCCCCGTTCGGGCCTGCTATCGATAAAAATACCCCCTCGCCGAGCCGAAAACTCAGGCCTTTGACTATTTCAGCCCCCCCGCCGTAACCAAAGCAAAGATTTTCAACTTCTATCGCGGCATTCATCGTATATTCCCGATTTTCCTGTTATTTCTGGCCAGCAGCAGTAAAAACGCAGGCCCGCCCACGACCGCTGTTATAACGCCCACCGGCAGTTGCGACGGCGCTATGATTGTGCGCGCGACCGTATCACAAATCACGACAAAGGCGGCGCCTAACAATGCGCTGGCGGGCAGTAACTGGCGATGGTCAGGCCCGAAGACCAGCCGAACCGAATGCGGAACAACTAATCCCACGAAACCCACTAAGCCGCTCAGCCCTACCGCAACCGCGGTGATAAAAGATGTAAGGGCAAATGCAACCAGGGTAACCAGGCGGGGATTAACGCCCAGCGATTGCGCTTCCTGTCGGCCCAATGTCAGCACGTTTAGCTTCTGGCAAAGAGTGAATAATGCCAAAATACCAGCCGAAATTAAAATCCCGCTCAATAGCAGCGTCGAAAAATCCTTTTCGGTGATACTGCCCATAAGCCACAAGGTCGTGGAGCGTAATTCGTTGGCGTTGATTAACGACGTCAAAAGCATTATCACCGCCGAAAAGAACGCGTTGATGACAACGCCCGCCAAAAGCAGACTTGTTACAGTCGCCCCGCCCGCGACGTGGCCTATCACCCAGACCAGCCAGACTGTGCCCAATGCGAATAAAAACGCCATCACGGCTATCGGCGAGCCGGACCACAAGCTCCAGCTTACGCCGGTCATCACGGCCGTTATCACGCCGAGTGCCGCACCGCTTGATATGCCGAGTATATACGGCTCGGCGAGCGGATTGCGAAGTATCGCCTGCAGCACAACACCGCTTGCAGCCAGGGCCGCGCCAATCAGCGCCGCAAGAATAACACGCGGCAATCTCACGCGCATAAATATCTCGTAATCGGTATTTTGGCCCGGCTGCTCACCGGGTCCGGCTAAAACCGATTCCAAAGAAAGCTTCTCCGTCCCGATAAGGCAGCACACGAACATCACCACCGCCAGCACAACAAGGCACAGCAAAATCTTCATTATCAAATGTCTCGCCGTCAAAAGCTCAGCCATCAGTAACTTTGGCCTCCTGTTTTTCATCCTGCGATTGAGTAAATAACTCCGGATGCAGGCATTGTGCCACGGTTTTAGCGCCCTGCGGCAGACGAGGCCCGAGCCGAAGCAGCGTGTCGGGGTCAACAACGTAAATTCTTTTATCTTTCACCGCCGGCAGATTCCCAAACCTCGACCAGAACTTCTCAGCCGAGGCCTGCTGCTCGCCGATGTCCCGTGTCCCCATAGCCGACTGTATTATCACATCCGCGCCGCAGGTCAATATTCCTTCGGTTGGTATCGACGGGTATTGGTCGAGCGTAGGTGCAATGGCGTTTTGCCCGCCCGCTAATTCGATTAGCTCGTTTATAAAGGTCTTCACCCCCGCCACGCGCATCGGCTCGGTTTGTATGACCCACAAAACCCTGACCTTCGGGGCCGTTGAGCACGATGAGCGGATTTGGTCGAGCTTAGCTTTAATTTCATCGGCGAGCCGTTGAGAAGCTTCTACACAGCCGGTCGCCCTGCCTATCTCCGTAATCGCCGAATAAAGCTCCCCGATTGATTCGACGCGCAAAGATTTAACGTTAACGCCCGCCCTTTCGAGCGTTTCCGCTACCGCCTTTTGCTGCGGAAAGCTCTCGCAGATAACAAGGTCGGGTTTTGCGGCTATAATCACTTCCGTATTCGGCTGCCAGAACGAGCCGACCTTCGGCTTCTGTTTCGCTTCGGCGGGCCAGTCGCAATCGTTCGATACGGCTGTCACCCTGTCGCCAAGACCAAGCGCAAAAATTATCTCCGTCAGGTTCGGCGAAAGTGAAATAATCCTTTTCGGCGCATTCGATTTTGCAGCCGGCTCGGCATTTGTTCCTGCGCCTTGCCTGACAAAAACGACCGTTAACATAGTCAGGCATACAGCAACTACCAACAATATCGCCAATAACTTTTTCATAATCAGGTTCGCCTGAACTGCTTTTCCAATTCAGCTAACGTGAATTTTATCGCAGCCGGTCGGCCGTGAGGGCAATGGCTCGTGCGCTCGACGGTTTGCCTGTCGGCCAGCAGTTGCTCGATTTCGCCGTCGGTGAGTTTGTTGCCCGCCTTAATCGCCGCCTTGCACGCCGCCATATGCAACACCTCGTCCACCAAACTGTCGCCGTCGAGTGTTGCGCCTTTTTCCAAAAGCAAATCGATAACGTCTTTTAGAAAATCAGCCGGCTCGGCGCCCGACAATAAAACCGGAAACGCCTGTATCGCCACGGTCTTAGGCCCAAAACCAACGACCTCGATACCCAGTTTTTCAAGTAATTCGGCGTTATTGTCCAGCGCATCCTGCTGGACCTTAGTCACCTCGAAGCTCGCCGGCATCAGCAGCTTTTGCGATTCGAGCTTACTATTTTGAATGCGTCTTCGCAACTGCTCATACATTATCCGTTCGTGCAGCGCGTGCTGGTCGATTATAACAAAGCCATCGTCTTCTTCGGCGACGATGAAGCTGTCGTGAATCTGCATAAATCTTCTCTCGGCGCCTATTGCGACGGCCTGGGCCGGGCGCGTTTGCTCCGCGTAATCCGTTCGGCCCTTACCAAAACCGGGTCTGAAATCAAGCTGTGGTTGTGTTGAAGGTCGATGCCTTTTGAAAAATTCCTCCATCGCCTCCGCCACCCCGCTGTCTCGGCGAGGCATCGAAATCGGCTGTTGCGGCATTTTCGCGCCAATATCAAGCTCGGTGCCCAGCAGCTTTTCACGAATACAACCGAGTATCTGCGAGTGGACTAAATTCGCGTTGTAGAAACGCACCTCAATTTTGGTCGGATGCACGTTGACGTCGTAATCCTCGAACGGCATCTCGATAAACAAAAAGCAGGCGGGATACCTGCCCGGCTCGATAGTGCCGCGATACGCCTCCTTAATCGCGTGCGATATAAATTTATCGCGTATGTATCTTCCGTTCAGGAACACATACTGCAGCCGGGCGGTCGTCGTGGCCATACCAGGCTTTCCCAGCAGGCCGGCTATATGAAGCCCTTTTTCATCGTTTTCAGTATCGAGCAGGTCGTCGGCAATATCACGCGAAAACAATTCAGCGATTCTCGAACGTATGCCCTGCCCCCCTGCGAGCCGGAATACCTCCCTGCCATTGTGTATCAATGCAAACTCGATATCAGTATTACCTAAAGCGATTCTTGTAACCTGCTCGGTTATATGGGCCATTTCGGTATTGGCGGTCTTGAGGAATTTTCGCCGGGCGGGCAGCTTATAAAAAATATCGCGGACCTGAATTGTCGTGCCGACGTCGGCGCTTGTGGGCATAACTTCGGATTTGTCGCCGCAGTCGATTTCGAGGCAATTGCCGCCTAATTGCTCTGCCTGCCTGCTCGTCGCCCTGACAATCGCCACCGATGCGATGCTCGCTAATGCCTCGCCCCTGAAACCCAGCGTCAGTATCGCGCGCAAATCGACGCTCGTCCTGACCTTGCTGGTGGCGTGCGGCTCGAATGAAAACGCCAAATCCTCGGCGTCCATACCGCAGCCGTCATCCGTAACCGATATCAGCTTTCGCCCCCCATCCTCGACGGCGACCGTAATCTTTTTCGCGCCGGCGTCGATACTGTTTTCGACAAGCTCCTTGACCACGCTGGCGGGACGTTCGATTACCTCACCCGCGGCAATCATATTCACCATATTCTGGTCAAGGATGGCTATCTGGCCCATTTTCTCTCCCGCCCGTCGTTATGAAAAGTCGGTTGGCACTGTGTATGCCTGCAGCGTTGTCACTTAGTTTTGAAAAAGACTGCGGCCGGTCATTTCCTTTGGTTGAGGCAGGCCCATCATTTCAAGCAGTGTAGGCCCGATGTCCGCAAGCGTCCCGCCCTCATGCAGTTTAACATCTTTGCGGCTTTCGTCGAAAATAACCAGTGGCACATCACCAACCGTATGCGCCGTATGAGGGCTATCCGGGCTGCCATCGACCATCTTCTCGAAATTGCCGTGGTCGGCTGTCACTATGGCCGCGCCGCCTAACTGCTTGACCTTGTCGAGAATCTTACCCACGCATATATCAACCGTCTCAGCCGCTCTTATAGCCGCATCCAGTATCCCCGTATGGCCCACCATATCGGGATTCGCAAAATTCACAACAATAACGTCGTATGTGTTCGAATCCAGACGCTGAAGAACAACGTCTGCAACCTCATACGCGCTCATCTCCGGCTTCAAATCGTATGTTCGCACCCTCGGCGAAGGGACAATCTGCCTGTCCTCGCCAGCAAACGGCTTTTCGTTATAATCGTTAAAAAAGAATGTTACGTGCGCGTATTTCTCCGTCTCCGCACAGCGAAACTGCTTCAGTCCAAGCGCCCCCCAGTAGGCGCCCAATATATTTTTCATCTTGGCCGGCTTGGGAAACGCCACCGCAGCAGGTATAGTAGCGTCGTATTCGGTCATACACACAAAATAAATATCCGCTTTTGTTGTCCGTGAAAATTCCTTGAAATCCGCTTGGACGAACGCCCTCGCTATTTCGCGGGGCCTGTCGCCGCGGAAGTTGAAAAACACCACCCCGTCCCCGTCGGCAACAATCCCTATCGGCTCGTTATCATCATTAACAACGCAGGTCGGCTCGATGAATTCGTCGGTTACACCCTTGGCATAACTATTGGCTACCGCCTCGGCTGCATTTTTGGCCTTGAGGCCCTTGCCCGTCCGCATACATTCGTAGGCCTTTTGAACCCGCTCCCACCTGCTGTCGCGGTCCATCGCGTAAAACCTGCCCATCACACTGGCGATTTTCCCAACCCCGATTTGCCCCGCTTTTTCTTCAATCCGGGCGATGTAGCCGGCCCCGCTGTCGGGCGGCGAATCCCGCCCATCGGTGAAGGCGTGTATAAAAACGTCCCTGATTTCGTTTCTTTTCGCAAGCTCGAGCAGGCCATACAAATGGTCCAGAAGCGAGTGAACCCCGATATCGCTGCACAGGCCCATAAGGTGCAATCTGCCCTTGTGCTCTTTTATGAATTCGACCAATTTGCCGAACTGCTCGTTCTCGAAAAATGAGCCGTCTCGAATGGCCTTGCTCAGCCGGACCGATTCCTGCGGGACTATTCGTCCGGCCCCGATATTTTGATGCCCGACCTCGCTGTTACCCATCGTTTTGTCGGGCAAACCGACAAATTCGCCGCTTGTATGAATGAGGGTATTCGGGTATTCACTCATCAGCATATCATCGACAGGGGTATTGGCGCGTTTGATGGCGTTATAGCTGTTCTCGGCCTGGTCCGGATTATGCCCCCAGCCGTCACGAATAATAAGTACAAACGGCCTGCGTTCCAAAGTTACCTTTTTCGCCATAGCAAACCAGACCTTTCAAACATCAATAAAAAGGCCGACACTCACTATATCTTCAGTCGGACCAGCCGGATATGATACGAGCAAAGGCCTCAAATGTCAAACCATTGGCAAAAACGAACCGAACCGCGAAAGTCTTTGACAGTATTACTTATCACAATATAATTTGAGGGCTTGTGTCTGAGTGTGACGATATACCTGTAAGTATTATTAATTATTCTCATTTAGACGGGGAAAATGGATGTCCGAAACAAGGGACGTTCGAATCTTGGCTCGTATAACAATTATCTCTCTGGTGTTCTTGTTCGCCGCCGGTTGTGCGTCGCGCCAGCAGGCCGTCGAGTTTTACGTCGATGCGGTGATGCTCAAAGAGCTGAACGAGAACGAAAAAGCCATACAAAAGCTCAACCAGGCGATAAAGGCAAACAAGCGATTCTCCCTCGCACACTCTCTTCTGGGAGAAATATATGAACAGATGGCCGATTATCGCAAAAGCGCCGCCGCTTACGAAACGGCAACCCAGCTTAATCCCTGGTCTTTTAAGGATTTTTTCAGTCTGGGCAGGGTCTATCAGACTATGAAGGAGTTTACACTGGCCGTAAAGGCATATAAAAGGGCCTGCGAACTCAATCCCGACCACATTGAAGCAAACCTCAACGCCGCTACCTGCCTTTATAAAATCAACGACTATAATCAGGCCCTCACCTACGGCAAAAGGGCCGAACAGATTAATCCAAATATCACCGAGCTTCACGAGCTTTTAGGCAACATTTATGACGCGAAAAAAGACTACGAGCAGTCGGTTCGCTCATACAAACGCGCCCTCGAAATAGACAGCAGCAATCCCGATGTTATGATGTCGCTCGCCGTCGCTTACCTTCGCACAAACCGCAATGAGCCGGCCAAAGAGCTGCTCACCGCCGTTACACAACTGCGCCCGAATAACAGCTCCGCATATCAGTATCTCGGATACTGTTTCCTTCGGCTCGAAGATAACAACAAGGCAATCGAATTCTACAAAAAAGCCATCGATATCAATAATCAGGACTGGGAGGCATACCGCGGGCTTGGCGTCGCCTATATGCTGGTGGCCCTTCAAAAAGAAGATAACTCGCTCAAGACACAGGCCATCGAATTGTGGCGGCAGTCTCTGAGTATCAAGCCCGACCAGCCTCGCCGCGACCGGCTTGTAAAACTAATAGAAAAATACTCGCGGTAATCCGGCCGCAGGCATGCAGCTTCTCAAAGGTGAAAATGAATAAAAACGAACAAGGCCACTCTATAGATAACAAACACGGCTCACAACCTCACCGGTATAGGCGGTTAATGCTGCCGTCTGTTGAATCGCATCTTATCTTTTGGCCCGTCCTCGCAGCGGGATTGGTTCTTGATTTGTGGAGCAAAGCTGCTATCTTCGCCTGGCTCCAAAACCGCGGACAGGATAATTTCCCCATAATAGCCAACTGGCTTCATTTGCAAATGGCTGAAAATCCCGGCGCCGCTTTCGGCTTAGCCGCCGGGCAGCAGCAGCTTCTTATCACCTTTTCGATAATTGCCCTGGTTGTAGTGCTCGCAGTTTTCCTATTCGCGGGTACAAACCGCAAAATCGTCGATTTCGCACTCGGTCTTTTCGCCGCGGGTGTCTGCGGCAATCTTTACGACAGGGTCCTTAACAACGGCATGGTCAGAGACTTCATCGACGTCGTCTATTGGCCCGGTAAACACTGGCCCGCCTTCAACGTCGCTGATTCGATGCTTTGTATTGCTGTGGGGGTGCTGATTCTGTCAAACCTTACTCACCACCAAGCTTCTCGAAAACCTCCTCAGACACAAAAATAGGCGTCCCCGACGCCACCCCCAGCGCAATCGCATCCGATGGCCGCGAGTCAACCTCCACTGTTTTGCCGTTTAAGCTCAAAATTATCCTGGCGAAAAACGTGTGACTGCGAAGGTCGTTCACGACTATTCTTTCAATCCGTGCGCCGAGGCTTTTGATTACCCCGTCCAGCAAATCGTGTGTCATCGGCCGCGGCGGATGGATTCCTTTAAGCCGCCGGTCTATCGCGAATATCTCCACTATACCTATCACTATCGGGAAACTACGCTGCCCGCCGCGCTCCTTGAGCACTATCACCTGCTGGTCCGATGCCTCGTTTATGATTATCTTCGAAAGTTCAACTTCGATATCCATAGCCCCGCCCTTTCAATCACCTAATTCGGCAAGATGCTTTTCTATCGTCTCAAGCTGTTCGGTTAATTCGGCCAGTCTCGCCTTTGCCTGGGCCACAACTTCCGGTTTGGCCTTTGTAACAAAATTCTTGTTGGCTAATTTCGCCTCGGTTCCATTTTTGGCCTGTTCCACCTGCTCTTTTTGTTTCGCCAATCGGCTGCGTTCTGCCCCCACGTCAACGACGTCGTGAACATAAATCTCAGTCGCATCGCTCATCACCGCCACTGCCGCGTTGCTCGGCTTTTCTATTTCAGGCCCGGCCCTGAACCCTTGCGCACCGGCTGATTGCTCTATAAGCCCGGCGTTGCGGTTAAGAATGTCGGCTACCTCCTTTTGCGATTTCGCCGATACCTCAAGTGTTTGTTTGGGAGGTATGTTCCTGTTGCTTCGTATATCTCGCACCGCACGAACTGCCGACTGAACCAATTCAATCTCGCTCTCCACTGTTTCCTCTATCACCGAGTCAATTCGCTCAGGCCAGCCGGCTATAACCAATGCTCTGGCACCAGCCGGCTCAACTATGCCCTTTAAGCCGCGCACCGGTGCCATCTCATTTAGTTTCTGGAATATCCCCTCGGTTATAAAAGGCACGAACGGATGTAAAAGCCGAAGCACCCGGTCAAGCACAAAGGCCAGCACGTTTTGAGCAATCTGCTTTTGTGCCGGGTCCGACATTCTCGGCTTGGCCCATTCGAGATACCAGTCGCAAAAATCGTTCCAGAAGAATTTATAAAGCGCATTTAACGGCTCATTATATTTGAATGCCTCGAGCCCATCAGTAACCTCGCCGATGGTTCGCCCAAGGCGGGACAAAATCCATTTATCGGTTATTTCAAGTTTGTCCTTATCGAATCGGTCCGGCTCGATGCCCTCGAGATTCATCATCGCAAACCGCGACGCGTTCCACAGCTTATTGCAGAAGTTTCGACCTATATCGAGCTTGGGCGAGGTATTCTCGACCCTGCCGTCAGGCAAGGTCATCTGCGCTACCGGCATACGTATATCCTGCGTGTCGGTGGTCATACTCGCCAGGGTAAAACGCATAGCGTCTGCGCCGTGGCTGTTAATCGCAACCAATGGGTCGATGCCGTTGCCTAAGCTCTTGCTCATCTTGCGTCCTTCACCATCCTGTATCATCGCGTGAATATACACGTCTTTGAAAGGTATATCGCCCGCGCAGTATTGGCCCATCATCACCATTCGCGATACCCAAAGCGTAATAATCTCCCGCGCGGTACACAGTACATCGCCCGGGTAAAAGGTCTTTAATTCCGGCGATTCCTCAGGCCAGCCAAGCGTGCTGAAAGGCCACAACGCCGAACTAAACCACGTATCGAGAACGTC
>CAYLYB010000014.1:0-29126 GCA_964387605.1 uncultured Pirellulales bacterium | reverse complement strand
TCAACGGTATGGCTCGGCCCCGGGTAATATACCTCGATACTCTCATTGCCAATATCGAGCGAGAAGCCCTTTCGAATATCGAATGTATGGTTCGGTGGCTTGAAGTTGATTCTCTTGCAGGCCTCGTAGTATTTCTTGTCCTCGATGCCGGCAAATATTTCAAGGTTTGTTTTCTTCTCCTGCTCTGCTCGCTCCTTAATCAGTTTTGCCGTGACTTCTGAACCATAAACCGTCACACCTTTGCTCAAAAGAAACTCATTACCGCCGAGATTGTCCGCATGAAAACCCGTATTTATTTCGATAAGATTAACATCACCGAAGGTATCACTAATCCACTTATAAACTGTCTCAGTTGCCTGTGGTTCAAACGGCGTATCAACCCAGACTATGTCTCTTTCACCCATCCGGACAAGCAGGGAATTACATGGCCAGTGGAATTTGTGCGTAACAAGATATGCACCATTATCAATTTCGGTTAAGGTCAAATCTTCGCCTAACTGGACTGACTGGCGAATTTCGCCGGCAGAACTTACGGCCAATAGTAACGATGTGACTAAACAAATGAATCGGGAGTGTGTGGGGTATGCCATCATCTTTTTTATAATCCCAAAAAAGCCAGGAATTTGCCGGCTGTTCGCTCCCCGTTTGAAAGCCGGTTCCATTGAGAACATTTTCGCCAATATGACCGGTCCTCACGGTCTTCCTGCATAGTGTATTCAATGATGCAATTGTCTTTGGCTGCGATTCTTGCTACGGCGGTGCACGTTTTACCGTTGTAAGCCGCCCTTTCCTGGAAACCTATAGCTGTTATCCGATTGTTCCGGCACAGTTCTATGTCTAAAGGATAAGTCCTGCACGCGACAGGCCTCGCATTGTAAATCGTGCAGCCGTTGTTCCTGGAAAGAAAAACGCAGCGTCCCTGCTTTTGTTTAAGACCCATTACTCGCTTACAGCTGGGCATCTTCACCCATCCTTTATGGTCCGGCTCAAGGGCTATCTCCCGCGGCGAATACATTGTTACAAAGCTCTGTGCCGCCAGGCCGGTTGCTTCTGTTATCCTGTTTACGTCGTGGTGTGTAAGAACAACTATCATTTCACGACAGCACGCCGAGCACTTTGCACATTCAATCTTTAAATCAGGCATTTACCCGTCACTCCGGCCGCATCCTGTACAGTTACAAGCTCGAAATATTACAGGACATGCGATTCTTAGTTCTAATTTTTACGCGATATGCCCCACGTAATACGACAAAATGCCGGGGGAGGGAGTCGAACCCTCACGGGGGGTGAACCCCACGGGATTTTGAATCCCGCGCGTCTGCCAGTTCCGCCACTCCGGCCCTGTATTTAGTGATTATTCATTATTTGGCGGGTGATGTCAATTGTCGGCTTAATAATCGACGAAGACGATGTCTTCCGGTATTGCGACGACGTCGCGTCGGCCGGGGCCTAAGAGCTTGCGGATTTCGGTTGTGTGTTTGCCGGCCAATGACTTCAACTCAGCGCTGCTTAAATTCGTTACCGCCTTGGCCTGGTCATTCAGCCAGACAACTTCGCCTGTCTCGAATCGGCCCTCGACCGATTTTATCCCGCTCGGCAGCAAACTCTTCCGGTCCTTCAGCGCCTTTATAGCGCCATCGTCGATATGAATCACGCCCTTGGCGGTGCTGTTGAGAATCCATCTTTCGCGGTTGCTTAATTTTCGCTTGGGCAAAAACAGCGTCCCTATCGCCTCGCCCGCAATGATGCGTTCGATAACGTTTTCTACTCTGCCGTTAGCTAATACTATTCGACAGCCCGCGTTTGATGCAATCTTTGCCGCCTCTATCTTGGCCTTCATCCCGCCGGTGCTGAACTTGCTCCCCTTGCCGCCGGCGCTTTTAGCGATATGTCCGTCAATCTCGAATACTGTCTCTATCGGTTTTGCGTCGGCGCTCTTGCGCGGGTCCTTGTCGTAAAGCGCGTCAATATCCGTCAGTATAATCAGCAAATCCGCGTCGATTTTGCTTGCCACTAATGCGCTCAACCGGTCGTTGTCGCCGAATGCCGTCCCGATTTCGTCGGTCGAAATACTGTCGTTTTCGTTAAGGACCGGCACAACGCCTAATTTCAAAAGCGTATCTATCGAATGACGCAGATTCAGATAGCTCTTGCGGTTATTCAGCACCTCCGCTGTCAGTAATACCTGCGCCACCGTAACGCCGAATTGCTCGAACGACTTTCGATATTCCGCCATAAGCAATGGCTGACCGATTGCCGCGCATGCCTGCCGCATTTTTATATCTTTGGGCCTGGCTTCGAGCGATAACTGCCCGCAGCCCATTCCTATCGCGCCGCTCGTTATAATCACCACCTGTTTGCCCGTCTTGAGCAGCAAATTTACCTGCCCGGCTATCCTGCCCACGTAGTCGGTATCGATTCTGCCGTCTTTTGTTAAGACGTTCGTCCCGATTTTCACGACCACCCGCTTTGTCTTGTTGAAATCACGCATACATAGCATAATAGGGTATTATTTGACGCCGTTCAATAGCTTTCCAATCCGGATATGTTTGCATTTGACTCAGTATTGGAGATTGTTATATTGTGAAGTAATTGGAATAATCAATTATGTTGTTTGCAGGAGCTATACGCTCATGAAATCACGGATAATCTTGGCATCAGTCACACTCATATTAATTTTGTCTGCTGCCGTTGCGCAGCAGGCAGTAGAATCCAAAGGTCCGCAGCCCACGCAAGCTCCGGCCATTTATCGCGATTTAACTTACGTTACCAGGGGGCACGAGCGGCAAAAATTGGATTTGTATATTCCCAAATCAAAAGAAAAGCTGCCGCTCATCATCAGGATTCATGGCGGCGCTTGGCTCGCGGGCAGTAAAGAGATGGAAGGGCCGGGTGATTATCCCCGCGATGGCTTCGCAGTGGCGAGCATTAATTATCGCCTCAGTCAGCACGCCGTATTTCCCGCCCAGATTGAGGACTGCAAGGCGGCCGTCCGATACCTTCGCGCCAATGCTCAAAAATATAACCTCGACCCGAACCGCTTCGCTGCTTGGGGGCCGTCAGCGGGTGGTCACCTGGCCGCACTGCTTGGCACAACCGGAGATGTGAACGAATTTGACGTCGGAGAGAATCTGTCGGTATCCAGCAAAGTCCAGGCCGTCGTCGATTATTTCGGCCCGACCGACTTTCTTCAAATGGAAGCGCATCGCCTGCCCAATGGAATGGTTCATAACTCGCCGGATTCACCCGAATCCAAACTTGTCGGAGGCCTCGTTGCGGATAACCCCGAAAAGGCCGCCAAGGCCAATCCGATTACATACATCACAAAAGACGACCCGCCTTTTCTTATTATTCACGGCGACAAGGACCCGCTTGTGCCGCATCATCAAAGCGAGCTTCTCGAAGCTGCGCTGAAAAAAGCAGGCGTCCCTGTAACATTTTACACCGTCAAAGGCGGCGCCCACGGCGGATTCAGGGACCCCAATGTTCCGAAATTAACAAAAGAGTTCTTCGAAAAACACCTGAAAAATAAACGCTAAGACAGGCGAATGCAAAATTTAATGATGAGCTAAAGCACATCCTTTGAAATCTTTTTATGCGTAAATTTTTTCGCGTCCGGGCCGGTGTAATCCGCAACGATTTGGCCTTTGCCGTAAAGCTTCCATTTATAAATCAACAATCCCTCCAGCCCGACCGGCCCGCGGGCGTGTATCTTATTTGTGCTGATGCCTACCTCGGCCCCGAGGCCGTAACGGAAGCCATCGCTGAATCGCGTGCTGCAGTTCCAGAACACGTCAGCCGAATCAACAAGGTTTAAAAATTTCTCCGCTTTTTGCTTGTCATTTGTAACTATCGCGTCGGTATGGTGCGAGCCGAATGTATTTATGTGCTCAATTGCTTCATTAATACCCTCAACCACCCTGATTGAAATGACAAGATCGAGGTATTCCGTTCGCCAATCTTCATCCGTTGCCTCTTTAACTTCTATTATAGCCCTGGTTTTTTCACAGCCGCGTATCCCGACCTCATTTTTTTCAAGAGCGTGTTTTATCTTCGGCAGGAATTTCTCTGCGATGGCTGAATCGACGAGCAGTGTCTCCGCCGCATTGCACACCGCCGGATACTGGCACTTTGAATCGACAACGATTTTTTCAGCCATATTAATATCGGCGTCGCCGTCCACATAAACGTGACATATACCCTCGGCGTGACCTAATACGGGAATATTCGTGCTCTCCATTATATAGTGGACGAAATCGTTCGACCCGCGGGGTATGATGAGGTCGATATAATCATCGAGTGCGAGCATCTCAGCAACGTCTTCGCGGGTTTCGAGCAAGTGTATCCAACCGACCGGTATTTGTGCTTCTTTGGTCGCTTCGGCGATTACTTCGGCAAGTATTTTATTGGTATTGGTTGCCTCGCTGCCGCCCTTGAGCAAAACCGCGTTGCCGCTTTTCAGGCACAGCGTTGAAATCTGAACAAGAGCATCGGGTCTTGATTCGAAAACAACACCGATTACGCCAATCGGGCAGCTCACCTTATACAATTCAAGTCCCTTGTCTAATTGCGTTGCCGCCAGCGTTTTGCCGACCGGGTCGTCGAGTTTGATTAAGCTTTCGATGCCCTTGCATACTTCCGAGATTTTCTCTTCGTCGAACTTGAGCCGTTTGAGCAGGGGCTTGGCTAGGTCGTTTTTTTCCGCGGCTTCGAGGTCCTCCTTATTCGTTGCCGTTATCTCACCGCTGTGTTCATTAAGCGCATCGATAATTTTGGCTAACGCCTCGTTTTTCGTCTCCGTCTTTAGCCCCATCATTAAAATCGAGGCCGATTTTGCCGCCCGTGCTGCTTGTGTTGTATCCATTTTACGTATTCCTTTGCTGTTGATAACCTTACCTTTATTACTTATAATCCGATGATACGTTATGGCTGCGATTCAGTAAATAGCAAATAGCCAGCGCGGGCGTAGCTTAATGGTAAAGCCTCGGCCTTCCAAGCCGATCATGTGGGTTCGATTCCCATCGCCCGCTTTGTTTCAAATCCGAAATACAATTCTCGAATCCCGAAACAAAATCCCAAATCCGAAATCCCGAATTACAAAACATCAGGTATTGGTGTTTCGATATTTTAATATTGCTCGTGTGAGTTTGTTTCGGACTCCTCAGCCGAAATTTTAAAATTGGCAAATTTTGCATTTAGTGCTTCGTATTGTTCTGCATAAGTGGCAAGTTCATCTAAAACAAGGACTTAAATCACACCTCTGCCGGTCGGTTCAAAACAACCAACGTCCTATAACAAAAATTTTGCAAAAATTTTGTAATTGGTGGTGTTTTGTGTTGACGAAGTGGTAGTATGTGGTAGTATTTCCCTGTATTATAGGTTTCAGTGGAAGCAATACCATGCTTTTATTAACAGGCGAACACGAACACGTAATCGACAACAAGGGGAGAGTGCTGGTCTCGAACAAGCTCCGCAACCAGATTGACTCGGAAGAACACGGCGCTAACTTTTATTTGGTTGTAGGGGCAAACGGAATCTTGTGCCTTTACCCGCAAAAGTGTTTCGAGCGTATGACACGTGCTATGGCAAAAACAAAAAACGCCCCGGATGAGGCGGTTGCATTCGAGCGAATGAACTTCGCTTTAGCAGGGAAGGTCGAACTCGACAGCCAGGGACGGCTGCTTTTAAATGAAAAGCTGCGAAAAAGAGCCGGCTTAAAAGATAACGTAACGTTGGTGGGGGTCAGAGACCACATCGAACTCTGGAACACTCAGGACTGGGAGCAGTACATCGGGGACAATATGGCACAGTACCAGAGGCGTGTGGCCGAGGCCCGCCAGGAGATTTTGCAGGAGCAAAATAAGGAGATTTAGCAGGGTGTGAGTCGTCCCGTCTCCCGTAAGGGACGCCTAACGGCGTGTGGCGGAAAGGAGGCCAAATGATTGAGTTGTATCCGAACCATCATCAGATTCTGAAAGACAGCCTGCAGGGCACAAGGAAAGTTGACGAGCAAACGTTCGAATCAATGGAGGTGCTCGAGGAACGGCTGCAGCAGGTGAGGCAATTAGGCGATATGTTTTCGGGGATCGAGTTCTCACCGGCGGTCGAACGGTTTAAAACTCGTCCCGGCAGGGTGGCTGTAGGATAGTGCAGCTCCGGCCTGCGTCTTGATTAGGTCGGGCGTTTTGCGCTATTGGTTTGAATGTGGATGGTTCGGCGACACAACATTTACCTGTTCTTGCTGATGTTTTGGTCGAACAGATTAAGCTGCCGCAGGATGCGGTAATAGTCGATGCGACTGTAGGGCATGGAGGCCATAGTTTGCTGTTCGGCAAAGGATTGGGCCCAAAGGGTGCAATTATCGGCCTGGATGTGGATAAAAATGCTATCCGAAGGGCCCAATCTTCTTTAAAAGACCTTAACTGCAAAATTACCCTCGTTTGTGCCAATTTTTCGCAAATCACAGATGTTATGCATCAACAGGGCATTCCAAAAGCTCATTTAATATTAGCGGATTTGGGCATATGCTCCGCCCAGCTTACAGACGACAGGATGGGATTAAGTTTTCAGCAGAATATGCCCTTGGATATGCGTTTGGATGAAAGATTAAAGACCACTGCTGCCGATATAATAAATAAAGCGGCTGAAAAATCGCTTGCGGATTTGATTTATAAATTCGGCGAAGAAAGGGCGTCTCGGCGGATTGCAAAGTGGATTGTCGAGCGTCGACGGCAGGAAAATATCGCGACCACGGCTCAATTGGCGGCGATTGTTTCGGATGCGCTGGCTAAACGCGGACAAAAACGAACAACGAAAATTCACCCTGCGACCAGGACCTTTCAGGCCCTGAGAATCGCCGTCAACAATGAGCTGGAAAACCTGGCAATATTACTCGAATCGGCGCCGGGGCTGCTTGCGAAAAATGGTTATATGGCGGTCATCAGCTTTCATAGCTTGGAAGACCGCATCGTCAAAACGAATTTTAAGGATAATCAAAAACAGGGTGTTTACGAGATAGTTACGAAAAAGCCGATTACGCCGGGCCGGGAGGAGATATTGCGGAACCGGCGGGCAAGAAGCGCCAAATTAAGGATTGCAAAAAGAATTAATGAAAACAAAAAGGGAGTTTTGTTATGACATCGGACGCGAAGATTGGGTTGTTACTGGGTTTGGTATTCATATTTGTCATCGCATTCATCATAAACGGGCTGCCGGGCTTTAGTCAGAAAGATGACAGCAACAAGCTGACCAAAAATATGGTCGGACTGCAGAGCAATCAGCCCGGCATCGGCGCCAAGGAACGAAGGGTGCAGTTGAATCTTGCCCCGGCCGCCGCTGCGCCCGCTGAAGGTATCGTTGTAACCAGCGACCCTCGATTTGTTATGGTGATTCCTCAGGAGACGCCGGCCGCTGCCGGCTCACAGTCTCCCGAAGCGACTGCAAGCGACTTCGAATCCGTCGGCTCTGCAAGCTCTCAGCTCATTTCAAAAATTACAAGCGCAGCACAAATGGTATCGGCGCAGGACCAGCCCGCCGCAGCGCAGGATATTACAAGGCCCGCATTACCGAGGTATTACGTTGTGGAAAATGGCGACAGTCTAAGCACTATCGCCAAGAAATTTTATGGCGACCTCCAAGGCAATCGGCTGGTCAATATCAAGGCGATTTTCGAAGTAAATAAAAACACTCTCGCTTCGCCCGATGCCCTTCAAGTCGGGCAAAAGCTCGTTATACCGCCGTTGGCCGGCTCGAATAACGCCTCCTCCCCGTCGTCGGTCCTCTCGGGACCAGCTTTCGAAAAGGTGGATTCGATTGGAAAAAGGCACTTGGCGCAAACTTCGCCCTCGACGAAACAGGCCGGCATATACGTCGTTCAGGATGGCGACAGCTTATGGGAAATTGCCGCCGAAAAGCTTGGCGACGGCAGTCGCTATAAAGAAATAGCCAAGCTCAACAGTGACATACTGGCCGGTGAGGACTTACTCGAGGTCGGACTGAAGTTAAAGCTGCCTGCTCAATAATCGGTAGAAGTTGTCGGTGGTTGCGAATCAGATTATGCGGTTGGGATTTCGTCTCGTATTCGTTGCATTCTGCTTCACTTCGGTGATGCTCTTCGCCGCCTACCTTCGAAATGCAAATGACAGGATATTTTACAAGCTCTGCGTTACGAGGGTCTCTCAGAGCCGGCTAAAACAGCAGCTCGCCGCAAAACAGTTGCGTCTGGAGTCTCTTATTAATCCCGCCAGCGTGTCGGAGCGGATTGATTATTAGTCGTTACCGGGCATTAGATATTACGGTTGTTCGAATCTGTAATTTAAAATGAAAAAAACTCGTATTCCAGTTGTCGTATTCTGTTTGCTGATGGTTGTTTTTCTCGCCCTGGCAGTGCGGTGTTTTTATCTGCAGTATTTTCAAAACGGGTCTTATTCCGCAAAATGCACGAAACAGCAGCAGACCATCGCAACATTAAAACCTCAGCGAGGTGTGATTTTAGATTGCAGGGGCAGGGTGCTGGCCGCCAGCAGGGAAATTCAGACGGTCTTTGCTGAGCCGAGAGTTGTTAAGGACGCCAAAGATACCTCGAATGAGCTGGCGACAGTTCTCGATATGGGCGCGCATATAATCTGCAAAACCATTACCGATAGTGCCAATCCTGGTTACGCCAAGATTATGACCGGCGTCGATTCGAACCAGGCAGACGCCGCGCTAAAAATTCACGGCGTAGGAGTGGAATCCGACTGGCAGCGGCATTATCCGATGGCGAATCTTGTCTCTCATATCGTCGGCTTTACGAGTCTCGATAACCGCGGACTCACCGGCATCGAGCTGCAATACGATAAGGACCTCACCGGCTCGATTGGCCAAAATGTCTTCATTGCCGATGCCTTTCGCAGGCCCATCCGTCTAAAAGAGCACAAAAGCTCCGTAACCGACGGCGTCGGCATTATACTGACGCTCGATTCGACAATACAGCAGTTCGCGCGCACCGAGCTTCTAAAACGATACGAAGAATACCACGCCGAATCGGCGATTGCGATTGTAGCCGAACCCAAAACCGGCGCGATTCTCGCTATGGTATCACTGCCCGATTTCGACCCTGCCCGTTTCAACGCCGCAGACCCCAACAACCTACGCAACCGCGCCATAACCGACCAGTTCGAGCCGGGCTCGCTTATGAAACCGGTGGTTATGTCGATTGCCCTCGATGAAAAAGTTATCAACCTTACCGAGAAGATTTTTTGCGAGAACGGCAATTACTGCGGCAAGGGATTCGGCTGTATCGGCGAATACAGGGAGGGCTTCGCGAACCTCGACGCACGCGGCATTCTCGTCAAATCAAGCAATATCGGTATGGCGAAAATCGGCCAGCGCCTGGGTAAAGAAAAACTTTATACGGGGCTGACGCTTTTCGGCTTCGGAAAACAGACGCAAATCGATTTGCCCGGCGAGGCGCCGGGGCTTCTCTGGCCTGCGAAAAAATGGACCGGCTACAGTGAAACACGCATCGCCTTCGGGCAGGAGATTACCGTTACTGCCATTCAGCTTGTCAGGGCGTTTTGCATACTCGCCAACCGAGGCCGGGTTATCAGGCCTTATCTCGTAAAGGCCATAGTCGATAACGAAGGTAATATCGTAAAAATAACACGCCCCGTCCCTCCCGTCGCCTATTGTATAAGCCCGGAAGTTGCCGAATGGGTCGTTACTGAGGCACTGACCGGCGTCGTGAACGAGGGAACAGGTAAAAGGGCAAAGCTCGAAAAATGGCAGGTCTTCGGAAAAACCGGCACAGCTAATATCGCCAAAAGCGGCGAGAGGGGCTATTCCGAACACGATTACGTCGCCTCGTTTATTGCCGGCGCACCCGCCGATGACCCCGCCGTAATTGTGCTTGTTTCGATTCGAAAACCGGACAGGTCGCTCGGTAAAGGATACACAGGCGGGGCGGTTGCTTCACCCGTTGCGGCCAGGATACTCGAAAAAACTCTTACCTATCTCGAAAACTGCCGCCCGCCCGGCCGGACCGACGGCTATTTAGCCTTTTCACACTAAAGCACGAAGTTATATCACTTCCCGATGTAACCCGCCTCCGCGCAAAATTGAAATATGTCCCTGCCTATTGGTGCCGCGTCGCTCGAACCTCGCTCGCCCCCCTCGACTACAACCGCAACGGCAAGCGCCCTGCCTGCTTCGTCTTTGGCAAAGCCCGCGAACCACGCGTGTTCCGGCTTCTCGGTTGAACCGGTCTTGCCGTAGATTCTTATGCCCAGCGAAGCGAAACTCGCAAGCGAATATGCGAATTCCTTGTTGGCTGTCCCGTTTGATTCCTCGACGACGGCTCTCATCCCGTCATACACAATGGCCATCGTCTCGGAAGATATATTCAGGTTTATGGCCTTTTGTGAAACGTCATTACCGTCGCCTGTCAGCCGGGCTGGAAGATAAACACCGCCCCTCGCCAAACAGGCCATAGCATTCGCCACCTGCAAGGGAGTTGCCCTCATATTGCCGTGGCCTATCCCGAACCACCTTCGCTCCACCGGCTCCAAAGGCGGCAGTTGCTCGAAGCTGGTTATCGTTTCATCGGGGATAACGTTCGATATTTGCCCCTGTGCCTGCCTGAATTCTCTCGGCTCATTACCTGCCGCCTGTGACTCAGCCGATGTATCACAACCCGCCAGCGGCGATTTGTGCCCGTAGCCGAAACGGTAGAGCCAGTTTTGCAGAACAAGCGGCTCAATACGGTCGGCTAATCTCGAAAAATAAATATTACAGCTCCCTTTGATTGCGTTGCGAGAATAATTGCGCCACAGACTGTCATGGCCCAGCCAGTTGTAATTCAAATATAGCCAGCAGCTCGGCCAGCCCGACGGCGCCCGCGCAGCGGGGCAGCTTATTGTTTCATCCGGCGTTATTTTTCCCGATTCCAGACCTGCGATTAATATCAACGGCTTCACAACCGACCCGGGCGGGTAATGCTGGTTGATTGCTCGGTTACGCAATGGCTCGCACGGGTCGTTCGCAAGCTCACCGTAGTTTTGCCTCACCGTATTCAAATCATAATCCGGCAGCGAAACAAGGGCTAAAATTGCTCCCGTTCCGACCTCTATTAAAACTGCCGCCATCGGCGAGGCGCAGTTATCATTGAATCCGCAGTCGGTCATATACTGCTCGATTCTTCTTTGAAGCTCGATATCGATAGTCATTCGAACGTCGCTGCCGAATTCCGCCTCGGTATGACTTATCAATTGCCGGTCTATATCGTAAATATATTCCCCTCTCCTTCCTCTAAGTTGTGCCTCGCAGACGTATTCGGCCCCGTCTTCGCGCCCGCATACCTCGTCATCCAAGTAGCTCGATAATCTGTCGTCGGCGAATATCTCTTTATCATGCTCACTGGGTGGCCCAACCCACCCGATACTCTGCGATGCCGTCTCGCCGAACGGGTATACCCGCTCTCCCTTTGCCAGCACCTCAACGCCTTTGACGTCGAGAAATTCCACCCGTGCCGCGAAAACGTCGTCCTCGGTCTTCAGTTCCACCACCGGCCAAACCTGCCTTGTCTCCGCTATATCATCCACTTTATATACCAGCTTCAGCCGGTCTCGCGGGTCGGGATATTTCTCCTCGAAATCCGAAATCGCCTCCGAAAGAGGAATATGATTCAAATTCCCGTCGTATTTTTTTATTATCTCTTCGCTGGGCCTGTTCCTCACCCACGCCAAAAATGTCCGAAGGTTCCAGATTCGTTCGTTGGTCTTTTGCAGTTGAAGCACAACGTCCTCTCTCGACATTCCGAATTGAACGCATTTATCTATCAGCCGGTCCAGCTCGTCGAGCCGCGCCTTTGTTTCCTGCTGAATCTCTGAAAGGTCCTCGCCCTCCGTTTTAGAAGCCGCCTCTAGCGCCATTGCCTGGCGAACGCGCTCGTCGAGATACCTGCTCAGCTCGTATTCTATCGCCAGCCAGAATCTCGGCTCATCTGTTGCGAGCACTTTCCCGTTCCTGTCGAGTATCCTGCCCCTCAGCGTCCTCAACTGCTGAAACGTGCCCCTTTGGAATCGAAGCTGTTCGACCTGCCCCCTGTAGAATGACCTTGATATAAGCTGCATATCCGCCAATCGCAGCACGCACACGCCCAGCAAAACCGCGCTGACTATTATCAGGATAGTAATTCTTCTGTTAAACATAATACTTTTCTTGTGCCGGGTATATTCCGTATATGGTAATACGGCCGTGACTTGCGGTTGTTTACTCAGCCGGGTGCTGTTGCCGGTTAATAAATTCCCGGCTCAGTCCCGGCCGCGGCGACGGCTTCTTATATTCATCGTCCAGTTCAAAAGCAAGAACAAAAAAGGCCCTAAAACCGCCGAATAGGCCGATGTACCAACCAGCACTCCGAAACCGCCCGGTACTGACGACTTGCTCGCCACAACTGTCAAAAGCCGGGCTAATCCGCCCGCTCCTATCCCAGCCGCGAATATGGCAAGAACCTGATGCGGGATTTGCCTTATCGTGACCACCCGGCGTAAATACGCCAGGCACGTCCCGAACAATCCGAAACTTATTACCTGTGGCCCCATTGGAAAGCCCGTGGCGACTATATCGGCGGCGAATCCTAATATAAATGAACTTATAATCGCATCCGATACTTCGCAGTGCACCGCGAAAAACACCATCACAATAAGCAATAAATTCGGAACGATATCAAAACGTGTCACTGCTATTATATCAACGCAGCTCGCCTGCAAAATAGTCGCAATCAGAACCAGTATTGCAAAACGGGGCCAGCTCATCCTGACTCTCCTGCGGCACAAAAAAAGCGGTCGTCCGGCCGGTGATTTAACGGCATCTTATTGCTCGCCGGATATCTTGATGTTTTTGGGAGGATTCATCACTATTACTGCCACGCTTTTCAGCTCTGCTGTATCGCACACCGGCTTCACCGTTATGTCCCACAACGCCGGATTGCTGTCGTCTCGCCTGCATTCGTCAACCGCTCCCGCAATCATGGCGATATCGAGATAACCCGGCTTCTTCAGGGCAACAACTCTGTCGCCTTTCTTTATCTGGTGTTTAACGGGAACAAGTTTTATTTTTGCCGAGTTGTTGCCATTGCCCTGCATCAGCATATTTATTTTTATACCGGGGATATTGACCTGTGTAATCGACGCCGCATCCGTAAAAAGCCGCACCTTTGCGGTTCGTGCCGCTAAATCCGTTATGTTGCCGATGACGCTGTTGTCGCCTATAACAAAAAATCCTTTGCCAAGCCCGTCTTCTGTGCCGCGGTTTATTATAAGCTCGCTTCGCAGCCCCTCCGCTGATGCGGTGATAATATCCGCTGTAACTAATTTCGCGCCCTCTAATCCCCGAAGCCGGCTCCGTAGCCCCGAAAGCTGCTCTATTTTCCGGTCCTTTTCTCTAAGCTCTTCTTCGAGGTTGGCGATGTGATTTTGATACTGTGTTTCCTTTCGCCCGAAATTTTCCCCGATGGATAGTTCCGTCCTCGCCGCTAATGGAATGTTTCGCCCCATACTCAAAGGCCAACGGAAAAGTCTTGCGAATGCGAACTGAAACCTGCTCGTGATTGACTGCGGGGAAAACAGAAGAATCAATCCCGCCAGCATAAACCAGGCGAACAACATACTTCTGGAGATTCTGATTCGCTTCCGTGCCATGACTGCCAACTGCTTCCAAACTACACCGGCCGGTCCTACCAGCCGGTTTCACTATGGTCCATCGTATCCTTCCACAACTCCAGATTCTCCAGGTAAACGCTGGTGCCGCGAGCTACCGCCGTCAGCGGGTCGTCGACGCGTATTACCTTTAGCCCCGTGGCGTTGGCCAGGACGGTGTCCATCCCTCTCAGCAATGCCCCGCCGCCGCAGATGTGAATCCCGTTATCGATTAAATCAGCCGCAAGCTCCGGCTCCGCCTTTTCTAATGTCCTCGTTACCGCGTCGATAATCGCTGCGATTGGCTCTTTAAGCGCCTCGCGGATTTCCTCGCTTGTGATAACGATTTTCCTCGGAAGCCCTGAAATGGTGTCTCTGCCCGATACCTCCATTGTCAGCTCTTCCTCTAACGGCGCCGCCGAGCCGATTTGTATCTTCACCTTCTCCGCGCGCGGCTCGCCAACGAGGAGATTATAGGTTCGTTTGAGATGATTGATTAACGCTTCGTCCATATCATCGCCGCCGACGCGTATCGACTCGCACGTGGCGATGTCCGCTAAGCTCATTATCGCCACTTCCGTCGTTCCGCCTCCGATATCGACAATCAGCGACGCCGTCGGGTCTGTAATCGGCAGTCCCGCCCCTATCCCCGCCGCCATCGGCTCATCCACTAAATATACCTTTCTCGCTCCTGCTCGTTCGGCGCTGTCGATAACCGCCCGCCGCTCCACAGCCGTTATACCGCTCGGTATCGCGATTACCACGCGGGGCCTGATGAGTTTGCCTCTGCCGTGAACCTTCTTAATGAAATAGCTCAGCATCGCTTCGGTGATTTCGAAGTCGCTGATTACCCCGTCTTTGAGCGGCCGTATCGCGCTGATGGAACCCGGCGTCTTGCCTAACATCTCGCGCGCAACAAGACCTACCGCTTCGCCGTTATTGAGGACTTGATTTGTACCTTTGCGGACTGCGACTACCGATGGTTCATTGAGGACTATACCCTTGCCGCGGACGCATACCAGCGTGCTACAGGTACCGAGGTCGATACCCATATCCATACTGAACCACCCCAATACTGAGTCCAGCAGCATTTTCGACTCCGTTCTATGTTAGTAACCGAACTTCACGGACACATTCTACCGTCTCCGTTATCCGGCCTCAACAGTCAATTTCTTATGGAATTTTAAATATCGTGCCGTAATCGAAGTAGCATTTGTAAGCGACAAATGCCGCCGTGGCTAGCACGACACCGAACGCCAGAGCTAAGATAATAGTGTAAATGTTACTTGCCGGCACTGGTTTTCCACCGCGTATTTGTCCATCGGGACTCATAATTAAACCTCTATTAGCGTAGCAAAATGCACTTAAACTTCAAGAGCAATATATTCTGAACTGGTATGACACTGCCTACAAATTGGTCGAAGCATTGTCACCGACTTTGGGCTGCTGCTGGATCAGTTCGAGTACTCCTGCGGCCTTGTCGGTATCGACGTCTATTATTAAAATATCGCAGATAAACTCATCGCCGCGGGTAACGTGAAATCTCATTCCTTCCCTGACGCCGTCCGCCGAGCCGATTGATATTGTTGCCAGTGAATTCTTTAAATCAATCTCGGTTATCAGCCCCTTAAGGCCTATTGGCTTTGTAAGGCGTTCTACGGGCATTGCAAGGGCTCTTTCCGGTGTTACAGGAGGCGCCATTGCCGTGACTTTGCCGCCGGCCTGCAGCAGATTATCCAGCCGGGTTTGAATGTCGGCCTTTTCCTCTGTGAGCTGACGCTTCTGCGCCTCAAGCGTATCTATTATCGCCATCTTTTCAACCAGTGTATTGCTTGTCTGCTCTAATTCCTGGCTCAGCTTTATCTGTTCGCCTTTTAGCTGCTTCACTTCCTCGAGCGCTTCGTTCAGTGTCTTGGTTTGCTTCTCGGTAGTTTCCGAAAAATCCTTGGTGATGCTTGCCCAGCTGTTCACCCTGTCTAAAAGTTCGCCCTTTTCCCTCTCGGTGTTATTGAGCTTGGCCTGCAATTCGTCGGCCCTGGTCTTTAAATTCGATATCTCGTTTCTCAGGGACTTTTCGAGGTCATCTTTTTGCTGTATCTTCTCATTAAGCTGGTTGGTTAAGCTCTCTTCATTTTTTTCGAGAGCATCGTATTGAGTGCTGAGCTTACTATATTTCTCTCTATAGCTTTCAGCGGTCGACACATAGGTGACAACCATTGCACAAAGAAATATTGTAGATAACGTCAGCAAGATTATAAGGGCTTTAGTGAGGTTACTCAAGATTCACTCCTTTCACCAGTTTTACTAATTTCTACTGTAGAGGCGTATTATACCCTACCACCCGATGTTCTGTAAACACCATTATTTTACGATTTTCGCCCGTTTTCGTCAAGCTAATTTTGGTAAAATAGGACCTTTACGTGCATGCTGCCTATTGTTAACGTCCTATATTGTCCACCATTCCGCATTGAAGAACGGCTTTTGCTGCTGCGAATCGGGTAAACTGGGATTCGCTATTGATAAGCGTAGGCAGAAACTTTTTCAATGCGGGGGTCCTGATTTGGCCTATGGCAAGGGCGCAAAGCGTCTCTATACGTGCCTTTTCCTCCCTCCCCCGTGTGTTTGAGGCATTTTCGAGTGTATCGAGCACAACCCCCTCGCCCGCCGTATCCCCCAGATTGCCAAGCTGCTCCGCCGCTACGAGACGGACCTCCGGAACGTCGTCTTTTAACATTGTTAAAAGGGCGTCGCTTGACTGTGTATTGCCAAGCGCGCCCATCGCGCGAATACCCGTTACCCTGTCATCTGCGTATGCGCTTATTAATATCGCCCAGATTTTCTGATAAATATTTTCATCGCCCAGCCGCGCAATGGCCTCGATTGCGCTTAACCGCACACTGTCGTCGGAGTTTTCATCGTTCATTGCCTCATATAGCATCCCCAATACAGCCGTGTTGCCGATTTTGCCCAAAAGAAATACAGCGTTCGCTCGCACACGCTGGTCGCTGCTGGTCAACTCCTTGCGAATTTGCTCCTGGGCGGCCGTCGAACCGTTGAGCTTTGCAATCGCGTAATTCGCCGCCAAACGCACGTTAGAATCTTCGTCCTTGAGCAATTGCATAATATCGCTGATAGCAGGCGAGTATCGCGTATCGCCCGTTGCGACCGCTGCCGAAAACCTCACAGGTACGTATTTATCATTAAGCAGTTTTTGAACCTCGGGCATAAACTCATTTGCTCGATTTGGAGGTAACGATGCCGCCGTCTCGATGGCGTTGGTCCTGACCTGAGGATACTCACTGGAAAGTCCCTCGCGGATAATTCGAATCGCCTCTGTTTCGAGCTTGCCGGTTAACGCAGGAGTTGCAACGTCGGTGATTACATACGGATTTGAAGAATCACCCTCACATCCGCAAAATATCAGCACCCAGATTAGAAATATAATGCTCCCGCTGACGGTTTTGTGTATTACACGATTCGATTTCTTCATTTTAGTTTACTCGCTTTTTTGCTTTGACGGCCTTTTCGTTTGAGTTTTGTTTGAAGAAAAACCGCTCGACAAGCTGTGCCGTTATGATTGCCAATACTAAAATCTCACAGGATAAATCCAGCCATTGTCCGTATCGGCTGAAGATGGTAATTCTGCTGTCAATCGGCACCGTATCTGCGAACCAGCCCGATACCCCTTTACGTTCGAAAGCCCTGTTTGGCAGATTTCCCGCCGTGTAGCCGTCCCTCACCCGGCCCAGCGTATCAATCATGCAGCTTATTCCCGTGTTGACGCCTCTCAACACGGCTAATCGGTTCTCAATCGCCCGAAATGCGCATATCGCCGTATGCTGCACAAGTTCCGTGCTTGGCAGTACCCTGTCATTCTTGAATCTCACGAACCAGCCGTCATTGCTGATATTGACAAGCCAGTCGATTTGTTTTTCACCCTCCTTATCGAGCGCAAACCGCCTGGCCATTACAGGTACGGCGTCCTCATAGCAAATCATCACGCTGAATTTATATAAATCGTTCGTATCCCTCGGCTGAATTTCGAAGACCGTATAGTTAGTGCCCGGGTCCAAGGTATAGTCAAAATCGTAAGGCGTCATCTTTATAAGAAGATTATGAATCACCCCAATATTTTTGAATGGCAGAGTTTCCCCGAACGGGACAAGGTGAATCTTGAAGTATTTCTCATCTGCCTGCCCGCCGTTCGGCGTATAGAGAAAAGCCGAGTTGTATTTTTGCGCGATGCGGATATCGAAATTTTCGTCGATTCGCGGGCTGCCACCGTATGCGCCCACCAGCACGTATGCCTCTCCTTTCGCGTGTTCACTGATAATTGTGTCGAATAATACGTATGGATGCGTTTTGTCCAGCAGCTTGAGTACCTGCGGTTCGAGAATTGCCTGCACCATCGTCTCAGGCCACACAATCAGCTCCGCGCCTGCCTCCTCGCATTTTTTGCTGCGTTCGAGCAGCTCCTCGAAAATCTCCTCTTCCGCCGCGAATGACTGCTTCACCGATTGCGGCACGTTCGTCTGTACTGCCCCGATTAATGGCCCTGCTGTGACATACCTTGGCGACTCTTGAATTCGCCGCCTGCCGTAACCTATAGCGCATAAAATTATGACGATAACAAAAATGATTTCTGCCGGCTGCAGCAGCTTCGAAATTCGCCTTTTATAATCGGCTGTCAAAAGCTCCGCTATTAGTCCGTTTACCATCCCAACCACGAACGATATACCCGCCGCCCCGAATATGTCCGCTATCTGAATCAGAGACGTATTCGAATACTGGCTGTGCCCTAAGTAATGCCAGTAAAACCCGCCCAGAAAAAGCCCCTGCATCTGCTCTATACCGACGATAAGAACCGGCACCGCAATAAAAAGCGGCACTCTTTTTTGTCTGCACCAGCGAAGGCATAATACCAGTATTGGCCAGAGCAGACCGGTATAAAGGCAAAACGCAATCCACCCGCTTATCGTTACGAAGCCAATCCAGTATAAATTACCTAACCAATATACAGCCGAGACGATATACGCAACGGCACACAATCTGAATGGTTTGATTTTCGGCGAACTGCACAAAATCAAAGGCACATACCCCACCCACGCTAATGGCCACACGCCCATCGGCTCCTGCGACAGCGTCAGCATTATCGCCGTGGCTGAAAAAAAGGCGAAGAGCTTGAAAATGCCTGTTTTTTTATTGGGGCTCAATAAGCCAAATCCTTCAAAGCAGCCGCTATTTCGTTTCTGTTATACCGCTTGCCGTTATGGAGCCGGACGTTGAGCTGATTTGCGAAAAGCGTCAGAAGGTAATCGTCTGAAAGTATCTCTTTCACTGGTTTACGAATGTCCGGTATCAAACGTTTCAGTTCTGTAATTTCTGCATGATTTAGCTGTGAATTACACTGTGGCTTTTCCTGAATTTTTTGCATTCGCTCTTTTGCTTTTTTAGCGTATTCCTTCGATATCTCGATACACACGTAATTTCTATCGAGCTGTTTTGCCGCTGCCGCAGTCGTCCCCGAACCCGCGAACGGGTCAAGAACGCAGTCGCTGAGGTTGGAGCTTACGGCTATGATTCGCATCAGTAGCTGTTCAGGCATCTGGCATGGGTGCCACCCGGTCCGCTCCCTAAATGTCCCGCATACCCGCGAATAACTGTCCCATACGTCGTCCGGCATTTTCCCCTCTGGATTCGCCCGCTTGTCGTCGTAAATCAATTGACGGTCCGAAGGAACTCGAACTGCGTAATCATTGAATGTGAAGTGCTGGCTATTATTGACGAAGTAAAATATATGTGTATGAGAGCGGGCAAACTTGTTTTTCATCTGCTGGCCGAATGTGTAATGCCAGATTATCCAGTTACGCATCACTAATCCGAGTTCGTCGGCTATGATTTTTACGTTTGCGGCGTAATCGTCGCCTATCGCGATATAAAACGAGCCGTTCGGCTTTAATACCTTTTTACACGCCGCCATCCACTCCTTTGTCCAGCCGATATATTTATCTTTGCCCACATTATCGTGATATTTGTCGTATTTGTAGCCGATATTGAAAGGCGGATCCGCGAATATCAGGTCCGCGAATGGTTCGCTGATTTTGCCTAAAATTTTAATGCAATCGCCGCATATTATCTTGTTGAGCATATTCTGCATACAGGCATTTTATACCTCGGCTGTTGCTTTGCAAGCGATTTGACTGCTCGGCAGGGACGAATTACTTTATAGGACCTTTGTGTGGGAATGGATGGAAAAAGCATATAAAAAAAATTCCGCAAAAAAATAGTAAACAATATCGTCGAGGCGTTTGGTATTTGCAGCCGTATAACTATATTTTATAAAGGATTGCCGTCGAATTATGATGGTTTGCTTTGTAGGGAATACGACATTGAGGGGCTTTAAGATCGAACAAACCAGCTCAACGCGGCTCAGTAATTGCTGGAGGATTGAACTGTGAGTCGAAGGGTCAGTTGCTCACCGCTTATTGCTTGTGACTCGTTAGAGACCAGACGTGCCTCACGTGCCACAAGACCCGGCATGACACTTGTGGAAGTGATGATTGCGGTCGCTGTTATCATCATTGCCGCGCTGGGGACGCTATCCTTCGAGTATCTTACCGTCACCCACATTCGTTTCGCCAGGGCCCAGTTAACCGCAAGTCGCCTCGGCCAGCTCCTTTTAGAGGACTGGAAGAGCACCGGCGGCTCAGATGACTACAATCCTGAGGACCTTCAGATGGGATTTTCTCTGCCCCCTGAGATGCCTGCGGGTAATTATATGACGATGATTGATAACATCCCTTTATATTTTAATATGTCTCGTGACGATATCGCGACCGATCCTGTGGCGGGAACCATGCTGCGGAAGATAAGCATTGCTGTTCGATGGAACAGGGATTACGGAGTTGAACAGGTGGACGATGATGACCCCGGTGTTGTTCTCACTACTTATGTCAGGCGGGACCAGTAATTAAAATATGAATACCAGACTTTACATAACGAATCGTTTTAGGCCGGCTTTTATCCGCCGGGATGGCCGTGGTTTTTCCCTCATTGAGCTTGTCATCACGATGGCTCTTACAATGATTGTAGTCCTGATAGTGGGCTCACTTTTGAAAAGCGGCCATCTTAGCTGGGCTCGTGCGTTCAATTATGCAAATTCAAGCTCTCATCTTAACGCCATAGAAACAACTGTAATGTTCGGCAATATCGGTCGCAAATCCAATAAGATGGATTACGCCCTCTATGAAATATCTTCCACCGGGCGTTTCGACCCTGTTCCTCTACCTGATAATCTTGAGGAGATTGTGAAAGGCCAGGCCGTTGAGTTTCACTACTGGGACACTGAGCTTACAAAGGATATTATGGATATCTCGATAACGGGCACGGCCTACGCTCTTTTCTATCTCGATGACGATAAATTAATGCTCGACATCGGCCCCTATCCGCCCGGCGCAATCGACGCTTTCGGTAACCGGCTCACAGGTGGTTCTGTCACTACCGTTACTCTTGCTCAAAATGTTAGCGACCTCGAATTCACCCATACTACCAGAAGCCTCAACGGAGATGGAAAAGGATGTGTTCGGATAAGTATGACTATCTCCGACCCGTTTGATAATTCGCAGACTACGGTTACAGCCGCAACCCTGATGAGAAACGTTTGGCCTTGATTGTATTGAAATTAAAACGGAAAGCCGGAAACATCGACCGCAGGGTTGGTGTTTGGAGCTTTTCGTTTTCAGTTGGTGGAGTCAGAAGATTATGAATACAAAAAAACGCGCCTTGTATGCCAGCGGCATCGCTCTTCCGCTCGTTATTGTGGCAGTCTTAATACTGACGGCTCTTGCTACCGGCCTGATGATGGCAAGCTATCTCGTGCGCTTACAGGCTGCAAAAGCAAAGTGCGAAACGGAAGCGTTGCTGGTCGCTGAGGCCGGCTACGAACAGGGCGTTTTTTGGATGAGTCAGCAAACGGATATTCTCGGGGCACTGCAAAGCAGTTCCTCCGGCTCGACGGGAAATATCGATTTTGATTCCAGCAATTGCAGCTATCAGGTTAATTTTGATGATTATGTCGGCGCTCGACCTGTTTTCAGAATTGTATCAACGGGTATAAGCGGCACGAGCTCGAGGGTTGTTGATGTTGTTGTCCTCCAGGCCATCACCGGCTGGGCTATGGGTAAGTGCAGGGTTCCGTCGGGCCCGACCTCTACTTATCCCGTTAATTTCGCCGACGGTGAAATCATCGATATACCTGTCCACATCAATAATCACCACGACAGCCCCGATGAAAGGGATATTTATATTTCCGGAAGCCCCTCATTTTTGCAGAAAGTTGAAATGAGCGAATCCAGGCGGACTTCCAGCGACGTCGATAAATACTATGGCGTTATGAATCTTTTTAATGACGGCATCTATTTCGACCAGCCCGACGTCCGAATTACCGATGAAGACGCCGTTGCCAGTAAGGCGAACCGTTTCCGGGACAGCACCAATCCCAGCTTCGTTTTCACGCCCGTTGGTACGGCAAATTTTAATAATCGCAGCAACGCCGTTCAGATCGAATTCTTTGTCGATGCCGGAGTGGGAAAAGTCCGCATTACAAATAACTGCTCTGTAAAAACATATAAAAGGCCCGGCAGTGACAGCACCACCTGGGATTACGAAATCGTCCCCGGAACGAGCGGTAACCAGTATCAAAAATACGATATTTATGCCTACCATTACGCCCCGGACTTTGAATCGCCTGTAGTTGTTCCTGTCACTGATACCTATGTTACCCAGAAATTCGGCCTCAAAGAAAGTGAGCCCGGCGGACAAATATATGTCGATGGCGATGTTATACTCGGAAGCAGCGATTACACAGATTTGGTCGTTAAGGGTAAAGTGACACTTGTCGCCACGGGCAACATCTGGATAGCGGATTCAATAGTAGTCGATGGTGCACGCGATGCTACAGGAATGCCCTCAAACGATAATCAAAACGTACTCGGCTTGATTTCACAGGGCGTCGTCAAAATCATCGACCCCGGCATGTCGAGCTATTCTTCCGGTTATCTCAACTATTACCCCGGCCCGCCTGATTCTATCATCCATGACATTTATATGTACTCAAGGGAGCACAGTTACAGGCCGATTGGAAACGGCTCCGGAACAAACCGTAATCTGCCTCATACGATGATTGTTGAAGCGGCTGTTGCTGTTGGCGGCGGTGGCTGGGGCGCGGAAAATGTCAAGAGAGGTAACTACGGCGGCAGAAAAGAAACAAACCCGCCCCAGGATATACTCATCCTGAGGGGAACTCTCTCCGAATCCGTCAGGGGCGTTGTCGGTCTTGTCGGAAGCGACGGCTACCTCAAGCAGTATTATCTCGATTCGCGGCTCCTCGAAGGTATTTTACCCGGCGACATCTGGTTTGGCGGTAAATACGTCCCCGCTCCCGCCGGCTGGCACGACTACAGACCCGATTGATATAGGAACTATTTTCCTCGCCGCCTGCCCTGCGTAGCTTTAGCGTAGAAGGGTCATTCCGAGCGACTTGTGGTGAGCTTGTCGAACCAAGTCGCCGAATCCATTTAAAAAATATCGCGCAGCTTGTGCCTTAGGTGCGATACCACAACTCAACAATCCGTAGGGTGTACTGTCTGTCTCGGCGGAGTTGAAAACGAAGACGGAATCTACTGTGCGACTCTCTACTGTCTCGCCCCTCGCGACACGAATAGTTAGGATTATTATATTTTATTAATTATTAAAATTCATTTGTCCAGAACAGAATTTTTTTGCGACCCAATACATTTTCTAGTAGCTTTACTTAACTCAAGTCCCGTTCTAATCGCTTCTAGGTCGTTTTGTAAAGGAGATTGACTGCTTACTTTCAAGTTCATGAATTGAGCAGCCATCTTATATAAACTGCTTAAGCGTAGTAACTCACGATCAGATAACCATCCACGGCTAGCAAATCCAAGTGCCTCTGCAAAGGAACTCAGAATCCTTTTGGCCATATACTCTGCTTCTTTTTGCTCATCTGAAATATTACAAATCAATGGCATATAGCTATCCAGCGTTCCAAAATGTACATATGCTAATTTAGAATATTTATTACCTATAGAAGACCTTGCAATGTGAAATGCATCACAAATATGCTTTTCCGAAAAATTATCGAATAATGATTTGGCAAATATCACAGCATCTCTGTCGTATATGGACCACATAGTTCCAATTAACGCTCTGGGGCCTGCATAGCTTATGTTTTTCCCTAACTCTAGTAGTGATGCACATGTATTAATTATTACAACAGGATTGTTAAATTGAGAAAATTTATAAACGAACCCAAAAAAGACTCCGTCATTCAAGGCTAAGCCTTCAATGCTCGTAGGTGACTCCTCTTTATATTCGACCATTTTTGACCGTTGCGTATGATGAGCATTAATCCACTCCCTTATTAAAGGACCAATTCCAATTTTATTCAATTTTTCTTTTTCATTCCAATCAATCCCATCAAATTCCAAGAAATATTCTTTTGTCTCAACAAGGATCTTTTCGCCTTCTGTTGGTCCAAATTGATAATATTCCAGTAATTTAACTTTATGTTCGCATCCCCGTAAGTCTTCAAAGGAGTATATAACTTCTCTGCATCTAGGAGAATTCCCATGTCCGCTGATAAGCAGTAAGTCATAAGGAAAGTATTTTGCATAAAGGCCGAAGTTCTCTCTGTTTGCATGTTTACCTCCCAAGGTAAATTGCCAAACTTTAGTGTCATTCAAAATATTTCTTATTTCTGGAATTTCAGAAACTATATCGTTGGAATTTATTTCCGCAAAGAAAAGTGATGGGATATGATTTTTTGAAGAGTTAATAGCTGCGGAGTTGTAATAGAATTCGTCCACAAACCGAAGTTCGGACTGAATGTGTGCAATATGTGCTACAGGTATAGATTCAATCAGTATCCCCAAAGGCATCTCACGGGTAACAAATTGAATCTTTTTATATTTTCTTTCTAATTGTTCCCAATCCACCACTTTTTTAATGGCATTTTTGAGCTTTTCATAACTAGCATCGAAACTACAATAATCTTTTGAGAGAGTTATAAACAGTTCCTTCAGTTTAGTCTCAATCTCTTTTGAAACTGAATCTATAATCAGTGCATCCCAACCTTTAGCATGCGCATAATTTATAGCACATACATCTGTTACTTGATCTGTCTGTTCTATAACTACAACCGTATCAGCCGAAGGAATTGAATCATTATATTTAATTTTATCGTTATGCTCCGAGTGTATTTCTAAAAGTTTATTTTGTTTTAATGCCAACTTCAGTCCGAGTAAATAATTGTTCGGAGCAACCAAAATTCGTTTATTTGATAATGCTATTGGCAAGACTATCGTTACTTCCTCTGGCTGTTCTAATGCTATCAGATCCATTCCGGCCATAGTGCGTAATGGCGCCAAGAGGCCATAATCTGTTTTCTTACAAAATAGAATATTTACTCTTGCTCTCTTTATTGAAACAACTCGTTTCAGAACATCTATCTCCCAGTCATTACGAGCCATTCTTGGCAATGAAAATACAGGGAAATAATTATTTCTACGATTAAAAAATGATGATATGATTGCTGCAAACACTGGATCGTCTGTGATTAATCCAGGACGGATGTCGTTATTTGATTTAACCGAAGAATCATCTAGGATTTCTTTTGATCTTGCAGATTTATCCATTTGTATTCGACCGTATTTTTCTTCAAAGTAGTTTCAATTTCTTTCCGTGTTATTTGTGATATTAACTTCATAAACATTTTTCTCCACATACCTTTATTCTCTCCACCAAATACTCCTAACTACTTTTTATTAGTAATGAAGCATTTTATCATCAAATACTGTTACAAAACAAATTTATTGTTTAATTAATCCCTGTCTTTGCTCGACTTAAGTTGTTCGGCCGATATGGCATTCTGCCATAGGGATAATGTTGTTAGCCCTGTGGGCGATGATGGAGTCCGTGAGAAAGCATATGTCCTGAGCATAGTCGAACGGGCTTGCTTTACAAGCGGATTTCATCAAGAACACATCTCCGGCCGAATTCTTCGCGTCCCTCCGCGTCCTTCGTGGTGAATGTTCAGTGAAATCCGTGTTAATCAGTGTCTAAAAATATCAGTGGGCGTGTTGAGTGATAGCGAAATCCGCCTGTGGCGGACCTCCCAACCCTGCCCACTGAGATAAAAGACAGTCTCGCCTTTACAATAATACAGATAATCTCGGAGCCAATAGGAGGGGATTTTAAGGCCGGATGATTTTCTGGTCTGTGAAAGTCGTTCCGGAAAGATAATCGACGAACGTCATTTTAACTGTCAATGGTCTGTCGAATTGCTCGACAACCGTGCTGATGTCGAAAGTAAGCCGGTAGCTGTTTTGCATGATGGCGCTGAACCAAAGATTTTTTAGCTTATCCGGCTCAACGTGCCACTGTTTTAACTGTGCCTCTCCATCTTCGCGATTCAAATCCCATAATTGAATATCAACGCTTCCGGCCGCCTTGATAACGTCTCCGGTTTCATCAATCGGCTGAATATAAACGACGAGAGTTTCCTTTGTTCCGTTTTTATCTTCATCGTAGAGATTTGTGTATCTGCCGATTTTGACTTCCTTGAGGGTATAAATCTCCTCGGTCCTTTTATCTCCTGGCAGCTTTGAAAGCGAATCAACCTGCTTTTGAAGCTGTTTGTTTTCTATCTGACTCTGTTCGAGTTGAGTCTGAAGTTTTGCTTTGTCCGCGGCGAGTTGCCGAACCTGGCGGGAAAACGCCACTTCCTGTGATACGGAGTTGTCACAGCCGAATATGAACACCACTCCCGCCGTCAGGGCACATTGAATTGCGATAGTGATATTTTTGCTGGGCTTCATTTTCACAGCTAATTAAACTGCCTTTTTTGCCGCGTCTTACTTCTTGGCGTCATCGGCTTTGGCGATTTCGGGTGCCTTTTTCAATATACGGTCCGCCAGACCGTAATTTATCGCCTCTTCCGCATCGAGCCAGAGGTTCCTGTCGCAGTCTTTCTCGATTTTCTCGGTGCTTTGCCCCGTGTGATGGGCAAGTATGCTGTAAAGCCGTTCGCGAAGCCGAAGAATCTCTTTTGCCTCTATATCGAGATCCGTCGCCGGCCCAATCAATTCGCCGGTTATCAATGGCTGATGCAATAGCACCCTGTTGTTGCCCAGCAAAAAGCGTTTGCCGCTCTTGCCGCCCGCCAGTAATACTGCCGCCATACTCGCCGCCTGGCCAACGCAATATGTCGCCACGTTACACCGTAAAAACTGCATCGTATCATAAATCGCCAGTCCCGCCGTTATCGAGCCGCCCGGCGAGTTGATATAGAGGTGAATATCGTTTTTAGTGTCTTCGTTGCTCAAAAAAAGCATCTGGGCGATGATAAGATTTGCCGTATCATCGTCTATCGGCCCGCCTAAAAAAACAATTCTGTCTTTGAGCAGGCGCGAGTAGATATCATACGCTCGTTCGCCCCGACCGCTCTTCTCGATTACTATCGGTACTAAGTTTTGATTTACTGCCATGGTTTCGCTCTCAAAAGGTTTACGACTTTTTATTGTCCGATTTTTTATCGTCCGGATTGTCCGCCTCTGCTGCCGAGTGTTCATCGAGCTGCAATACCTCATCTATAAGGCCGTATTGAAGCGCCTCTTCCGCGGTCATATACCGGTCTCTTTCGGTTTCCGCTTTTATTTTCTCGATGTCCTGCCCCGTGTGCTTGGCAAGCAGTTCATTTATCATTTGTTTTGCCTTGAGGATTTCCTCGGCCTGTATCTTGATATCCGCCGCCTGCCCGTAAACCCCGCCCCATGGCTGGTGCAGCATTACTTTTGCGTGCGGCAGCGCGAACCGTTTGCCTTTTGTCCCTGCCGATAATATTATTGCCGCTCCGGATTGCGCCCTGCCTATGCAGTATGTTGCCACCGGCGAGCTGACAAATTTCATTGTATCATAGACGGCCATCGTATCGTCCACACTCCCGCCGGGTGAGTTTACATACAGGTTGATTTCGCTGTTGCGTTTCTGGTTTTCCAGATAGAGCATTTTCATAATCACCTCTGTTGCCCGAGCGTAGCTGATTTCACCCACTAAAAACACAATCCGGTTTTCGAGCAGCAAATCATCCAGACTCATCTGCCTGAATCGCTGATACGGGCTTCCCGCCGGGCCGTATTGGTCATATGTGTGATAGTCTGATAAAGTCTTGATAATTTTTTCAGAACCTTTGGCGAACATCGAGTTTACCCCTTACTTCTCATTATTTGTTTGACTCTGTTTACCTGGGCGATACTTTCGACAGCAAAACGGCTACACCCTTGGTTTTATCGGTTATTTTTACCCTTATGTTTGCTCTTTTCAAGCAATTATTTTCCCCTTTTGCCCTCCGTTTGTGAATAGAGTTTGCAGGTATATTTCGTGGCACGGCCATCTTGGCCGTGCTTTCACGGGCTGGAAGCCCGTGCCACATTGCAAAAAATCAATCTGCCTGCAAATTAGAATCGCACCCGGTTATTCACAATAAACCGATTTTAGTTTTACGGCAGGTCCCCTGTTGAGAGCATGTCGAAGGGCTCAATTGTTCTGCGGGAAGTTTAGGCGGGCGAAATCCTTATGATATTTCTTCGCGGCCGCGTCGTATGCCCTGGCCGCATCGATTTCGCTTTTAAAATAACCCAGGTGTATAGATTTACCGCGGCATTTGATTCGCGACCACCACCTGCCGGTCCGAGGGAAATATGATACTCCACGGTATTTAGAGGTCGCACGTTTTGATTTGGTTATTTTCTTATTAGAAGAATTTTGCGACCTGCTGGCCCGCCGGAGGTTTGTCCTTCTATCATCCAGTGAATCGCCGTTTCTATGGTCAATCAGCTTTTTGCCTTTTGCGTTCATAATCTCCCTGTGTAAGCTCTGGATTTTGATTTCCCTCTGGGATGTCCTTACTCCCCTGATAGCGTAGAATTTCCCATCCTTTCCCGCCACGCTCCATTTCAAATGCCCGTAGCGGTAATAATCCTCGCAATCCACGAGCGCATACAATCCTTCCCCGACCTCGATTCGCCGAAACGAATACCCGTATTTGCGCTTGCGATACATCATCAATGGCCGCGTAATTATCCTGTCCACCCACACCGGCACCTTTATTGTGTAGTGAGCATACATAACTTCCTCCCTCTCTCGAAATCCTAATATCTAAATCCTAAGCTCTAAACAAAATCCAAGCTCTAATAACCAAATCCGCCGCAGGCGGACAAGTGTTCCAAACAATCGGCTACAGCCGATTTTTGATATTTGAATTTCGGCCATTGGCATTTGTTTAGGATTTAGTGCTTAGTATTTAGAGTTTTCAATGAGCTACCTGCCCCCGCATCCAGTATCTGGAATCCTGCATCCAGCATCGAGAACATT